>DATHFB010000343.1:0-30144 GCA_035318305.1 Steroidobacteraceae bacterium | reverse complement strand
CGACGGGTTCGCGGGTACGCGATGTACGGAATATGCGGCACCCGAAGCAGGTTTGCTCTCGACGCTTTGGATCTTGTCGGTCGGAATGTCGAGCAGTCGGGTATCGATCCAATAACGCGGTTCGGCTTCGACAGAAATCGCCGGCTCGACGATGTAGCTGGTTTTCTCGCCCGCGCGCCTGATAAAGGTTCCCTCGCCGGCGGATTTGCCGACGATCACTGCGTGCTTCCCGTTCTGCGCGGTGAGCTCGATCTGCGTACCACCGGCGCCCGGCTGCGATGGATCCTCGACGCCAATGAGGGCATAGCTGTCAGGATTCGAAGTCTTCTCTTCGCGGATCTTGGCATCGCTCAACGCCAGCAGTAATTTTTTCAGCTTGGGCACGTCCGCCGGATAGTCGGCGCGCTCGGCCACCGTCCATTGCTCGCTTTGTTTGTGAACCGTGACGGGAGCTGCCGCGCCTTTGCGCACCGTCAACGCGGACACCGAGTTCAGTTCGCCCGCCAGCGAGGGCAGAAGGGCCATGCCGTGCGGATCGCGCGGGAGGTTGCGCTGGGTGCTCAAGTACAGGGCGCCGGATATCGCCAACAGCGCCGCAACCAGCAAGGCGGTGAATCGCTGCCGGTTCATGTCAGACCTGCTGCGGCGCTGTGCGAGAACGTCCGGCGGCGGCGCCGCAGCGACAAAATAACCACGCCGGCCACCGCGACCAGCAGCGGCGCAATCGCGATGTTGATCACCTTGAGGCGCGAGCCCAAGCGATTGATATCGACGTCCAAGCCGCGCTCGGTCTCGCGCAATTCCTTGCGGACGCGGGCCTTCTCGGCGGTAAACCGCTTCAGCTCCGCCTCCTGTTCCGGCGACAGCATCAAGGAGCTCTGATCGTTCCGCTTCGCCTGCAGTTCCGTCAATTTGCCTTCGGTTTGCTGCAATTCTGATTGCAGCTCCAGGGCTTTGGCCCGCAGGCGATCGTCCGCCTGGCGCTTGAGTGCTTCGATCCGCTCGAAGGGGCGCGAAAAAGAGGCGCGTCCACGCACGCTGATCAATGCGCTGCTGCCGCTCAAGTTATCCAGAATGTTGGCGATCAGGTCGCCGTTGTTGGCGAAAGCCTGCGCGATCCGCTGTCCGAGTAATTCGCGTGTTTGCACCCACAAATAATCCATCAAAAGGTCCGTGTCCGCGATCACGACGATGTTGGCGGGCGTTGTTGACTTGGCGAGGTGCGCGACCGGCGGACCCGAGGCCGGCTTCTGATCCCCGGGCGGGCCGTTGGGATACGCCGAATCCACAGGCCCCGTAATGCGCGCGGCGATGGTGTAGCGCTCGCCCGTCGATTTGAACCCGTCCCGTAAGACCGCAGGATCGATCAACGCGTTGAAGCGCTGCGCAGGCAGGGGCTCTGCATTGGTGGAACTTAGCAGCAAGGGCTCGAATGTGGTCTTGGCGCCGGGGCGCGCGGCAAGTGATCCGACGGTGGCGAGATTGATGGACTCGAGGGATGCCGTCACGACGTCCTTCGCATCCATGTCGGCATGACGCAATCCCAAGATACCGATATGGCGAACGGGAGCTGCGGAGGTGTTGGAGCGAACCTCCAGTCCACGGCCCAAGTCGCCGATGACTTTGGTGGCGTCATAGTCGATGCCCCAGGTCGACAGCAGCGGCTGCAGGTCCGAGGAGTGATTGGCCATCGCGCCGGCGAGCGGATTGCGCGGATCCTGTCCAGTCAAGTCGGCGCCGGCATTCGGATCGACCAGCAGCAGCATTCTTCCGCCGCGCATCACAAATTGATCGATGGCGTACAGCGTCTTGGGCGCCAGCTGTTTCGGATGAATCAACATCAGCACATCGACATCTTTGTCGATATGGTCGAGGTCCGCGGTGAGGTTGCGTACGGCGAACAGCTGCTGCAGCTGCGTGTAGATGGGCCACGGCTCGCCCATCTGCCCGGTCTGCGGATTGAATTGTCCCTGCACGCCGATCGAGCTCAACAAGCCGATCACCGGTTTCTTCGGGGTGCCCAATTCCTGGACGAGTTTCGCCACGTCGTATTCCAGGAATTCTTCGCGGTCCGCCGTGAACGTCGGGATCGCGGAGCGGCCGTCGGTCGAGTTGGTGCCCGCCAGGCCGAAATACAGCGCCTCGCCGCCGGGGTGCAGAGACTGCAGGCCGAATTCCGCGGCGCGATCTTCATCGTCGGAGAAGGGCTGCGGATCGATCACCTGCAGATGAATTTTGCCGCCGGCGCGTGCGCTCACTTCTTCCAGGAACTCACGCACTCGAGCCGCATACGGCATCATCAGCGGCGATTGCTTCGCGACGGCGTCCCGCGAAAAATAAAAATACAAATTGACCGGTTCCTTCAAGTCCCGAAGCACCTGCTGCGTGCCCTTGCTCAAGGTGTAGAGCTTGTTCTGCGTGAGATCGAGCCGCACGCCCCGCAGGCCCACGTTCGACAGCATCACGACCGCCAAAAACAGCACCGCCAGTGCAATCAGGCCGCCGACCCCAAAGCCCACTCTTCGCCAACGATTATTCACCTATTCCGCCTTCTTCATGTCGAGTACCAAGGCCGTGGCGGCCAACCAGAAGCCGATGAGTGCGGCGAAATACACGAGATCGCGCAAGTCGATCACGCCCTTGGAGATGGCATCGAAGTGAGTGAAAAAACTCAAGGACGCGATGGCATCGACAATCGGCTGCGGCAGCACGCCGTGCACGAAATCCAGCACCAAGGGAAAGCCCGCCAGCAGGAATACGAATCCGACCAAGGCGGCGGTGATGAACGCCACGACTTGATTGCGCGTCGCCGCCGAGAGGCACATGCCGATGGATAAAAATCCGCCGGCCATCAAAAAGCTGCCCACATAGGCCGCAACAATGGCGCCGTTGTCCGGCGATCCTAGATAGTTGACGGTGATCCAGACCGGAAAGGTGAGAGCGAGCGCAATTCCCGCGAAGCACCAGGCGGCGAGAAATTTGCCCACCACCGCCTGCCATAGGGTGATGGGAAACGTCATGAGCAATTCGATGCTGCCGCTGTTGCGCTCCTCCGCCCAAAGCCGCATCGAGATGGCCGGGATCAGCACCAAGTACAGCCAGGGATGCCACCGAAAAAATGACTGCAGGTCCGCCTGGTTGCGCTCCAAGAAGCCGCCGACTTGAAACGTAAACACGGCGGCGAGCACCAAGAAGATGACGATGAAGACGTACGCCAGGGGAGTCGCAAAATAGCTGCGCAATTCACGCCGAAACACCACGAGCACTTTGTTCATGCGCTGAGCTCCGCCGCGGACGATGCGTCGATACCGGTAGGAGGCTTGGGATCCGTCAATGAGCGGAACACTTCGTCGAGACGCCCGGATTCCAAGTGCAATTCGGGCACATCCCAGTTGTACTTGACGATAATCGCGCCGACCGCGGCCAGGACGTTGGCCCCGGGCTTCGGTATTGCAGTGAGCCTCAGTTCACGCACATCCGATTCGATGGCGGCGACTTCCGGCAGCAACGCGATTTCACGGCGCGCTGCCGCCAGATCGTCCGCTTTTTCGAAGCGCAAGCTCACCGCGTGGTGGTAGCGCGAGCGAGACTCCAACACCATCGGGGTCTCATCGGCCACGATGCGGCCGTGCGCGATAATGATGGCGCGCGTGCAAACCTCGTGTACCTCTTCCAATATATGGGTGGAGACGATCACCAACTTGTCCTTGCTCAGCTCGTTGATGAGCCGCCGTACTTCGTGCTTTTGATTCGGATCGAGTCCGTCCGTGGGTTCATCCAGGATCAACACCTGGGGATCGTGGATCAAGGCCTGGGCCAATCCCACGCGCCGGCGAAACCCCTTGGACAGCGTCTCGATCACCTGATCGATCACCGGCGCCAATCCCAACCGGTCGATCACCACGGCACGCCTTTGCCGGCGCCGCTCGCCGGTCAATCCGCGCACGTCGGAGACGAAGTCCAAAAATTCGGCAACCGTCATTTCGCCGTAGCTGGGCGCGCCCTCGGGCAAATACCCCATGCAGGATTTCGCCGCCACCGGCGCTTTTTCGATATCGTGCCCGCAAACCGAGACTTGGCCCGCCGAGGGCGAAATAAAACCGGCAATCATGCGCATGGTGGTGGACTTGCCGGCACCATTGGCGCCCAAGAAGCCGAGGACCTCGCCCGGCGCCACCGAGAAGGTCAGGTCATTGACGGCCAGCTTGTCGCCATACCGCTTGGATAAATTTTTTGTCGTAATCATGGGCGCCTTTGAGCGTTGATCATCGAAGGAGGTTCACTAAATTTTATTGTTGGGCAGCGGAGCGATTTACGCTCGGACAGCCAGGGCAGGCTAGGTGTTCCCGACCTTCTTTTCAATCGCGGCTTTATTTTCCTTCAGTATACGTCGTACATCCGGCAGGGCGGGACGGTCCGCCATGCGGGCAATGAGTTCGGGCAGCTCGAACCATTTTCTGCCCCATTGTACCAAGCGAGCCGCGTCGGCGATCACCTGCTCCCTGGCCGCGTCAGATGCACCCGTACGCTCGGGCTGAGCGGCCGGCTTTTTCGGCGGCAGCCTGACGGGCGCTTTTGGCGCCGGCTTGAGGACAGCCGCGGCTCGGCGTTCATTGCGCGCGACTTGGGCGGTGCCGGCGGGCGGCGGCGCCCGCTTGGTCCCCGTGAACTTCGGCATTTCGCGGGTGGCGGTGACGGCCGGATGTTGGGAGGTATCGTCCGAAGCATTCTGCGGCGCCTCGCCGGACAGGTCGCGCTCGTTGCGCGCTTCGGCCACGGGGATGAAGCGCTCGATGTGTTCGGATCCCACCAGGTTGGCCAGGAATGCCATCAGCTCCAGCGCGTCGGAAAACTGCGTATCACCCGACTTGGCGCGCTGCTCGACTTGAGCCCGCAGGGCAAGCGTCTTCTGCCTCGCCAAGTCGATAATCCAACGCGTTGGCCGTTGATGCTCCGACCAGGGCTGAATCTTCCAATAGCTGTCGTCGTCCAGCGACGAATACTTGGTATGCAACTCGAGGCTCTCGAGCCATCTTCCCAATAATTCCAGCAATCGTTGATCGGCGGGTGTTGCCATGTAGTCAGCTCCGACGTGCACCCTAAACGAACCGTCGCCCGATGGCTAGCGGTACTGATGGTCTAGCGGTACATCGCGACGGCGCCGCGTTAGACTGCCGCCATGTGTGGTATAGCTGGAATTGTCGGCCCGAGGGCGAGCGAGGAGATTGCGCAAAGCATGGCGCAACGGCTGCTGCATCGAGGCCCCGACGGCGACGGCGTATGGAGTCAGCCGGGTGTCGCCCTGTCTCACCGCCGGTTGGCCATTCAGGATTTAACGGACGCCGGCCGCCAGCCGATGCTGTTCGGCTCGCAGGTGCTGACTTACAACGGCGAGTTGTACAACCATGAGCGGCTGCGCGCCGCATTGCCGGGACCTTGGGTCTCGAGCGGCGACACCGAAGTGCTCTTGAGGCTTCTCGCAACCGAGGGTGGCGCCTGTCTGACCCGTTTGGTCGGCATGTTCGCTTTTGCCAGCTGGGATACGCAGGCCAAGCGCTTGCTGCTGGCCCGCGATCGGCTGGGAATCAAGCCGCTGTATTACCGCCTGTTGCCGGACGGCATCGCCTTCGCATCGGAACTGAAAGCCCTGATGCTGCTGGGCACGCCCGAGATCGACCCAAGCGCGGTGCGCGACTTTTTATTTCACGGCTACGTGCCGGCGCCGAAGACCATTTACCGCGGCATTTGCAAATTGCCGGCGGCGCATACGCTCACCTGGCAGGCGGGCCGTGTGACCATCGAGCGCTATTGGAATCCATCGAGCGCTATTGTCGCGCGCAGCGCCGATGAAACCATACGGCAGCTCGATGCGTTGCTGGGCGAGGTGGTCCCGCAACATACCGTGTCCGACGTGCCGGTCGGCGTTTTTTTGAGCGGTGGCATCGACTCGGCGCTCACGGCCTACTACCTGGACGCCCCGCGCACCTACACCTTGGCGTTTGAGGCGGGCGCTCGCTCCGAAGCGGATGCGGCGCGGCAAGTTGCCGCACACCTGAGCACCGAGCATTTGGAATTGATGGCGCCGCAATCGAATTTCGCCGGCGCACTGGATCAGATGCCCGCGCTCTTCGATGAGCCGTTCGGCGACAGCGCCGCGTGGTCCAACTATTTGATTGCGCAATTTGCCCGCCGCGAAGTCACCGTCGCATTGAGCGGCGAGGGCGGCGACGAAATCTTTTGCGGCTACCCGCGCTATTGGTCAAGAATCGGGGCGCGATCAAACCTGTTGAATCGATCGTTGGCCAGATACCTGCCGCCGTTGTCGCGTCTCGCCTCGTCCATGCAGCGCCATGGCTATGTTGGTCTTGCGGCATATGCCGCTGCTTTGGGCGGAATGACGGCTCAACAGATCGACGCGCTGCTCGCGCCGTCCTGGAAAGAGCCTGAGTATGATTATCTCTGGTTCTACCGGCAGTTTTGGCGCGAAGACTTGCAGCCGCTGGCGCAACTGCGGTGGCTGGATTTGAACACCGATCTGGCGGAAGGCCTGTTGACCAAGGTGGATCGAACCAGCATGGCGCATTCTCTGGAGGTGCGGCCGCCGTTGCTGGACCATCGCTTGGTCGAGTTCATGTTGAGCGTTGATCCTAATCTGCTGGTCGATGAGCGGCGGCGGCGGGGAAAACTGCTGGTGCGCCGCTTGATGGAACCGAGATTGCCGCCAAATCATTTGAATCGGCCCAAGTCCGGCTTTGGGCTTCCCGTGCACCGCTGGCTGAAGCAGCACCCGGCATTGCTTCGCGATGCCGTGCGGCGCCTCATGGATCGCGGTGTACTGCAACAAGCGGTGGGTGTCGAATTTAGGCGCGCCTGGTACTTGTTGGTGCTGGACCGCTGGTTCACCGCCTTTGCTTGAGGCTCCACGAATTCTTTTTGTTCCCGTCTCCGGTGCGTTCGGCATGGGCGAGTACGCGCGCAGCCTGGCGATTGCGCATGCCGTGCGGCGGCAATGGCCGGAGTCTGAAATCCATTTTATCTTGAGCCGCCAAGCTCCTTACGCCGCCGCGGCGCCGTTTCCGGCAACCTTGCTGGAATCATCGCCCACCTTTCACACGGCAGCCGTCACCGAGTCGATCCAAAAGTTCAAGCCCCACATCGTGATCTTCGACAACGCAGGCCGCACCGCACAGTTGCGCGCGGCGGCTCGGGCGGGCGCACGCATCATTTTCATCAGTTCCCGCTCCCGCCAAAGACGCAAGGCGTTCCGATGGCGCTGGATGCGGCTGATCGATGAGCACTGGATTGCCTATCCGCAATTCATCGCAGGCGCCCTCAATGTTCTCGAGCGATTGAAGCTGGGCTGGCTGCGCAGACCCGCCTTGAGGTATCTCGATGTGATTTTGTCGCGAGCCGGCTCCGAGAATTCGATCATGGCACGCGTGGGCTTGAGTCTCGAGACTTATGCGCTGGTCGTGCCGGGCGGGGGGACCGGACATCCGGGCGCCGCCGATGCGGCGGCAACATTTCTCGCAGCGGCAAATACCCTTGCCGATGCCGGCACCCCGACCGTGTTCGTCGGTCCAACGGCTACGGCGCCCAGCTCGCGGCTGCGCTGTTTCCATGCACTGCCGCAAGCCGATCTTGCGGCATTGATGAGCAGCGCGCGGCTCATCGTGACCAACGGCGGTTCGACGCTGCTGCAAGCGATTGCCTGCGGCCGCGCGTGCCTCGCCATCCCGATTGCCCAGGATCAGCATCAGCGCATACAACGCTGCGTTGATGCGGATGTCGCGGTCGGCGCCAAGCTCGACGCGGCCGGTATCGTGCAAGCCGCAGGCGCACTCCTGAGCGATGAGTCCGCGCGCCTCGCCCTGGCGCAACGGGCATCCGCGCTTCAGTTGGCCGATGGCATTGAAGTCGCGCTGGCCGCGCTGACGCGACTGATGAAAACGGTGTAAGGCGTATGTCCAATATCGTTTTGCTGGGATATGGTCTGGATCAGCCGTCGTTTCGGCACCGCATGCGCAGCCTGGTTGCGCCTCTGCAAGAGGCCGGTTGGCAGGTACGCGCCGAGCAATTCCCGAGCGGGCGCTATGGTCTGCGGACCTGGGAGCGGCGCGAACTGTTTCGGTGGGCGAACGTCACCGTGCTGCATCAGATCAAGCTCAGTTCGATCGAAGCGCGCCTGTTTTCCGCCTACAGCCGGCGCCGCATTTTCGACGTAGACGACGCCATCTATGTGCGCAAACCGCGGCGGCTCGGGGATGTTCCTGATGAATCCGCCTGGCGCAAGAAAAAATTCGCCGCGACCTGCCGCTGGGTCGATGCGGTGGCTGCGGGCAACGAGGTCCTGGCCGGAGTCGCGCGCGGTTCGGCCAGGGAAGTTGCCGTACTGCCCACGTCCATCGATACTGCCGGCTACATCCCCACGACGGCCGGGCCTGCTGATCCTCCCACGATCGCGTGGATCGGCAGCCCCGAAAATCTCATTTACCTGGAAATGATCAGGCCTGCCTTGGCGCGTTTGGCCCAACGGCACCCGACTTTGAGGCTGCGCGTGATCTGTTCGGCATTTCCCGATTGGCACGACGTGACGGTGGAGCGAGTGCCCTGGAGTTCCGCCACCGAGGCGCAATCGTTGGCGACAGCACACATCGGCGTGATGCCCCTGACCGATGATGCCTGGTCGCGCGGCAAGTGCGCCTTCAAGTTATTGCAGTACATGGCCGCCGCGCTTCCCTGCGTCGCCTCACCCGTGGGTGCCAACACGGAAGCCGTGATGGACGGGATCAATGGGTTTCACGCGGCCGGTGTCGATGACTGGGAACGTGCCTTGGAACGCTTGATCGTCTCGCCCGACTTACGCGCCCGTTTCGGCGCCAAAGGAAGCTTGCACGTGGAAGAGCGTTACTCGCTGCGCAGCTATTGTGCAAACTATCTGAAGCTGCTCGCCCGAATAGCCACGTGATGATCTCGACGCCGCCGCGTGATGATCTCGCCGCCGCCGCGTGAAGCCGGTATGCTTCGGCCATGCATTCCGTGCATACATACCAAATTCTCAACCACTACACATCACGTCAAGAATTAGATCCTGGCTTCGATGTCTTGGACAACTCGGGGAACGAGCGGCCCGATTGGTACGAATATTGGCCGATCCGAAAGTTCCTGCTCAACGAAAAGTTGGACGAAAGCGCTTTCTACGGCTTTCTGTCGCCGAAATTCAAGTTGAAAACCAATTTGAGCGCCGCTCAGGTTCGCGATTTCATTCAAGCCTCCGCGCCGGCCACCGAGGTTGCGCTGTTCAGCCCCAGCATCCACAACAGCGCCTTCTTTCTCAATGTGTTCGAGCACGGCAACGCAGAGCATCCCGGGCTGCTAAAAGTGGCAAAGGATTTCTTTGCGCGCATCAATCATCCGCAGCCGCTCGAGGACTTGGTCTCCGATTCCAGAAACACGGTGCATTCCAATTACTTCATTGCCAAGCCGAGGTTTTGGAGAGCGTGGCTGGCGATCACGGAGCAGTTATTTGCCATCGCGGAAATCCCTGAGGACCCCTTGGGAATCCAATTGCGCACGCCGACGCAGTATCGCGGCCGCCGCGACGTCCAGATGAAAATATTCTTGATGGAGCGCGTGGCCACGTGGATCCTGATCACCGACCCAAGTTACGCGACCTGTGTGCATGATCCTTTTGCAGCGCGTTCGCGCATCTACAAATTGCCGGTGGCCATCATCTGCGATGCGCTCAAAATCGCCTATGCAACGCAGGGCCGCGGCCAGTACAAAGACGTTTTTCTCATGCTGCGCCGCTTCGCCAAGTTGTGGACCGTGCAGATACGCTTGAGCGGCGCGCTCAAAGCAGGCGGCGCGCGGCCTACCTTGGACATTTTGAAATCTTATTGGAACAAGAAGGCGGGATAACTCATTAACCAGTCGACAAGCGAGTTCTGGCGGAACCGCCGCGTGTTTCTCACCGGTCACACCGGCTTCAAGGGCGCATGGATGAGTCTCTGGCTGCGCCGGATGGGCGCCCAGGTAACCGGTTATTCACTCGCGCCGCACACCGACCCGAGTCTCCATGATCTGGTGGGCGGCAAATCCCTCTCGCACATCGCCGATATTCGCGACGAGGAAAAAATTCGTGCTGCGCTCCTGGGATCGGATGCGCAGGTCGTCATCCACATGGCGGCACAGGCCCTCGTCAGGGAGTCGTATCGCGATCCGCTCGCGACCTACGCGACCAACGTCTTGGGTACCGGAATCGTATTGCAGGCATGCCGGGCGCTCAAACACCTGCAGTGCGTGCTCGTCGTGACCAGCGACAAGGTGTATGAAAATCACGATGAGGGCCGTCCCTTTGTCGAGAGCGACCGCCTCGGGGGGCATGACCCTTACAGCAACAGCAAAGCTTGCGCGGAGTTGTTGACGGGCAGTTTCCGCGACAGCTTCTTTGAGGGAGGTCCGCCGATCGCCTCGGTGCGCGCCGGCAATGTCATCGGCGGCGGCGATTGGTCGCAAGATCGTCTCATACCGGATTGCATTCGGGCGCTCGAGGCCAACAAGCCGGTAAGTTTAAGGTTTCCCGATGCCGTCAGACCTTGGCAACATGTCCTCGAGCCGCTGTCGGGGTACCTGGCCCTGGCGCAGGCGCTGGTGCAGACACCGGCCGGCGCGCCTCGCGCTGTCAATTTCGGCCCAAACCCGTCATCCTTTTGTACGGTGCGCGAGGTCGTGGACACCTTCAGCGCGCGGTTTTCGGGTCGCCCGGGTTGGCAGCGCGATGCCGGCGTCAACCCCAAGGAAGCCGCCGCGCTGACCCTGTCATCGGCTCTGGCGCAAAGTTCATTGCAATGGCATCCGCGGCTTGGCGTTGGCGAGTCGCTGGCTTGGACTGCGGACTGGTACCAAGCCCACGCGGCTGGGGAGGATATGGTGAAATTTTCCGAATCGCAGATTGTGCGGTATCAATCGCTGCCGGCATTGCGCGTATGAAGTGCGTCATTCTCGCCGGCGGCAAGGGCACGCGCATCGCCGAGGAATCAAACACGCGCCCGAAGCCCATGGTGGAAATCGGCACTCGTCCCATCCTGTGGCACATCATGAAACTGTACGCGTCTTTCGGCGTGAAGGAGTTCATCGTTTGTCTCGGCTACAAGGGCTACATGATCAAGGAGTATTTTGCGAACTACTTCCTGCATCAAGCCGATGTCACTTTTGATATGGCGGAAAACCGCGTTGAATATCACGACTGCCGCGTTGAGCCTTGGAAGGTGACCTTGGTGGATACGGGCGAGGACAGCATGACCGGCGGTCGGCTGTTGCAGATCGGCAAATTCTTGAGCGCCGGTGAGCCGTTCTGCATGACTTACGGAGACGGCTTGTCGAATATCGATATCAGCGCGCAATTGGCCTTCCATGCCGGCCATGGCCGCAAAGCCACGGTTGCCTGCGTCAGGCCGCCCGCGCGATTCGGCCGTATCGTCACGCAGGATGCCAAGGTGGTGTCATTCGAGGAGAAGCCCTCCGCCGAAGGCGGCCTGATCAACGGAGGATTCTTCATCCTCGAGCCCAGCGTGCTGGAACTCGTCGACGGCCTGGATACCGTTTGGGAAAAAGAGCCCATGGAAAACCTGGCGGCGGACGGTCAGCTGGCCGCCTGGGTGCACCGGGGTTTCTGGCAACCCATGGACACATTGCGCGATAAGCAGCACTTGAATTCACTGTGGGAGAGCGGCGCGGCGCCGTGGAAACTGTGGGAAGGATAGCCACGCGATGGTAGGGCTTGTCGCCGGCTGCCGCTCATGCGGCGGCCGTCTCACCGTGACTATGGCGGATTTGGGGCTGCAACCTGCCTCCAATGCGTTCATCGAGTCGCTTGCCGCGATTCAACTAGAGAAACGCTATCCGCTGCGCGCCAAAGTCTGCGACATCTGCAAGCTGGTGCAGCTGGATTACGATGTTGCGCCGGAAGAATTGTTCGGTAACTACGTCTACTTTTCATCGTACTCGGACGAGTGGCTGGCGCACGCCAAGGCCTATTGCGACATGGCGCAAAAGCGCTTCGGCCTAAGTGCTTCAAGCCTCGTGGTCGAATTGGCGAGCAACGACGGCTACCTGCTGAAGAATTTCTTGAAAATGGGCATTCCCGTTTTGGGCATCGATCCCTCCGACACCGTCGCGGCGGCCGCGGAGAAAATCGGCGTACCCACACTGGTGCGGTTCTTCGGTGAGAAGCTCGCCCAGGAACTGGTGCGCGAGGGGCGTCAAGCCGACCTGATCATCGCCAACAACGTGCTGGCGCATGTGCCGGAGCTCAATGATTTTGTCGCGGGTCTCGCCTTGCTGCTGCGCCCGAGCGGCAGCGTGACCATCGAATTCCCGCATTTGCTGGAGCTCATTCAGCAGGTCGAGTTCGACACGATTTATCACGAGCACTACTCGTATTTTTCTCTGTACGCCATCGAACAGGTATTCAGCCGCCACCACTTGCGGATCTACGATCTCGAGCGACTATCGACGCACGGCGGTTCATTGAGGATATTTGCCTCGCATGCGCAGCGATCGGACCTTGACGACAGCGCCTCGCTGCGCGAGGCGCGCGCCCAAGAAAAGGCCGCGGGAATCGCGGACCTTGGCACCTACATGCATTTTGCAAAACGCGTCGATGAATGCCGGGATTCGCTGCGTGATTTTCTCGCGGGGGCAAAGCGTGACGGCAAACGCGTCGCGGCATACGGCGCTGCAGCCAAGGGCAATACGCTGCTCAATTTTTGCGGGGTGACGCCGCAGGATATTGCCTTCGTGGCGGACCGAAGTCCGCACAAGCAGAAAAAATGGCTGCCGGGCACGCACATTCCCGTGGTGTCGCCTGAGGAGCTGATGCAGGCAAAGCCGGATTACGTGCTGATCCTGCCGTGGAATCTTCAGCACGAAATCCGGCAGCAGCTCGATGGCATCAAGGCGTGGGGCGGCCGATTCGCGACGCCGGTGCCGCTGGTTCGTGTCTATGATGCACCATGATCTTCACTGAATCGCCGCTTCCCGGCGCATTTCTGGTTGACTTGGCGCCCATTGCGGACGAGCGCGGGTTTTTTGCGCGCGCGTACTGCGATGAGGAATTTGCCGCCAAGGGCTTAGGTATCGAATTGCGCCAATGCAGCGTGTCTTACAACACCCGCAAGGGGACGCTGCGAGGCCTGCACTACCAACGGCCGCCGCACGAGGAACACAAGCTGGTGCGCTGTACCGCGGGAGCGATCTTCGACGTCATCGTGGATATCCGGCCGCAGTCGTCCCATTATCGGCGCTGGTACGGCACGCAATTGACGGCGCAAAACCGCCGCTCCTTATTTATCCCCCCGGGATTCGCCCATGGCTTCATCACGTTGAGCGATGAGGCGGAGGTGTACTACATGATTTCCGTGCCGCATGCTCCGGAGTATGCGCAGGGATTTCGCTGGAACGATCCGGCATTCGCCATCCAATGGCCGCTGGCGCCGAGCGTGATCTCGCCCCGCGATGCAGCTTACTCGTTGCTGGACGCATCGGCGCCGAAGTGACCTCCTCGAAGCGCGTGCTGGTCACCGGCGCCGGCGGCTTCATTGGCCGCTGGAGCGTGGCGCCGCTGCTCGCCAAGGGGTACGAGGTGCACGCGGTACTGTCGGGGGGCGCAGCGAATATTCCGATTGAGCTTCACGGCGCCACGGTGCACGTTGCCGATTTGCTCGATGAGTCGCGAGCCGACGCCTTGCTCGAGGGCGTCAGACCGACGCACTTGCTGCATTTCGCGTGGATCGCTACCCCGGGCGTGTACTGGCAGAGCCCGGATAATTCTCGCTGGCTGGCCGCGAGCGAGCATCTGCTGCGCCGGTTTCGCGCGCTCGGCGGAATTCGCGCCGTGACGGCGGGCAGCTGCGTCGAGTACGATTGGTCCAAAGGCGGGGTGTGCGAGGAGCGATCGAGTCCCCTGGCCGACGCCGCGCGCTCGAGTCCCTATGCGGCCGCCAAGATCGCACTACAAAATAGTTTGGCGGAATTTGCCGAGGAGGAGCAGCTGTCGGCAGCCTGGGGGCGCATCTTTTTCCAGTATGGGCCGTACGAGCATCCGGACCGCTTGGTGCCGTCGGTTATCCGGCACTTGCTCATGAATCAAGAAGCCTTGTGCACGCACGGACGGCAAATCCGCAGCTTCCTGCATGTCGCCGATGTCGGCGCCGCCTTTGCCGGCGTGCTCGATAGCGAGATTCAAGGACCCGTCAATATCGGCTCCGACGACAGAATTGCCCTGGCGGATCTGATCGAGCGCATCGCACTCGAGATTGGACGACCCGATCTGATTCGACTCGGCGCTCGGATTCCGCCCACCGAAGAGCCGCCGCTCTTGGTGCCCGATATTCATCGCCTGCGCGACGAAGTGCCCTGGCAGCCGCGGTTTACGTTGGCCGCAGGACTCGGCGACACCATCGCCTGGTGGCGGCGCCACTTATCCTCGAGCCGAACGTGAGTCCTGTGCCGGGATGGCATCCCGTGGTGGTGCATTTTCCCCTCGCGCTCATTTTGACCGCGACACCGTTGTTGCTCGCGGCACGGCTGCTGCGCGGCGGTGCGCTGGCGTCGACCGCCGCCATCGTGGGGACGTGGAATCTGTGTCTCGGCGCGCTCGCCGCGCTGTTTGCACTGGCAACCGGCCTAGGAGCGGTGCTCGACTTGGACGTCAACGCCGCTGCTCGCCAGGCGATTTCGCTGCACATGAAGTGGGCGATGTTTTCGACGTTGGCGTTGGTACTGTTGGCCGTCTGGCGAGGCGCCGGCGCGGCTCCAGGATCACGGCCGTCCTGGGTTTTTATCATCGTACTGCTGGCCGCGACCGCGGCGTTGGCGGTGACGGGCTACCGGGGTGGTCAAAATGTGTACGAATTCGGCGTGGGCGTAAAACGAATCGCCGTGCGGTCCGATCGCAAAGCACACTTGAATTCGAGCATCACGTGCGGAAACTGTGCGGCGGATCGCACGGGATATGGGCTGCATCCTTCATCGCGTGATGGCGTTCACATTTGCGGACCTTAAATCGTGCCGAACATCACGATCGTGCGGGTGAATGCCGCGCTATCGTGCGCGGTGACGGCCCAAGGAGCTCCTATGAAATACCGCAAAACGCAGTGGATGATCGGAATCATGGCATCCGCGCTGGCGGGTTGCGCGACCGCTCCGAGCGGCGTGGTTCCTGCGGGACCGGATGCCTACCATGTGAGCGTGTTCGGCGCGCGCTACGAAACTCAGACCGATACGAATCTGAAGGCGCTTCGAGTCGCGAACGAGTACTGCAACGAGATGGCGAAGCATGTGATGTTTCGCCAATCCGCTGAAACGAGCGAACATGCGTGGTCGCCGAAGCAGGAAGAATTGACGTTTGTTTGCATGGATGCCAAGGACCCTGCCTATATGCGCGCTGCGGTTGAGCGCGATCCGCCGGTCGTTGCACAGCAGTAGTTAGTCTTAGTATTAGCCTTAGCGTTTCTCGTCCACGCTGACGCCGCATCTCGGACAGGCGAATGGTGCGCCGTTCATCACGATGTGCGCCGCGTTAGGAATGAGGCTGGTTCTGCAACGGGGGCAGCGAAATCCAAACGCGAACAATGTCACGGCCGCGGCACATAGCAGCACGAGCACGCCGATCCGCAGCGTATGGTTGTAGCCATTGTCGTGCCAAGCCATCCCAAAGGCGCCTACTGAGAGCAGCGATATCCAGAGATACCGATACCATCCGCGCAGCGTTTGCCTGATCGTCATGCATCGCGATGCTAGAGTTTCCGCCGCGACGTGTCGAGCGGCGGCTCAGGGCCCTTAGGCCTTCGGCGCGACCAGCAGTTGAACCCAGAACAGTCCGCGTCTCGAGGCCTTGCCCGCCGCATAGGCGATTCCCATCTCGGCGAACCGCGGGTCCATGATGTTTTCGCAGTGACCGGGGCTGTCGAGCCAGCCTTGGACCACTTCGTCGGCCGATTTCGGCCCGTAGGCAATATTCTCACCCACTAATTTTTCTTGATATCCAACGGCCCGCACCCGATCCGCCGGAGAGTGTCCCGCCAGATCCTCATGCTCAAAATAGTTATGCCGCGCCATGTCGTTGGCGTGGCCGAACGCGACGCCCGCCAAGGTGCCGGATAATCTGACCGGCGGCGCCGGCCCAAACGATCGCTCGCCGCAGCGAGCGCCGCGCGCGCGAACTTCGTTGACCAATTGCAACGCACGAGTTGCAAGTATGGGCCCTTGCGAGGCGGCCGGTGTCACATCGGCGGAGGCCAAAACAACCCACGTACTCAAACCACGTTGATAGATGCCGACATCGCGCATGGCCGGGTTGGCCACGGTGCGGCAGCCCGACTGCTTGAGCAGTTGGATGGTGGCTGATGCAGGGCCGCTGATGTGTAAACCGGCTGCGGCTTGCGAATGGTAACCGCTGCGTTCGACCGCGCTCGTGAGCGAGCGCCCGGCGGCCAGCTGTTCGGCCGCTCGATCCAATGAGGCCAGATGTTGAAGCGGCCGCGCGGCCGGTAAAACCCCGCCGCATCCGCCCTCGCGCAATAACTGCAACGCGGATACTGCAACGGGCTCAGAGGCCGGCGACGTATGCGCTGCCGCGAGTCCACCGAGTACGGCTATGAGACATAAGAGCGGCTTGTGAGATAAACGGTTCACGGTACTCAAGACAACGCGACAGCCACACGTTGGATGACCGCCGCGATCGGAACCGCATCACAGAACCCGCGTTACTTTACGGCAGCTTTTGCACGTCTCCGTCTGAGTCTTCGACCCAGTACAGAATCATTGCCGTATTGGGAAAATGCAGTTCCCAGCGGCCGTTGTCGAGCATGCCTGCCGAGCCGCCCGTATCACGGGCCTTCTTGATGTTGGCCTCGAGATGCCCCATCGCAATTTCTCGTGAATCGCAATCGGTCTTACGGGGTGGGCGTGAGCTGCAGACGGCGTAATGGAGAGCTTCGGTGGCCATGGTGAGTCCCTCGGTGAATAGGCGGGCAGGGAGGCCGGTTTCGTGGGTTTAGTATAGCGCCTGCGAGGCCACACGCGGGGGTGACCGGTCCAGCCAGGGTGTCCTGCCAGGGGGATTTTCTCATCTTATGGCAACGCGGCATGAGAGGTATTTACACGGTACCCCTCACGCAGCGCTGACCCCGCGGGGTTCGATCAATGTCCCGCAGTAGTCCGATACCGTCCAAACCATTCTATGATCGCCGAGCTCTGCGCCGCCAGGTGCGATGGCCGCTGAAGCGCGTGCGGCTCACCCGGAATGTAATACATCGCTGTGGGTACGTGCCTGAACTGCAGAGCGTGGTAGTACTGCTCCGCCTCGCCGACGGTGGTACGCAGGTCGTTCAAACCCACGAGCACCATGGTGGGGGTGGTGACATTTCCCACCAAGGAAAGCGGTGAGAGCTTCCAGTACGTCTCCTGATCTTCCCAAGGCATTTTCTTGAACCAGTAGCGCGCGCCGAAGGCCGACATGTCGGTGGTGAGCAACCAGCTGGTCCAGTTGATCACCGGGCGCTGGGTCACTGCTGCTTTGAATCGATGCGTCTTGCCCACGATCCACGAGGTCAGAACACCCCCGCCCGAGGATCCGGTGACGAATAAATTGTCCGCATCCACGTTGCCCTTCTGAATGGCGGTATCGACGATGCTCATGAGGTCATCGTAGTCTTGGCTGGGGTAGTTGTTGTAAATCGTATTGGCAAACTCCTCGCCATAGGAGGTCGAGCCGCGCGGATTGCCGTACACCACGATGTAGCCGGCGGCGGCGTACAACTGATAATCCGCCGAGAATATCGGGCCATAGCTTCCGTACGGGCCGCCGTGAATTTCCAGAATCAAGGGATATTTCTTGGACGGATCGAAGTTGGGCGGCAACAGCTCCCACGCATCGATGGCACGTCCGTCCGCCGATGACTTCACCGGGAGCGCTGCGAGTTTTCCAATGCTGACCTCGGTCAGGAGTTCGGAATTCAAGTTCGTGAGGCGTGAGGTCTTGCCATCGCGCGTCAAATACACCTCGGGCAAGTCATCGGCACCGCCGCCGGTATAGGCCACCGCGCCTTTATTGGACACTGAAAACGCGCCGCCGGAATACGGCAACTGCGTCGCTGCGCCGATGCCGGCCATATCCGAGACCGCGGGCTCCACTCGGCCGGTGAGCCCGATCCGCGCCACTTTGGTGATGCCGTGATCGACATACTGGACGTACAGGCTGTGGCCATCCGCCGCCCAAATGGCGTCCGTCAATGAGCGATCCAGCGACTCCCCGATCACGCGCTGATTCTTGCCGTCCGTGTCCATCACATTGAGCCGCACGTTCTGATTGCCGACATGCTTGTCGTTATAACCGAGATACGCGACGAGCTTTCCGTCCGGCGACACAGCCGGCGCACGATACGGGCCGACTTCGTGCGACAGCTGCGTCAAGGTGCCGTCCGCCACGTTCAATCGATAAATGCTCAAGATCATGGCGGTATGCCGCGCCCAATCCTGCGGCTCGCGCTTCCACTCCTCACTGTGATTTCCCGCAAAGAAAATCGACTTTCCGTCCGCTGACCAGGCGAGCGGTCCTGCATCGCTGAACGGACCCGATGTGAGTTGCCGCGGGGCGCCGCCGCCATCCACGGACATCACAAAGACATGCCTGAACCCAGGTTTGTCCATTCCTTGTCCGTCTGCCCGAAAATTCATCGAATCGACCACCACCGGGTCACCGCCCCATTTGGCGCCCGGCGGCTTCGTCAACGGCTTGCCGATCGCCGGGCCCGCGACGGGCGTGAGCATCACGAATGCAATCTGCTTGCCGTCCGGCGACCAGGTGATGTCGCTCGGTGCCTCGGTGAGATTGGTGATATTTGCTGTCTCACCGCGCGTCCAACGAATCGCAATTTGCGTGCGCCCATCCGCGTTCTTTGACAGATACGCAATGCGCGAACCATCCGGCGACCAATGCGGCGATGAGTGGGACCCGGGTCCCGCGGCCAGCGGCGTCTGTGCCCCAGTCGCGGCATCGATGAGCCACAACGACTCGACCAGTTGATCGGTCATGATGTCGTTCTTGGTTCGCACATAGACGATTTGCGTCCCGTCGCTGCGAATCTGCGGATCTGCGGCCCACTGCATACGGAACAGGTCCTGGCCTTCCAGGACATGCGGCGCAGCTTGGGCAACGCCTGAAATCAAACCGGCTAGAGCGATACTCAGCAAACAACGCATGAATGTAACCTCGATATTAGAGTTGGTTTATCGGTTCTATCGTGCGAACGTTATTTGTAGTGGTAGTCCACCTGTACACCCGAGGTACGCGGCTGCTGACTGATGCTCGAGAAGGGCGTCTGCGAGGCCAACGGCACGCCGCGATTGTTGCCCACGTTGTCGGAATAGAGCATGACGCGCCAGTGCGTCGGCGCCACCAGCGTAAAGCTGGTGCGGGCGGTCGTGATGGTATCGCTCTCCGTGACCACGGGCGGCAACCCCGAACCGCTCGACACCGAAGTCGTGGTCTGCAGCGAGGTGTAGCGCGCGGAGGCCGCCACCTGTCCGGCCCAGCCGGTGCCGCCAAACGGGAAGTCGTACGAGGCGAAGGCGCCGGCGGTGATGGCCGGGGAGTCGTCGATGCGGGATCCGTTCGGGAACAGCAGCTGTCCGCCCGAGAACACAGCGGAGTCCTCGCCCAGGCCGTTCCAGCTGAAGTTGATGCCGACCGCCAGCCCTTGGACGGGCCGCGCGGTGACCGCGAAGTCCACGCCCACGCCGCTCGCCGACTGGCCGTTCACGCTGGCGACGATGTAGGCGGTGCTGCCCGGTACCGGTATGCCCAAAGTCTGCTGGATGTCCTTCCACTTCATGTAGTACACGGCCGCATCGAAGGTCAGGCGATTGTCGAACAAATTGCCCTTGCCGCCGATCTCATAGTTGGTCAGCTTGTCCGGCTTCACCGGTATGAAGTCCGGCGCCACCAACTGCACGAGTTCGCTCTGCGGGAAGCCGCTGCGGAAGCCCTGCGAGTAGCTGGCGTACATGGTGTAGTCGTGGCTCGGGAACCAGCTCAACACCACGCGCGGCGTCAGGGCGTGGAACGTGGAGTCGGTGCGCAGCAGAGGTGTGCCGGGCGGCTCGCCGAAGAGGATCAGCTGATCCAGGCCCACGTCATCGTGGAAATAGCGGGCGCCGGCTGTCAGCTCGAATTGATTGTCGAGGAAGCGGCGTCCGATTTCGCCGAAAACCGCAGTCGATTTCGAGCGATCAGCCTGGAAAACCGGAGACGGTATCAGGTCGCCCAAGGTCTGATAAGTGGAGTCGCGCGCGTTGCGAAAGAACCCGCCGGCTGACCAGCGCCACGGGCCGTCGAGCTTGGAGTTGAGGTTGAGTTCTTCGCTGAACACTCTCGAGGTCTGCCGCGTGGTGAGCGGCGGCGTGTCGACGCCCGGCGCCACGTCCAGGGAACCGTCATTGAGGAAGGTGAAATAGCTGCTCGCGCTCGACACTGAGAACCAGGGCAACTGGTAATCCACCTTCATGTCGTAGGCGCTGAAGCGCGACGCGATGGGCTGATCCTTCGTGGAAGCGGTGAAGTCGTTGGTGCCCTCGGGCGGCGCGCCGAAGTTCGCCTCCTCGTGCGTCGCACCCAGCTTGATGGTTAAATCGTCGATGGGCTGCGCGGTCACCTTGAGGCGCACATTTTTCAGATCGCTGTCGTTGATGTTGTTGCCGGTCGGGCCGTTGATCCAGCCGCTGTCGTGCTCCTGGCCGACGACGAGACGCGCCGCGAGCTTGCCATCGACGATGGGCAGGTTGATCGCTGCGTCTTCGCGCCAGTTGCCACCGCCGCTCTGCGTGGAAGACACGCTGCCGCGCGCCTTGAAATCGAACTCATTGAGGTCAGCATCGTTGGTCAACACGCGCACCACGCCATTCAAGGCGCTGGCGCCGTACAGCGTGCCCTGCGGTCCGCGCAGCACCTCGATGCGATTGAGGTCGTAGGAGTTCGCATCCGGCTGTACCGCCGATCGCACCAGGCCAAAGGGCACGGAATCCAGGTAGTAGCCAATCGGGCTGGGGCCTGCGAACAAGGATCCGGCAGCGGTGACGCCGCGAATGGTCAGTTTTGTCTCGCCGCCTTGGCCGGTGACGTTTACGGCGACGCCGGGAATCATGCCAAGCGCGTCCGACACGCTCTGGATGCTCGACTTGTCGAGATCCGCGCCGCCCATCACGGACAGGGAGATCGGCACGTCCTGGATGCGCTGCTCGCGCTTCTGCGCGGTGACGATGATCTCATCGAGCGCCGGTGCTTCCGGTGCGGCGTCCGCGGCGGACGCTGCGAGCGCAGGAAGGGACGAGAACAGAAGTGCGGTGGCAGGCAGCAACGCGACGCCGGAGCGAAACAAGGCTGAATTCATTTTTATCCCTTTCAATTGGAGGCCGAGAGAGGAGGCATGAGGACCATCTGAAAGTACATCTGCGTCGAGCGCAGAGTCAATTTTGCAAAACCCGTCTCAGAGCGCGGTTTTTGCCAGAAAGATGTCGCTCCCGGCGCGCTGCACAAAAAGTGAACACTGCTGCAAAAGGCTGTAAATGAAGATGATTTATGGCCGCTGGGTGGATGAGGAGGTCGCCGCCACGGATCTCACGGCGGCGCCCCTTGCATGTTTGCTACTCGCACATGCAGAAATCGTGTTTACCCAAAAAAACCGCTGCATTAGTGTCGAGGGCTAACAAGACCGTCCCTGCGTCCCGTGCGCGCGACGTTTCCACTGCATTAAACATCGCGTGGCAGAATGATGAACTCCAGTGTCTCGATATTGCGGCAGTTGGTTTCGTTTGACACGACGTCCCGCAATTCCAATCTGCCGCTGATCGAATGGGTGGCGGACTATCTGCGTACCCGCGGTGCGCGCGTAGAGCTCCTCTTCAATGTCAGCAGAAACAAGGCCAATCTGCTGGCGAGCATCGGGCCGGAGCAGGAAGGGGGCGTGGTGTTGTCGGGCCATACCGACGTGGTGCCGGTCGACGGCCAGGAATGGAGCAGCGATCCCTTCGCGCTCGTGGAACGGAGCGGCCGGCTGTACGGGCGCGGCAGCTCGGACATGAAAGGATTCATTGCCAGCAGCCTCGCCGCCCTTGAGAATTGGAAGGGCATGAAGCTGCTGCGGCCTCTACACTTTGCCTTTTCCTACGACGAAGAGATCGGTTGCTTCGGCGCGCACTCGTTGGTGGAGCGCATCGTTGGCAGCATCCCCAAGCCCGCCTTTGCGATCATCGGGGAGCCCACCGATATGAGAATCGGCGTGGCTCACAACGGCGTGACCGGCTCGCACACGAGTTTTCGCGGAGTCGCCGCGCATGCGAGCGATCCGTCGCTGGGCGTAAACGCCATTGACGCGGCCGCAGCGTTTGTGGGGCTGCTGCGCGACGTCGCCAAGCTTCCGCAGATCGCTGACAACGGCTGTACGTTGAACGTCGGGCGAATCGCGGGCGGTGCGGCGACCAACATCGTTGCAGAGCGCTGCAGCGTGCGCTGGGAGTACCGCACGGCCCACGCGCAGGACGCGGCCGTCATACAAAAGACGATTGCCGATCACCTCGAGGGTGACGCCTTTGCCGCCCTCGACATCACGACCGAGATCGAACTCGACGTGCCGCAGTTCTCCAGCCGTCTCGACGAGGAAGCGATGCGAGTGCTGGCCGGATGCGGCGCGAAGCTACCGGCGATCACGGTCCCCTTCGGCAGCGAAGCGGGAATATTCGAACGCAGCCGCATTCCCGCCGTGGTGTGCGGACCAGGATCGATTGATCAGGCACACAGGCCGGATGAGTGGATTGCCCGCGGCGCGCTGGAGGAGGCGGATCGATTCCTGGCAAAAGTGGGCGAGTGGGCGTCTCAGACCGAGCCTGATTGAACCCGATCAATTCATCCCCGCTCAAGGGCCACGCACGGCCGCGGCACGTGCTGTTGGCGGTGACTGTCGGCAACATGCTCGAATGGTACGACTTCGCGGTCTACGGCTTTCTGACCCCAGTCATTGCTAAAATCATGTTCCCCGCGGCCGATCCCACGGCCTCGTTGCTGCTATCGGTCGGTGCATTCGGGGTCGGATTCCTGACGAGACCGGTCGGCGCCCTGGTGTTCGGTGCGCTGGCCGACCGCAAGGGCCGAAAACTCGCATTGCTGCTGACATTCGGCCTGATGGGTATCGCGACATTCGCGATCGGTCTGATTCCACCATATGCCGTCATCGGCGCAGCCGCGCCGCTGCTCGTGGTTCTCGCGCGACTGCTGCAGGGGCTCGCGACCGGCGGTGCAGTGGGCGGCGCAATCGCAATGTTGACGGAGCATGCGCCACCCGGCCGCGCCGGCTTCTTTGCGAGCTGGCAAGCTGCCGGCCAGGCAGGCGCGCTCCTGCTGGGAGCCTTGGCGAGCGCGACCATCTCGGCGATCGTCTCGCCCGAGCAGTTGAACGCGTGGGGCTGGCGCGTGCCTTTTTTCGCCAGTGCGGTGATCGTGCCCCTGGGGCTGTACATTCGCCAGCGCGTCGATGACCCGGAGGCATTCGTACGCCAAAGTCCCGCCTCGTCACCCTTGAAGCTCCTGTGGCGGACACACAGCACCGCCGTCGCGCGAGGCTTCGGCATCACCATCATCTGGACGGTCTCGACGTATTTCTTTTTTGTCTACGTGCCCTTGTATGCGCACACGGTGCTCAAGCTTTCCATGAGCACCACGCTGTTCACCAACAGCCTGGCGCTCGCGCTGATGCTGGGGGTCGCGCCCGTGGCCGGCCATCTATCGGACCGCTTCGGTCGTTACAGTCTGATGATTGCGGCGGCGCTCGCCATCGTGCTCCTGATCCGGCCTGGGTTCGGCTTTCTGTTGAATCATCCGCACGCCGCGGCTCTCGCGGCGTTCCAGGCAGTCTCAGCTGTCATCGCAGCGCTGTTCATCGGTCCGGCGCCGGCCGCGATCGCCGAATTGTTTCCGAGCGGCGTTCGTTCCTCCGGTGTGGGCATTGCCTATAATTTTTCGGTCACGCTGTTCGGCGGGTTCGCGCCACTCATTGCCACCGGTTTGATCGCACGCACAGGAAATCCGCTGTCGCCGACCTGGTACGTGATGTTTTCCTGCGGGTTGAGCTTGTTGGCGCTTCTGCTCACGCTCCGAACCAATTCGCGCGGTCCTTACTGAATCGTTCGCGCAGAAACTTGTGCAGTATTTTGATCCGGTGCGATTTGTTGGCTATCGGACGCGAGACCAGCCAGAGATTCAAGTAACAGCCCGTCGGCAGCGGCAGCGCGATGAGGTCGGGGGCCGCACGTTTATAGAAGTTCGGCAGAAGGCCAATGCCCATGCCGCTACGAATGGCCGCCAAGTAAACGGATGCCGAGTCCACTCGCAATTGGATCCGGTGCACAGGTAGTACGCTCTTGGCCCACCAGGCGAGGTCGGCGCAAACGCGGTAAGGCACGTAGTCCACGAAGCGGTGCTGGCCCAGGTCCTTCAGGTCTCGGGGACGGCCGAATTTCTCGTCATAGGACTTGGAGATGAATAGGGAGTGTTCGACCTTCACGATTTTCGAGGCGACCAGGCGGGGATTCTTGGGCCGCTCGATGAACACCGCAAGGTCGGCCTCGAGAGAAAACAGATCGAGGCCCTCGCGATCGGTCACGAGGTCAATAGTCACGCCCGGGTGCATGCGGCAAAAGTCCGCGAGAACCGGTACCAGCCAGAGGTAGCCCACGCCCTCGGTGACAAAGACGCGCACGGTCCCCGACAGACGCGAATCGAAGGCGAGCAGCGTGGATTCGATGTCATTGGCCGCCTCTTCCATGAGGACCGCCTTGTCATAGAGAATCTTTCCGGCGGCCGTCAGTCGCATGCCTGTCGGGTGACGCTCGAAGATTTTGGTACCAAGATAGCCCTCGAAGCGTGCGACGCGCCGCCCGACCGTCGACTGGTTGGTCTCTAATGCCGTCGCAGCAGCGTGAAAGCTGCCGAGCTTTGCCGTGGCGATGACGTATTGGATGTCGCTCCAGTTGTTGAGGCGGGATTTCGCTCGCACGCAGCTCTCAGCGGGTTGTCGGTGCCAGTGTCATATGTGCCCATCTATAGCACAATCATTGCCTGTTAAGATCCGGCGAGTGTAGGGCCAGGGATAGGACATTCCGAATGAATAAAGTCATTGGCACTTTGGCGGCCGTGCTTGGACTGATTTTTGGCAGAGGCATCGCGTCCGCGCAGAACAGTTTTGCCTGGGACGGCTTTTACGCAGGGCTTGGTGTGGGTGGTGCGAGCACCAATGCCTGCAGTAGCTCGACCCTGAAAGGTCCCTCGATCGATCCAACCAGTACGACGTTCTCCAGCTGCCCCAGCGGCGGTATCGTCGGCGGTTTACAGGTTGGCGAGAATTTTCAAACGAAGCGGCTGGTTTGGGGCGTTGGGGTCGACCTGAATTTCATGAGTTCCAAGGACAACAACCCAACCTTGACGTTTGCAGGTGCAGCACCGCCCGCGGGTAGTTATGGGTCCGCGGGTAGAGTAAGCCCGAAGGACTTGGCAATTGTCGGTGCACGGATCGGCTACGCAGGCGATCTGATCATGCCTTTCTTGCGAGCGGGTGGGGCATTCGCCTTGGGATCACAGAACAGCTCGCTCAATTACACCCCGGCCGGGGCGACTGTGCCGAGCGCGTCGTTTAGCGAGGGGAAGAACTTCGCCTCGACCGGGTGGGCCGCCGGCGGCGGCGTTGAAATCGGATTCTATGGCGCCTGGTCAATTACCGCAGAGTATCTGCATCTGAGTCTGGGCAAGGGTGGTAATTCCACGACGACCTGCACAGGCACTGCCGTCGCATGCACGGCATTCGCGGGCATATCGCTCGATAACACTCACGACGCATTCACGTCGAATATATTCCGCATCGGGATCAACTACTGGTTCAACTATTGGGACAAGCCGTGAACCGGGGGCGGTTTTGCGCTTAGCTGATCACAGCTTTGGTGAGAATCTGGCGAGAGAATAGGGCGTGTTTAATGGCCCGATAAATCGCTGCTCGCGGAGAATGTCGCCGTGTTCGATGTCCTGGTCAGCGGCCTCGGCGCTCTAAATCAAGTCGGCCTGTTTATCGCAGGTCTGGTCTGCGCCGGGCTCGGCGGATTGTTCGTAGGCAATGCCGTCTATTGGCGCCTTCATGCCGTGCGGGTCGAAGGCCGGGTGATCGGCGTTCGGCAAAACGGCAACTGCTTCAACGCGGTTTACCGCTACACCCTGCCTTCCGGTCAAAGCTGTGAAGGCACCTCGAATGAAGGCTCCAGCAGCGTGCGCGGCAAGGAGACGGGGAACGTGGTACCCCTTCTGGTCATTCCCGAAAAACCAAACCAAGTTCTGGAAGCGCGCACCCACATATTCACGATCATCGGCGTGCTGTTATTTGGGCCGGCAGTATGGCTCTTTTATACCGCTGTGACCGCGTGGCCGATTGGACCAATGACGTGGGCGGTTGCCGCTGTGCTCATGATCCATTTCGCGCTTCGAATTTATAAAATCATTCTGCCCAAGGACAAGCGTCTTACCCCCTCGGCCTGGAAGAACTTGATGTCGCAGCGACCCGGCACCGGTGCCCAAACTTCCGTGCGGCCGATCGAAGACATCATGTCGCAGCTGGAAATTCGCGCGCGCGACGCGACACAGCGCGCCAACGATCGTCGCTGGGCACCATTTCTAGCGCTCGTCGGCGCCGGTTTGCTGGGGCTAAGTGTCTACCTGGGGTTTGCGCTCGTGCGACTCGAAGCCTCCGGAATGCGGGCACCCGGCGTGGTGCGCTCGCTGGAACTGTCAAGCGCGGGCAGCGACAGCCCGACTTACTATCCGCAGGTGAGTTTTAAGACGCAGGATGGAATCGACTCGCACTTCAAGGATCGCGTCGGAAGGAATCCTCCCGCCTACCATCCCGGCGATCAAGTCACCGTGTTGTATCTGCCGAACGCACCAGCCGGCGCCATCATCGATCATGGCATGTGGAATTGGTTGCCGTCGGTGGCCGTGTTCCTATTCGGCGCATTGCTCAGCCTCGCCGGCATTCGGCTCTTGAGGCGAGGGCCATCAGACTGACGTGTCAGCCTGGTGATCCGACGAGATTGCTTCATCTTCATTGCTAACCGCCCGGTGCATCGCGCGATCCGACCTTCGGAATTTCTGGCTGCTTCTCGTCGGGTGGATTCGGCATTTTGATGGGAGGATCGGCCGCCTTCGGGACGAAGGTCTTACTGGGCGAAGTAGGTTCTTTGGGTCTCATATGCCCTCCGCTGTAAAGCCGTGCGTAACGGTAGAACGACGGTAGACCTTTCAGAATTAGGAAACCAGGCTGAAAAGTCGGTTTATCGCCAAGAATCGACTTCCGCCTACAGCATGATGCGGCATTGGTAACGGCTTCATCGGTAACGAATGGCGCTCCCGCGGATTTCAACGGTGATGAGAGAGACATCGAATCCGCCATTGGCGCGCATAACCTCAGGTAACACGGGATCTTTCCCAATACGTCTCGTGGCGGAGGTCACATGTACGGAATCGTTCGTCATTCGCTCGCGATCGCCGCGGCCTTCTGCCTGGTGTCATTTGCCGGCGGACGCGCCTTCGGCAATGCGCCCAAGGGTCAAGCTTCATACGCTGCTCGCTGCTCGGCCTGTCATCAAGTCAACGGTGAAGGGCTGCCCGGTGCGTTTCCGCCGCTCAAGGGAAGCGGCGTCGTCACCAAGGACGATGCGACGAAACATATCCGCGTAGTGCTCGATGGATTGCAGGGTGGTAAAGCCGGCGGCGTGGTGTACGCCAGTGTCATGCCGGCGTTCGCCGCAGTGCTGAGCGACGCCGAAATCGCCGACATCATCGACTATGAGCGCAGCTCTTGGGGCAATCACGGCAAACCGGTGACCGCCACCCAAGTGGCAACCGAACGGGCCCGTTCCAAGTAGATCTTGCCCTGCATCAAGGCGGCGGTTGAAACCGTGCGTCCTCGCGTTTCATTCGTAATGCAAACGATTCACCCGGTAATGCCCGAGCGAAATACCCCGCGCAGTCTGGAGACGTTCAATCACAGGAGACTTAAATCATGAACGTTCAAGGATCAGAGAATCGAAGACCGGCGCCGGCGCTTGGAACGGCGGGTATTGAACCCTATGCCGTTGTTAAAATTTCCGCCGGCTTGACGGTCATTTTGGCCGACCTATTCGCCCTTTACGTCAAAACGAAGAATTTTCATTGGCATATATCAGGCCCGCATTTTCGCGACTATCACCTGCTGCTGGATGAGCAGGGTGAGCAGATACTCGCGACGACCGACGCGATTGCCGAGCGTGTCCGGAAAATTGGCGGAGCGACCTTGCATTCGATCGGCCACATCGCCCGGCTGCAGCGCATTGTCGATAACGACAGTGAGTCTGTCGGCGCTGAAGACATGCTCACAGAACTCTGCGAGGATAACCGGCGATTGACGGTATACCTCAGAAGCGCGCACGAGTTGTGCGACAAGCATGGCGATGTCGCATCCGCAAGCCTCATCGAGGTTTGGATCGACGAGGCGGAGCGCCGCACATGGTTTCTCTACGAAGCCACTCGGAGCAGTACATGAATACTTCAAAACGCCGAATTTGGGTCATGAGCGCCTATCTTGGTCCGCTGCTCTTAGGGTTGGGCGGTTTTGCTACTCGGGTCGATGCGCAGAATGCAGCCGCGCCCGTTCCGACTGCCGCTGCGCAAGCTGCGGACTCGCCGAGCGATGAATTGCGCAAGCGGGTAACGGCCGCGTTGCATGCCGATCCGTATTTCTATGACGAACATGTCTCGGTATCGGTCGAGAAGGGCGCCGTCGTGTTACGCGGATTCGTCTTCAGCGATTGGGACCTGCGAGAGGCGCTCCGTCTCGCCAGGTCGGCCGCCGGTGACAGCACAGTGGTCGATAATTTGTCGATCAAAGAGGGTGGACGCCGCTAGGCGCTCGCCCTCGAGTCTTGCGCTCGAGCCTAGCGCTCGAGCGCTTTGCTGACCCGTACTGCTCTCTCGGAATCCTCCCAGCCGCCGCCGAGAGCCCGGATGAGGTCTACGCTGGCGGTCAGCTGTATGGTATCGAGATTGAGCGCCTCCAGCTGAGTTTGCAAAAGTGCGGTCTGCGAGGTGACGACGGTCAGGTAGTCGGTTGCACCCTGCTTGTAGAGCGCCATGGAGAAGTCCAGGGTCCGCTGCGCGGCATCGACCGCGGCCTTCTCGTCAATGGAAGCGTCGCGGTAATGATTGAGCGTGGCGAGGCTGTCTTCCACCTGCTGAAACGCGCTGACCACGATACCGCGGTAATTCGCCGCCGATGCATCGAATTCGGCGCGCGCTTGGGCCACTTGCGCGCGGCGCAGGCCGCCGTCAAACAGGCTGAGCAGGGCGTTCGGTCCAAGCGCCCAGAACGAGCTCGGCGCGCTCAGCCAGTTCGAAACGGCGGTGCTCTGGAAGCCGCCCTGAGCGCCGAGCGTGAGCGTGGGGAAATACGCCGCGCGCGCGACCCCGATGTTGGCATTGGCCGCAATCATGCGCCGCTGCGCGCCCGCGATATCCGGACGGCGCTCGAGCAAGGTGCTGGGGACGCCGCTGGGAGTCTGCGGCAGTTCGATGGCGACGATCTCCGGCTTGAGCGAAAAGGTCGAGGCCGACACCCCGAGCAGCGCCGCAATGGCGTGCTCCATCAAGGCGCGCTGGGCGAGGGTCTGCGCCGCCTGCGAGCGTGCGGCATTGAGCTGAGTCTGCGCCTGCGCGACGTCGAGGCCCGGAGCGATGCCGGCATCGTGGCGCTGCACGGTGAGCTCGAGCGCCCGCGTAAAGTTCTGCACGGTCTCGTCGAAGATCGCGCTGTCGCGATCGAGGCTGCGCAGCTGAATGTAATCCTGGACCAGCTGCGCGATCAGCGACAGGCGAGCGTTCTCGAGATCGGCGGCCGATGCCGCGGCGTTGGCCTCGCCCGCAGCGACCTCGTTGCGAATCTGCCCCCACAAGTCGAGTTCGTAGCTGACGCTGCCGCCCAGCGTGTTGGTATTGAAGTAGGTCGGCGTCGTGGGTCC
>DATHFB010000342.1:0-3300 GCA_035318305.1 Steroidobacteraceae bacterium | reverse complement strand
GGCGACGACACCGATTCGCTCGCCGCAGCGGCCGGAAATATCGGCACCACCATCTTTCACCCGGTGGGGACGGCAAAGATGGGGCGTGCCACAGATGAGGAAGCGGTGGTTGACGCGCGCCTGCGTGTCCACGGCATCGAGCATCTACGGGTTATCGATGCCTCGATCATGCCGACCATTACGTCCGGCAATACGAACACGCCGACAGCGATGATTGCCGAGAAAGGCGCGCAGATGATCCTGGAGGATCGTTAAGGTTAGGCGGCCTATCGATGAACGGTGATCGAAGGATCGAGGAGAGCCAGCGCATCGGCGGCCGAGGTCTTACCGGTTCTATCGATGTCATCGTGGGAATATGAGCTCCCAAACCCACGGCAACCCGACTTGCCGGAAGATATCCGGCTGCCCGTTTCAGTCAGACAGTTGGGATTCGCCGCAGACGCTGCCGGCTTTGGTTGCACATTCTGAGACGTTGCCGCACAGCCGAACAGAACGAGTCCCGAGACGATGACTCCGGCAATTCGCATTGTGGTGCTCATAGGTAATCTCCTGCCTTGCGGCCATTCTACGTCAACCCCCCGCTTAAGCGAAATGAGGACGCTTCCCGCGATTGCCCTGCGGTCGCGACCATTTCACGAAATCCGCACTGCGCTGCAAAATCATTCGCGCCGCCTCTTGAAATCGTACAAAGTAGGGAATGGCAGCTAGATCCCCCTTCGCCTGGCCTGACCTGGCGCCCAGCGGCTGGCGGGATACTTTTGACACACTGCACATGTGGACGCAGATTGTCGGTAAGACTCGCCTGGCTCTGGCGCCTATGGAAAACCATTGGTGGCAGGTTGCTCTGTATGTCACGGTGCGCGGGTTGACCACATCACCGATGCCGCACGGGAGTCGCGCCGTTGCCGTCGAGTTCGATTTCATATCGCATGAACTGATTGTTCGCGCGGACGATGGCGCCGGACACTCCTTTCCGCTCAAGGCGATGGCTGTGGCGGATTTTTTCGCGCAATATCTAGGAGCCCTTCGCAACCTCGGGATCGACCCGGCCATTTATGCGTCGCCGGTGGAAGTCGAAACGGCAATCCCGTTCGCACGGGACTCGAAACACGCCAGCTACGACGCGGAAGCCGCGCATCAATGCTGGCGGATTCTCCTAAATACTCATCGCGTGCTGAAAAGATTTCGCGGCGGCTTTACGGGAAAGCAGAGCCCGGTGCATTTTTTTTGGGGCAGCTTCGATCTCGCCGCCACACGCTTCTCGGGGCGGCGCGCCCCGAAGCATCCAGGCGGCGCGCCGCACTGCCCCGATTGGGTGATGGTGGAAGCGTACTCGCATGAGTGCAGCAGCTGCGGATTTTGGCCGGGCGGCGGGGAAACGCTGCAGCCCGCATTTTATGCCTACGCGTACCCTGAACCCCAGGGCTATGCGCAGCGCGTGGTTGAACCCGCTGCTGCGCGCTACGACTCAAAGGCGCGGGAATTTCTGCTGCCATACGCAGCGCTGCACGCGGCGTCGGAGCCCGACGAGATGTTGCTGCGTTTCTTTCAAACCACTTACGAGGCCGCAGCCGATCTGGGGCAGTGGGACCGCGCAGCGCTCGACCGCGCCGGCTGAGTTCGAGAGCGCATGGCGCGAGCAATGATTGCGTCAGACGCGCTCGAAATGAGCTACGGTTTCGACGTGCTCTGTGAACGGCAATAGATTGAAGGCATTGAGCGCCCGCAGCCGCAGCCTCCCGCGCGATGTCAGTTGCGCGGTGTCGTGGAGCAACGATTCCAGCCCACAGCTCACATACACAAAGCGCTCGGGCGGCTGCTCCCCGAGGTACCCGGTCAGCTCGGGGTCCAGGCCCTTACGCGGCGGGTCGGCGAGCACCACCTCAGAGCCGGTCGCCGCGAGGCACGCTGCGCCCGCCGGCCCCGGAACCACGGAAATTTTCGCGCGATCTGCCGATTCGAGTTGGGCGAGGCCGAGCTCGAGCCCGCGCAGCGAGTGCGCGCCGACTTCGTTCATTCGGATCTGGCTGGTGCGCGCCAATACCGACAAGCCAATGGCCCCGACACCGGCGTAAAACTCGGTGACTCGCGCGCCCTCCGGAATTTGCGCCCGCACGTGCTCGATGATGTTCTGGGCGATGTCGAGATTATTTTGCCCGAAGGCACCCGGAGGATAGTGAACCGCGGCGCCGCCAAAATGCTCAACCACACTCTCGGGCCCGCACCAGTTTTGGAAGTTGGGGCCGAGGATGGTGTTGGAGCGCTCGAGATTCGCGTTGAACCACAAGCTGTGCAGTTCGTTGCCGAGCCTCTCCCGGATCAAGTCCAAGCATGCTGCCAGCGGTTCGGGCGTGGCGCTGTTGGCGACGATCACCACCTGCGCCGTTTGCGAGCTGCGTTCGACCACCACTTGCAGGTAGCGCGCGATACCCAAATGAGCGCCATCCGAATAGCTGGTCACCCGAGCTTCGACGAGAGCGCGCCGCACGACCGCGGCAACGCGGTTGATCAAGGGGTGCTGAACGCTGCAGTTCGGGATGTGAACCACGCGGTGGGTGCCGAGTTCGAACAGACCGAGCTTGGGCGTGCCCAACCGGCCGCGGATGGCGAGCCGCGCACGCAGTCGAAATCCCGAAGTCCGCCCGGAAATCACCGACACTTCAGGCAGGCCATGGGCGCGCGCGAGGCTGTCGAGCGCGCCGCGTGCCGAAGCGGCGATGCCCGGCTCGCCGAATCGTGGACAAGCGGGGCATGGCGGCCGATGCGGGCAGGACGTCAACATTGCGGTATTGTCTCGTTCAGGATCAGTCACTCACCACGGAGATCGACATTGCCGCACCCGCCCCTACGAATGCCTTCGGCCTTCACCACCATTCACCGGGTGGCGCCCGAGGAAATTGACGAGTACGCGCATGTCAACAATACAGTCTACCTGCAATGGCTGGACAGAATCGCCTGGGCGCATTCTTCAGAGTTGGGAATACCACTCGAGCATTGCATTGCGATTCGCCGTGGCATGGCGGTACGGCATACACGGGTCGACTACCTCGAGGCCGCGCTGCTCGACGACAGTTTGCTGATCGCAACCTGGCTCGTCGCCTGTGATGGCCGCCTTCGATGCACACGTCGCTTCGAAATCGTACGTGTCTCGGACAGCAGGCGCGTTCTCGACGCAGAGATTGAATACTTTTGCTTGAACCTCGATACCGGCAAGCCCTCCCGATTTCCGGGCGACTTCGTTGCGCACTACACGGTGAGGCCCGAAGTGACGGCGGCCTACGCGAAGTTGCCGGATCCTTT
>DATHFB010000341.1:0-8199 GCA_035318305.1 Steroidobacteraceae bacterium | reverse complement strand
GTGCCGACGGTGAGCAAACGCTTGCCGGATCGCTTGGCGCCGGTTGCGATCGGAATATTCTTCGGCGGCGTGCGCACATCGATGAGGCGGCGGCCATGGCGCTCCGCGGCGGCCTTCAGCTGCGGCACATTGCCGAGTTTTGCGTGCATGCCGCTGATGACGTCGAGTCCTGATTCGAGCGCTTCGACCAGCGACGGGATCCAACTGTCGGCGATGACTCCGCCGGTATTGGCCACACCGATCACCAAAGCTCGAGCGCCGCGCGCACGCGCCTCCTTCGGCGTCAAACGCGGCAGATCGGTCGTGATGGTCGCACCGGCGCACGACCACTCGCCGACGCAACGATCCGGAGCCCAGTCACGCAGCCCGAACGCCGTCTTGGCGTAACCCTTTTCCGTGGTGTCGCCCAAGAACAGCAGATACGGCTGAGGTAAATCCAGCATCTGCGGCATTCGGGCCTCCGACTGCAATTCGCGTTTCGTATTCATTCCACACTAGCCTTCAGAACTTCGCAGACAGCGTCACACCGAGCGTGCGAGGTTGAATCACGGCGATCGTGCCATTCAATCCCGGGGCCCCGCTGGAGACGTAGCTGGTAATGCCGCGAGAATCGCCCAGATTCTTGGCGTAGAACGTCACGCTATAGCGATCGTTTTCGAGACCTACACGCGTACCGAAAGTATTGTAGCTTGGCAAGCTCATCTGCGTGAGTGCGGTTGCGTCGCTGCCGAAATCTGTTTTGCGGGTGCCGACATAGCTCCAGGTAGCGCCGAGAAAATACTTGTAGTCCGCGAACGCGGGCAGATCGTATTCTCCGTCGAACGATGTGCTGTATTTTGGCGCGTACGGCAGGGGGTCGCCGGTGGCGCCGTTGACCGCGGGCGCATCCGTGGTCAGTTTCGCGTCCGTGTAAGCAGCCGTCCATTGCAGCGTCAGGCCGTGGACCGGTACATAGCCGAAAGTCCATTCGACGCCCTGGCTTCTTGCCTTGCCGCCGTTACCGTTGACTCCATTGGCGTTGACGATCTCGAGTAGTTGAATGTTGGTCCAATCAACATGGAACACCGCGACGTCGAGGGACAGCAGCCCCTCGAGCAAGGTCGACTTGATTCCGAGCTCGAAGTTGCTGGTCCTATCGGCGCCGAACTGCCGCGGCACATCAGGCGGAGCGCCCGGCGGCAATGCATTGGGTCCACCCGGCCGGAAGCCCGTCGCCCAGCGGAAATAAAGCATATTGTTCGCGTCGATATGCCAGCGCGGCGCCACGGAATACGTCCAGACATGTCCGGCCGAGGGTGTGCTGAAGGATATGGGCGGGGTCGCAAGCAGCCCGGAAAGACTTTCGGTGGCGACCTGCTCGTTCTTCGAATAGCGGCCGCCGGCCTGGATGTCGAACTGAGGGAGGATGTGGACTGTCACATTGCCGAACCCGGAAGTCTCCTTGTAAGTGGAATCCAGGACCGCAAATTCCAGAACCGGAATGCCCACGGTAGGAGTACCGGCCGGCACATCCATCGCGACCAAGTGCTGAAACAAATGGCCCGTTTCCCGAGTGAAATAGCCGCCAATCTGCCACTCCAAGAAGTTGTTCGCCGCGGACGACACTCGAACTTCCTGCGTGAATTTGTTCAGATCCACGAGATTGTCGAGAGTGGCTCCGAGCCCCCCCAGCGCGTCCTGAAAGGTGGTGCCCGGCACAAGTTGAACGTTGGTGTCGTCGCTGAACAAGTCCGAGTTCAGAATGCCGTAGGTCGTTGTCGACAAGATGCTGAACGGTCCCGCGTCCCAGTTGATGGTCGCGTTGTAGTTTTTATATTGGAATGAGCTGGGTTGATTGACGAAGCGCTCTTGGTTCAGATCACCGAATGCCGGCTTCAAGGTAGCCGCGTTGACGTCCATATCGGGTGTTCCGTTATACCTTGACTCTTGTGAAGACGCGGTCAGGCGAATGGTGAGGCTGTCGACAGGCTGTGCCAACAGCGAAAGTCGTCCGCCGTACTTGTGGCCGTCATTCTCATCGAGTTTGTGGCGCACGGGATCGTTGATGTAGCCGGCCACATCCTGATCAAACCCGCTGATGCGCAACGCCATCTTGTCGCCGAGCGGCAAGTTCAACATGGCTCGCGCATCGGCGCCCAAGCCGCCGTGAGCCACGCTTTCACCGGACACCTCCGCAGCGCCCGAGAAGGCGCCGAGCACCGGCGGTGCGGTGACGAATTTCAGAAGTCCACCTTCGCTATTGGCCCCGTACAAAGTGCCCTGAGGACCGCGCAGCACTTCAACGCGCTGCAGGTCCCACGTGTCGAAGTCGCCGCTCAAAATGGAGCCGTTAAGCAGCGCGCTGCTCGAGCCAAAAGGCGATTCGTCCAGATAGACAGCCACGGTGGAACCGACTCCGCCGGCATTCTGGCCTCGCAAAGTCAGGGTGGTGAGGCCCGGCTGGGCGCTCACCAGCGACAGGCCCGGCACCATGGCAGCGTAGTCACTGAAATCCCGATACTGCAGCTTGTCGAGTGCGTTGCCACCCAGGGCGGTGATGCTCATGGGCACATCCTTGAGCTTCTCTTCGCGCTTTTCCGCGGTGACGACGATGGTCATCAGCGCATCGCCATCCGCCGCGTCAACCGCATCGGCCGCCCGACTCTCCTGCGGTAAAAAAGACCCAACTGCCCCGAGCGCTGCGAGCATCCCAAGTTTGCAGATTGCGTTCATGGTTTATCCCCCTTTTTTCTGATCCGGCCTTATTTATTTCCAAGTACTACCCAGCAGCCGGCGGAAATTGCCGCCGAGCACCGCCTGAATATTCGAATCGCTGTAGCCGCGGCGGATCAGCGCCGCCGTGAGGTCGTACACCTTGCGCGGATGATCGAAGCCGTCGGTGTCTATTTTGTCCCGGAATGCATAGGAGGCCTTGTATCCGGCCTTCAGCTGCTTGTATTGGTCGGGCGGCATATGATCGTATCCCATCAAGTCGCAGTCCGAGCCGATGCCGACGTGGTCAATGCCGACCAGCTTCACGACGTGATCGATGTGATCGACGATGTCTTCGACCGTGGTCGGTTCCTTGTCTTTGACGAACATGCGCACGCCGGTGATGCCCATGACGCCGCCCTTCGCCGCCAGCTTGCGAATCGCTTCGTCGGTTTTGAGGCGCGGATGATTATTGAGCGCGCGGCAATTCGAATGCGTAAAAGCGATGGGCTTGGGGGACAATTCGATGGCGTCCAACGTGGTCTTATCGCCGCTGTGCGATACGTCGACGAGCATGCCCACCTCGTTCATCGACTTGATGATCTGCTCGCCGTAGTCGCTGATCCCGCCATCGACCCGTTCCGTCGAACCGCTGCCGATCAGATTCTGAGTGTTGTATGTCAGCTGCGCACAGCGCAGACCTAATTCGTAGAAGGCTTTGACGTCCTTCGGTTCTCGAAATTCGTCCGCATTCTGCAATCCCATGATGACGGCAATCTTCTGCTTGGCCTTCGCGGCATCCAAGTCGTCGGCTTTGCCCACCAAAGAAAATACGTGTGAATTGCGCCCGGCAAATCCGCTCCACGCGGCGATGAATTGCAGCGCGTCCTCATAGGCGCTCGCGCCGCCGACACCCACGGAATTGTGAAATCCGGTGATGCCACACGCGCGAAACATGGCGGCCTCAGAATCGGTCAACGGCAGCGCGTAGGCCTCGGGACGAAAATCCAGCTTGAGCGGCGCGAGCATGTCGATCACGAGCGAGCGTTGCACCAGGTCCAAAACCTTGGCCGGATACTTGTTCTTGGGTTCTTGCGCTGCAGTTGGCGCGGCTTCTACCTCGGGCAGCGCGAGAACGGCCAATGCGCCGGCCATGGCCTGTAACGTGCGGCGGCGGGTTACGCGAATGGAAGAGTCGGACATCGTTTGCTTATCCTGATATCGTGTCGCAATCAAGCCAGAATAATCCTGTATAGATAATTGTCAACGTAATTCTCTATACAGGTCTGTCTGCTACATGATGCGATGTGCGGGTTTTATCCGCTTTGAAGCGGTTGACCTGCAGGATGCGGTAGGTATGCTGCGAGCGGCCAACGGAAACGTTATTTGAAGGCGGCTTAGATGGATATGAATACGCGTCACCCAACGCTGGGAAGCTTGCTGCGCTCTTTGCGGGCGCGCAACGGCTGGACCTTGAGCCAGATGAGCGAGCGCACCAGCATTCCTGTGTCCACACTTTCCAAAGTGGAACATGACCGACTCACCTTAAGTTACGACAAGCTGGTGCAGTTGAGCCAACGGCTGGAAATCCGCGTATCCGAGTTATTCGCAGATCCGACCGAAACGGAACCGGCGGTGACCGCGCGCCGCAGCATCGGACTCACCGACGATGCGGTACGGGTGAATACAAAAAACTACGACTATTATTACTTGTGTCCGGAGCTGCGCCGGAAGCGGATGATCCCAATCTTGACGCGCATCCGCGCCAAGAGCGCAGAGGAGTTCGGCGACCTGGTACGCCACTCGGGCGAAGAATACATCTACGTCCTGAAAGGGGCGATCAAAGTCCTTACCGAGTTTTACGATCCGGTGGTCTTGAATATCGGCGAGTCGATCTATCTCGATAGCAACATGGGGCACGCCTACGTCACTGCGGAAGGATGCGACGAGGCGGTGGTGCTCGGAGTGTGTTCGAGCCCCGACGAGGGGTTGATACACTCCTTGATGTCATTGCACGGTGAAACCGAGGCGCCTTCGCCTGCGGCTCCCGAGCCGATGCGCGCTCCCGTCAAGGCGGCCAGGAATCGCAAGCGGTAGCGGATCCTCGCGGCGCGCGTTCGCGCGCTCTAGAATTTGACCCCCAGCCCTATGCGGGTGGTTTCTATAATCCCGGTTGGCAACTAGATCCCAGCTACGCCTAATTTTTTCATTGTAGAAAATTTCTCTTAGTGTAAACATTGCGCCTGGCCAGCGTAGCTTCACGGGGAAAACAAATGTCTCGTCCATGCCCACAGCTTTTCTCGACCTCCCTCTTTTTTTCCGGCTTGCTCAGTTTCGCAGTCGCGGCCGGCGCCGCCCCCGCAGAGCCGGCCGCTGGGCCAAGTTCGAATCCTCCGGTCGCGCATTCCCTCGAGCGCGCCGATCTCGAGCCCTGGCTCGACGGCTTCATGCCCTACGCCATCGAGCGAGGCGATGTTGCCGGCGCCGTGGTTGCCGTGGTCAAAAACGGCGAGGTGATATTCGCGAAGGGCTATGGGCTCGCCGACGTGGAGAAGCACAAGCCGGTGGACGCGGAACGCACGATGTTTCGGCCCGGCTCGATTTCCAAGCTATTTACCTGGACAGCAGTCATGCAGCTCGTGGAGCAGGGCAAGCTGGACCTCGACAAGGACGTCAACGAGTATCTGGACTTCAAAATACCGCCGCGCTCGGACGGTCCCATCACGCTGCGCAACATCATGACGCACACGCCGGGCTTCGAAGAGCAAATAAAGTCGCTGATCGTCTCCGACCCGAAGCTGCTGGTGCCTCTCAAGGTTTATGCCGAACGCTCGACACCGGTGCGTATATTCAAGGCGGGATCCACGCCGGCGTACTCCAATTACGCGACGGCGCTCGCGGGCTACATCGTTGAACGCGCTTCAGGGCAGCCGTTCGATGACTACCTCGATGCCCACCTGTTCAAGCCGCTGGAGATGTCGCATGCCACATTCCGGCAGCCGCTGCCCGCGGCGTTCGAGACCGACATGTCCAAAGGCTACGCGCTCGGATCGCAGCCGCCGAAGCCCTATGAAATCGTTGTACCGGCGCCGGCCGGGAGTCTCGCGGCCAGCGGCGTCGACATGGCGCATTTCATGATTGCGCATCTCGAAGGCGGCGAGTATCACGGCGCGCGCATCCTTGGCGCGGAAACGCTGAAAAAGATGCATGAAACGCCCACCGACATCATCCCGCCGCTGAATCGAATGATGCTTGGATTTTACGAGCAAAACTACAACGGCCATCGGGTCATCAGCCACGGCGGGGACACGGTGTACATGCACAGTTACCTGCATTTATTACTGGATGATCACGTCGGTCTATTCGTGTCGGTGAACAGTCAAGGCCGTGAAGGCGCCGCGGGCGCGATTCGGGGCGCACTGTTCGATGACTTTTTCGGGCGCTACTTTCCCGGCGCGCCGGATACGGGCAGCGTCGATATGAAAACTGCCGCGGAGCATGCCAAGCTGATGACGGGCTACTACGAAAGCTCGCGGCGCCCCGAAACGTCGTTCATGAGCCTCTTGAGCTTTGCCAGTCCCTTCAAAGTCAGCGTCGACAAGGATGGCCTGCTGATTGCGTCGTCCTTCAAGGGCCGCAACGGCGCTCCGCGTCACTATCGCGAGGTCTCGCCCTTCGTTTGGCGTGATGTCGACAGCGGCTGGCGGCTGGCCGCGAAGGTGGTGGACGGACACGTGCAGCGCTTCAGCATCGATGAAATTTCGCCCTTTACGGTGTACGAGCCGAGCCGCTGGTGGCGCTCTGCGGGCTGGCTCTTGCCGGCTGTGGCGATCTCCTTCGCTGCGCTCTTGCTGACCACGCTGCTGTGGCCGGTCGCCGTGATCGTGCGCCGCAAGAATAATCTGCAGCTGGATCTCGTCGGGCGTGATGAACGCGGCCGCATGGTCTCGCGCATCGCCGCCGCCGTGGTGACCGTGGTATCGCTTGGATGGCTGGCGTTGTTCACGGTCTTGAGCTCGAGGACCGCGATGCTCGGACCCAGCCTCGATCCCTGGCTGTTTCTCCTGCACTTGGTTACGATCCTGGGCTTCGTCGGCGGGGCGATCGCACTGATCTGGGCCGCAGCTATTGCTTGGACCGGCAGCCGACGCTGGCCCGGCAAACTATGGACTTCGGTGCTCGCCGTGTCTGCGGTGGTGATGCTTTGGATGGCGTGGGTGTATCACTTGACCTCATTCACTTCGAGGTACTGACACGAAGCGCGCCTTGCCGCGTGCGTACAACTGCCACAGCCCGACGGTCATGACGGGCAGCACGAACACGGCCAGGAACATGTACGCGAGGCCCCGGTAACCGCGCGCGATCAAGGTCACGAGGCCAAAGCGCGCGGCCAAAAAGATCGATCCGAGCAGCAGTGCGCCGGTGATCCACAGCCTGGCGGACTTTGACAGGCTGCCGCCTTTACGGGCGGCGTACGCTTCGGCGATGCGCTCGTTGAAGGCATGCACGCAGCCCGTGCCGCTTTCCAGCAAGGCGAGAAAAATCATCAGCTGGAACAGGTAGTGGAACGCGGGAAAATTCAGGCGCTGCAGCAGGAAATCCGAGGGCAGCGCTTCGCCGCCGATCTGCGGATAGTAGGCAATCATGCAGACAAAAAAGAGCAGCGCGGGCAGCATCGCGAAAGGACCGGCCAGGGCTCCGGCGATCAGGGCATTCTTGTGGCTGCGCAAATGCCGCAGCACCGGCAGGATGATCACGGCGCCGACCACGTTGTAGCCGGCATAGGTGAATCCGCCGAGCACCCAGCCCTCATGCGGCGTCGGTATGGACAAGTTCTGGATGATTCGATCGCCGAATGCGAAAAACGACAGCGCCACAAAAATCGCGTACACGGCGTACAGAAATATCGAGACCCACTTGAACAAGCGCTCGACCGAGCCAGTGCCGTAAGCGGTCACTGCACTGATGCAGACGATGAGGCAGAGGGTTCCAATGAGCGGCGGCCAGCCCATCAGCGCCGACCCGATGGCCCCCGCCGCGGCACCGAAGACGGCGAGAATCAAGATGATGAACAGCAGATAGCAGATTTCGAAAACCACCCAGCCGGGCCCCAGCAGGTTCTTGAAAAACGCCCGGTAGTTCCAGCTCGAGGTGGCGTAAGCCAAAGCGAATGTGACCGCGCAGACCCCGCTCCAGATCGCCATCGCCAGCACGATGGCCAGCAACCCGCCGCGCGGACCGCTCGGCAGGAAGAACTCGGCGAGCTCGCGGCCCGTGGCATAGCCGCCCCCGATGACCACTGCCTTGAAGGCGAAACCCGGCAGCAGGTAGCGCTGAAACCAGGAAGACTCGCTCGGGGTCGCCGCAGGGATTGCGCTCACGGCGGCGCGTGCCCGGCGGCCGCCTCGTAGCCCGCGCCCCTCAAGACATTGCCCGGCTTCGCGCCCGTGTGACGGCCCTTGTCGACGACCAGCTGCCCGTTCACGAGAACGTAATCGATACCGGTCG
>DATHFB010000340.1:0-19625 GCA_035318305.1 Steroidobacteraceae bacterium | reverse complement strand
GCCCGGCAACCAAATTTGGGAATGCACGACCAATGGCGTCAAGACTCGTTTCTCTCATTTTCCTCTTCTTCGTGATGACGCCAATTCAGGCCCAATCCAACGAGGAATTCATCTGCACTTTCGGCTCCGATACTCGAACGGTGAGCGTCGTCAAGACCGATACAGCTCGCGAGCCCAAGGCTTGCCGCGTGGATTACACGCGGAACGGCAGAACCACGACCCTCTGGTCCTCCAAAACCGGCTACGCCTACTGTGTGGCCAAGGCCGCCTCGCTGGTCACCAAACTCGCCGAGGGGCATTATTCCTGCAAGCCCCACTCCGTAGGGGCGCCCGACGATCGCAGCTAGTTGTATTCTTCGTCCGGGCAGGTCCGTTCATCCCGCGACAGCTTCGGGCATCCAAAAACCCCGGCTTCAAATCGCTTGCGGTCAGTCGATCGCGAACGTCGCTCAAATGCCTAACATGGGCAAACGCCGCCAATCGCATTGCCGTATCACTATCCATGTCGCTTATTCAGCCACGCGCCTCTCCGCCCCGCGGGCTCAGTAGTTCCCAAAAAAGGATGCCGCAGCCACGAGACAAAACGGGGGCACTAGGTCAGCGTGATAGACCTGCAGGACTGCAGCTGCGCCACCATCAGTCGCTCCGGAAGCGACTGCAGCGGCCGCGATCTGTGACTTGGCGGCGGCAAACGCGTTCTTTATGTTTGTAAATGCATCGCCGCTTGACACGGGTGAATCGACATCCAGAATCGTCGCTTGGCTGCCCGGCGCATGCGTGGCCCACCAATTCTGCATCAGACTTGTGTTGAGATAGAACACCGACGGATCCGCATTGCCGGCGCAGAGCAGCATGGGCGCGACAGGTGACCAGTTCCGAAGATCATTCTCCTTCAAATCCTGCCGCAGCGTGTTTGCCGGGCTCGCAGGCGGCGCGCCCGTTGTCAAATTCGGGAATCCGCCATCGGGTGCAGCCTCGGCGTCACGCAAGTAGCTCAGGCGAGAAGCGTTGGTGACCAGATTGTCCGTGCCGAATCCCGCCGCGAACACTCCGGCCAGCTTCGCCGGCGCCGTCGCGGGGGTGATGGACGCGAACTCGGGAGTCGGCGGCGTGCTGCTGAACAGGGCGCTCGCGGGCAATCGCCCCTGTGCGATGAGTGTAGTGATGTCGGTCGTGCTGGGGAGAAGGGAATCGATTCCGGATGCATAGGCGGTTTCGAAAACTTCGGTCGGGTCGGAGTACAGATTGCCGTACGCACGTTGGTAGCTCGACGCCACCATAATAAAGTCTTCAACTGCACCGTCATCAACCTGGCCCATGAAGATTGCGTCCCCGAAAGCGGATAGCGCGTACGGGCCTGACATGGGCGCAGAGGCAGTCACCGTTATGCCGGCTGCTTGTAACGCACGGTGAGTCGCCATGGCGACATATCCCCCTTGCGAGTAGCCAGTCACGAACAATTTGTGATTGTCCGCGACGTTCATAGCCGACAATCCGCGGTGCGCCGCAGTCAGCGCATCCATCATGTCGCCGGACTGTTGTTCCGCGTTGAGATATGGATGGTAGGTGAGATCTGAAATGTCATATCCAGCGTAATTCGGAGCCACCATGATATAACCACGAGCCGCACAGACCGCGGCGAGTGCCAAGCCCTCCCATTTCTCGTCCGACAGATCGGCCATGTTGAAGGCCTTGTTCACCCGCTTCCCATGAGCATAGATCACGATTGGATGCGGGGCCTGGCATATTGGATCGGACCCCGTCGGAATCATCAATGCCGCCGAGGCGGTTGTGTCCTCCCCTCGGGAACCGACGGTTTTGTACTCCAGATAGTACGTATCGACGGTGCATGTCGGCGCAAGGCCGAACTGCAACACCACTTGACCTGGCGCGCTGCTGCTCAGCGTTGCGAGCAAAGCCGAGGCCGAGGTCGAGCTCAGTCTGCTCGGCGGATCCTTAATGAGTTGCCCGCGTGTAGATGACACCTGCGGCGGCGGTGCCGGCGCATTTCCGCCACCGCCGCCGCACGCAGCTGCTAGTAAGGATGCAGTGATTGTCAGCAGAAGCTTTGGTCGCAACATTCCCGTTCCTTTGGAGGTTCGACGCCGAAGACGGCGCAAACCTACTTCTACTCCGTATTTTGAGCGGTGTACTAGAACAGGAGCAATCACATGCGACTCAGGGTTCACGGTGCAACCTGAACATCTGGGTCCAGGCGCTCGCCACGTTGCGGCCACTTCGCTTCGCTTTATTCGGCGCTTCGAGCCTCACCTCGCGCCTTCGGAAGACGCGATTTTCTCCCTAGAAGTTTACAAGGGAGGGAGACGCTGTTCTGATCGGCAACGATTCTGAATCGCTTTGAGCGCTGCGGCTTGGGTGTTGTTATCCGGAGTTGAGCGATGAGTATTTTGGTACAGGTTGTCTTCTCGCTGCTCACAGGCGATGGCCATGCCCTCGGGCGATCCGGCGGCGTTGCTCGTCATTTGCGTCGTGTGCGAGATCATGACCATGCGTCCGCGAATTATGACGGTGGTGCGAGCCGTCGACTTGATGGGCGGCCCGTAGACCGCTCGCCAGCGGGGGAAGTACTTGTCGAGCTCCATCTCCGCGAAATTCGCCGTCTCGGCGCTCGAGAGAGCCATATAGGTTCTCATTGCCGGTTCGAGTGCGCGGAACAGCTTTTTCGCCGTAGGTGAGTCGGTGAACGCGTGAAATTGCAGCAAGTACGGCTCGTATTCGTCGATTAGTGCATCGAGGGCCAATCCATCGTGCCGCGCGGAATAATCCGCCACCGCTGCCGAGCCGGCATAGAGATCGGACAGCGGTGGTCCGCCACCGTCCTTCACGATGCGATAATCCAGGGTCAAGGAGAGAAGCTCTTGCCGCCGCCGTAACGTGGCCGCGCTCGGCGTCTGGTCCGGGATGGATTCCTGCGCAAGGAGCGAGTCGAGCGCGTCATAGACTATGTGACGGACTTCACTCTCGAACGCGAGATAGCGGGCGCCATCCCCGCTTCCGAGAAATGTTAGCACCGCATCCAGATCCGCCTCGTCGGCACGGGCGGCAAACTGCTGAGCCGCCGCCCGCGACATCTCACTCGCAGAACGCCGAAGCGCCGTTTGGACGTCGCGGCGTAGATCGGCTTTCACGAACTCGAGAACGGAGTGCCACTTCGAGTTGGCCGGCGTCCACCTGGCGTTGTCGGGATCGAGCGCCTGCACCAGGTCCGGAGCCGCGTCGTCGACCGTTCGTTGAAGCAAGAAGGTCTCCGGCTCGGACGGAGCGATGCGAAGAAGATCCAGTATCCGTGCAGCTTTCTTGGTTTTGGCGCTGTCGAGCTGCCGTTCCAAGTCGGACGAGGCGCCCACGCGCGCCTGCCCTTGGTTCTCGTTTTTGTCGGGCACGCACGGCCGATCGCCGTACGTGTTGACGCCATTCGCGTCCACACATCGGAAGACGGCTGCGCGCACGTAGGAACCCGCGCACAGAGCAAGGCAGATGAGAGCCGCACCTAGTACCCGCCGGGCCCGCGCATGAATGAACGTCAGATTGTTGTATTGTTTGCGCATGTCCGTTGCCGAGCATCGAGGCGCCGCTGGCTCTCTACAGTCATATTAGCCATCCGGCTGCGCCGCGAACGTGCATGCGGCACATATTCAGAGGCGTTACTCTGACTCGACTCCCGGATTCTCGGTTGGAAACCTCCGAATCCGTTGTCACGTCCCCTGTGACAAACCGGCATTCAGGCTCGCCCTTGGCTCTTGGCCGCGCGCGCCATGGCGCCGCGCGAGGCTAATACTCTTTCGCCGTATCTCATCGGCATCCGCGTGTCTCGCCATCTAACGGCCTGCATGACCGAAGATAAATCAATGTTCAATGCCAGAAGATCCTGCGCGGCCCCAACTCTTGCAGAATGGCCTGAAATCCTTTCCCACTCCTCTTTTTCTAACCCAATCCACTTCCCCACTTTCCTTAGCACCGCCATCACACTCTGCGGCGTCAACTTTTCTTCCACACCCGCAGAACCGCGAACCCTCAAAAATATCGCGCCCTCTTTGATCCCCGCTTTGGAGTTCCATTCTCTGAGCAACCGCATCGTCAATGGCGACAAATACGCCGTCGCCCCCTCCCCCGTCGCCGTATTACTTAACGCAGCTTTTGCGGGCCTGGCCGTGTTTCATGCTCCCAAAGTCGATTTGCGTTATATTGTCCGCTGCGCTTTTCAATACTAAAAAACTGTAGATTCACTGCGAAAGAAAGGGATTTCATGATGCGCCCGCTGCCAAGGACTGCTCTTGTACTGATCCTGTTGCTGAGTTTCCGCGCTCACGCTGCCATCCACCTCATCAAGGACATAAACCCGGGCGTCACCGGCGGGGCCGGCGTCCAGTTCTCGGCGCAGATTGCTCTCAACGGATTGGTCTTAGGCACCCTCGATGATGGCATCCACGGTCAGGAAATGTGGAAAACGGATGGCACGCCCAGCGACACCATGCTCGTCAAAGACATCGCGCCGGGAATCGGTAGCTCCGGAATCCAACATCTGACGCTCGTGGGCCAGATTGTTTACTTCTTGGCTAACGACCTAACCAATGGACTCCAGCTATGGCGCTCGGATGGCACTGAGGCGGGAACGCATATCGTCGCGGCGATCCGCGCCAACAATTCGGGCGGTGCCGCCGACGAGGGCCCAATCTTCGCGCCGCTCGCGACGATTCAAGGCATTCTCTATTTCACCGCGAGTGATGCAGCGGGGCCCGGTCTGTGGCGCTCGGATGGTACGGCGACGGGTACCTATCGGCTCTCACCCGCGGGCACGACTGGCGCTAAGGTTGTTGCGACCAGTCAGCGCGTATTTTTCGTAGGAAATGATTCGGCCGGCGGCGATGAGCTGTGGGTCTCCGATGGAACGACTGCGGGAACCGGCCGAGTGACCGATTTCTATCCGGGCGCCCAGGGTTCGAGCCCCGGCAATCTGACAGTGACCACGGCAGGATTGTTTTTCACTGCCTATAACGGCAGCGGAGGCCGCAAGTTGTTGTTCGTCGGCGCCGATGGCAGCGGCGTGCATGCCATCGCGGACATCGGGGAAGGTGACAGCTTCAACACGGTGGTCGCCATTACGGCATTTGGCGCCGATGTGCTATTCAGCGCAAATACACCGACACCCAATGACCAAAAGGTCTTCCGCGCCTCATCGTCCACGCTCACGCTTTTGACGTCCAGCGCGCAAGCCAACGCCGGTTTCGTCAAGTTTGGCAACAACGCACTCTTCACCGTGGGCTCGCAACCAAGCAACATCTATCAATTGTGGACCACCGACGGGACCCCCGCCGGCACCAAGCAACTCGGCGCGGCCTCAGGACTCGTGGTGGCCGAAACCTTCGGCGGGCCGTTTACTCCCACGTCGGTGGGCAGCGATGGCGTCTACTTCGGTGCATCCACAGGTAACGGCCTGGCTTCGAGTGGGTTGTGGCGCAGCGATGGAACTGAGGCCGGAACGCAGGTTTACGCCGCTTTGCCGAATGGTTTTTTCGGCAACGACCTCGCTCAGTTACAGGGCAAGATTTTTTTCGCCGCCGGAACCCCTGACACCGGTCAGGAACTCTGGGTTAGCGATGGTACGCCGAACGGGACACACCTGTTCGCCGACCTCGTACCCGGCACGTTTGGTTCGGCGCCGCTGGGATTTATCAGCACCAACGGCCGGTTGTTCTTCACCGCCTTTAACGGCACTTCTTTCACCCCGTGGACCTCCGACGGCACGGTGGCTGGAACTTATGCGCTCACCAACGGTTCGGCGTCACAGGGCGCTGGATCGACTCCCACCCAACTCACGCCCTTCGGCAATCGGCTCTATTTTGCTGCGGATGACGGCACACACGGATGGGAATACTGGAGTACGGACGGCACCAGCGCGGGCACCTCGCTTTTCGAAGATATCAATCCCGGCAGCGCTCAGGGCTCAAACGTCATCTATATCGGCGGAGGATTATTCCTCTTCACCGCCGACGATGGTGTTCATGGCTACGAACTGTGGGCGAGTGACGGGACTGTCGCCGGGACGCACATGGTCAAGGACATCAATCCCGGGCCGGCCACGAGCTCAATCACCCTTGAGAATAACAGTCTAATTGTGCTGAATGGGATTGCCTACTTCGGTGCTGACGATGGCACACACGGCTGGGAGTTGTGGCGTTCGGACGGCACCTCGGCCGGCACCTTTATGATCGCCGATCTAAACCCCGGCGCCGGCGCATCGCTGCCGCATTCATTTCGCATTTTGAATAATCAAGTGCTGTTCGTTGCGGACATTGGCAATGGCGGTCAATGGTGGACCACCGATGGCACGGCCGCAGGCACCAAGTTGGTGGCGCCGTCGGCCGTTACCCAGGATACCTCGGTAGTGTTCAATGGTCTGTTGTACTTCGCCGGTCAGCAGCCCCCTGCCTTTCCGACCAAAGGAGAAGTGTGGGTGACCGACGGCACAGATGCCGGCACACACCTAGCAGTCGCACTCACGCCCGGTCAGCAAGCGGTCGTCGGCGGTCTGTATCCTGTCGGTGCACGATTGCTGATGCTCGTTTCGACTGGCGCGAATTATCAGCTTTTCTCGAGCGATGGCACCGCCGCCGGCACATTCCTGCTCTCGAACGATCAGCCGCAGGATGCTCCGGTCTGGAACGGCTCGCAGCTTTTCTATCATGTCAGCGCGCCCGATCAATCGGTGCTGCGCGCGACCGACGGCACCGTCGCCGGAACGCATGACGTCGTGGCCGACCCCTCGATCGGCAACGGCTCCGCGCTATACGTATATAAGAACAGCGTTATCTTTACGAAGCGCGATCCAGCGATCGGCCCGTCGATTTGGCGCACCGATGGCACCACCGCAGGCACGCAATTGGTCGCGGCTATCGAGGCGGAAGGATTTCAGGCGTTCAACAACAGCCTGTACTTTGCCGGCGTCACCAATGCGACGGGCGAAGAACTCTTCTCGGTCGATGAGACCTCCCCGAATACCGCCGACGATGCCGCCAGCACGCCCGCGGCCACCGCGGTAACTATCTCAGTGCTCAGCAATGACGGCTCATTGATCGCCGCAATCGACCCGAACAGCGTCGCAGTCAGCGTCGCGCCCGCGAACGGCACCGCAACCGTCATTACCGGTACCGGCGAGATCTCTTACACCCCGGCCACCGGCTTTAGCGGTGTCGATCAGTTCTCATACACCGTCATGGATACGCTCGGCCACCAGTCGAATCCAGCGAATGTTTATGTCACGGTTGCGGCCGCAGCGGGGCCAGCGCCGAGCGGCGGCACGACAACTGCGACGGGAGGCCACGGCGGCGGTGGAGAGCTGTCTGAATTGCAAATTGTTCTGCTCGTAGCGCTTTGGGCGATTACGCTGGTTCGACGTCGTACTGAAAAGGTTGGCGCCATGAAGGCACGCCACAACGCCGCAACCGGCAGCTATTTTCCCGATATATCCGACCACTTTGGGGACCTCGCTTTTGGGGTTCTTCATAAGGCCCCAAAAAAGGCCCCAAAACCGTCCGGCTGTACGCGAATGACCTCGGACGCCCGCGGACGATGAACCGCGGTGACCGCAAAGGACAGTACAGCATTCGGGTCAACGATCAGTACCGGCTTTGCTTTCGCTGGACCGCCGAGGGTCCAACGGACGTTGAACTCGTGGACTATCATTGAGGGTAGCAAAGATGTTTAAGAATGGAATGCGACCGGTTCACCCGGGCGAGGTGCTTCGAGAGGATTTTCTGAAGCCGCTTGGCATGAGCGCTAACTCGTTGGCGAAGGCACTCAGCGTACCCGCGCCAAGGATCAATGATGTGGTACGGGAGCGCCGCGGCATTTCCGCCGACACAGCCATGCGATTGGCTCGATATTTCGGTGGTGATCCGCGTTCGTGGCTGAATCTACAGATGGCCTACGATCTGCGGATTGCGGAAATCAGCAATGCAAAGCGCATTGCGCGCGAGGTCTCGCCTGCCGTGGCGTAAGCGGTGTCAATTCGCCGAAGTTGCGCCTTAATTGGTGACCTCTAACCTTTCAGCCGCCAGACGCGCAGTGCCACGTATAGCGTTACAACACGCCGGTATACGACTTCGTTGCAAAATCAAAATCTAGTCCGCCCTATATGGTCCGAAGTATGCGACGACTTTACGTTGCATATCTTTATCGTCAAGGACAAAAACCTCGTATGTCATTCCACCCGGAGCGATACGAACTACGACATGACCTTCATAACTTTTGTAGATTCGATCCATGATGGGACCGATTGCAATCCGAGTTTCGGGACTCATGCCTGTCGAAAAGACGTCGCGGGGGCCTGGGTAAAACTCATGAGAAGCCATTCTCACGACAACTTCCTCGCCTGGTTGGGCTGAGAGCCAATTCTGCTGAATGATCACCCGAGGCCTTAAGGCCCGAAGGATAGCGCCGTTGGTGGAATCGCGGTTGCCGTGGTGGTCCAAAGTCATTACATCCACCGGACCGACCGCGGCCGCGACCGGCGTTTCTATGTCCCGCCAGAACGGCTGCGTGTAATCGGGGACGCCTGGAATATCCCCGCCCGAGTAGTAACTGAACTTTCCGTAGCTTAGCCGGATCACGTTGCTGAACGGATTTTCGTCGAAATGGCAGTCCTTTACCGCATTCAGGGGGATGTATTGCTCGGTCTGTTCGCCACGGCCGGTCCAGATCAATCCACTGGCGGCGATGTTGCGGATATGGAAGTCCGGGTAGCGGTCTGGTTGGCGCAGCCGGATCTGATCCAGGAGCCCGGCATGGAGGCCGACCACCGCCTGACCGCTGCGCAGCCGATGATTGGCGAAGCTCAAGTAGTTGGCCAAGGACGCGGCGTCGGCCCCCTCCTTGCAGTCGCGGAGGTCGACCGGCGTCACATAGGGCGGCCCCGACCGGTCGATCAGAATGCCAATCGGGATCAGGTCCGCGACTTCGGTAATGCCGGCTAAGCGGTAAGGCCCTAGCTTGGACGCTGGGCTGGATGGGGTGATTGTGCCGATATGATCGGTGTGGAAATGGGTGACGAGCGCATAGTCAAGTCCGAGCGTCCGCCCAGCTGGCGCGAAGTGGCGAATGTAATCTGAAATCCAATAGCCGGCTGAATGGGCGGCGTCGGGGCGTGCCGGAAATCCTTTCAGTGGCGCCACGCTCGCGATGAACGACGGATCCGCCTCGCCGGCGTCGATCAGCATCGTCGTGCCATCGGGCATGACGAAGTAGCTCGCATTGCCCCGGCCGGTGCTGATGTGGTGGATATATAGATTGCCTTCCGTCCATGCCGGAAGCGCCCGTTGTCTCTCCGATGTCGTCGTTGAAGTCTCTGACGCGCTTTCAGGAGAGTGCCCGTCGGCCTTCACCGCCCGGGCGCCAGAGAATGAGAGGATGAAAACGCCGATGAGCAGAAGGATGCTGCGAACGGCAACGATGCGATCGCCTCGACCTAGATTTAAGATCACGCCTAGCGCCAATGCATTTCTGTAAGTTCTATATCGCAATTCGGTCACTCACAAAGTTCGCATCGCGACTTCAAACAGAATGCCAAAGTGACTAAAGACGGCGCGGCGCGGTTGTCAGCGTCGTTACTCGGTGGAATTCCGTACCACTATTGATTGCACTATACCTTCGTTAGTGGCATCGGGCGGCAGGAATTGCTGCCAGCAACGACGCGTGATAGTCGACAGGCCAGCTTTGCGCGCGACAATCATACGGTCAGTACTGTCAACTCGTAGATTGCGTATCCGCAGAACGGGGAATTTTTCAAACGTCGATTTGGTGCGACGTTCTTGACCACGTCCCGGGACTTTCCCGTGAATCCCGGCGACGTAATCTCTATCCCCTAGATGACCGCTTAGGTGTCGACTCGGGTTCTGTCGCCGCGCATCGCCTAGCAGGCCTCCGCTGGCTGATAGGCCTAGTGTCTTGACGCGCTCCTTCGCCAACACGTCCAACTCGACGCGTAGACGCCAATCGCTATCGACTCAGTTTGTCGAACCTCCGGCGCGCCGATACAATGTGTATAAACTTGATAAAGGATACACACTGTGCGAACGAACATTGTCATTGACGACAGTCCGATCGCACAATCGAACTATCGCGGCCATTCAGATCATAGTCAGCTTCGGGCATCGGGAATTCGAGGCGATCCTTTCATTGCTCTCCTGCCGCCGATTGCACTCGCCCCCGTGTTCACCGAGCCTGGTTTGTGTGCGCGCTCGCTCCGTCAAGAGACTGAGTGATTTCGGCTCCGTCCTGGGGACGGTACGGTCCGGGGATAGCGCTCTCCGTCAAATGGGTTCAGCTCGCGCATCACGTCCATTGCTTGTGTTGTGAGCGGCACAATCAAGTCTCTACCCGTCGTCATTCGCTCACCGGGAATATGCCACTCTGCACCCATGAGATCGAAATATGCCCACTCCGCAGTTCGCAACTCACCCCGTCTCAAAAAATGTGAGCGGCGCCAGGCGCAGCGCGTCACTAAAGCGCCGTGGTAGGTGTCGAACGCTCTGAGCAGAGCCGCCGATGCCGTTCGGATCGGTGATGCTTGCGAAGTGGGTACTCTTAACCGGCGGCAGTGCACTGCGAAAATCGGGGACGTGATTCCGCTGGGCCCTGCCCGTGGCAATGGCGTAACGGAAGATTTGGCCGCAGTATCCAAGGCATCGATGATGCGGTTTCGAGGGCGCCGCGTGCTTCGGTGCGGCGAATCGATTCTAACAACTCAACCGTACACTTACCCCTAACCGGAAACGGCTGCTCGGGGAAATGACTCTCTGGACGAGGCCCCTTCCATTTCCAGTGCGTTAAAAAAGATACAGCCGACCCCGGCTTTTTTGGCGAGATACATGGCGGTGTCAGCGTTTCTTATCAATTCTTCTTCGCTAGTGCCGCCGCCCGGATAAACCGCAATGCCGATGCTCGCGTTGATGACAAGTTGCTGGTCACCCACGTCAATAGGCTGCCCAATTGTTTTCCATAGAGCCCCAGCAATTCGTTCAATATTCTCACTGCCCTGGGGGTTCATCAATAAATACAGGAATTCATCGCCACCGTAACGGCACACCGTGTCTTCGTCTCGAGCGTGTTGCAACAGCCGTTTTGCCACTTCGTTCAATACCAGGTCGCCCACGGCGTGGCCGTGCGCGTCATTGATGCATTTAAAGCGATCTAGGTCGAGGAACATCACCGCCAGCGTCCAAGTGTGGCGCTTGGCCAGTGCAATTGCATGCGTCAGCCGATCGTCGAATAGGTTACGATTTGGAAGACCCGTTGTGATGTCGTGCAACGTCCTCTGTTCCAGCAGCTTGTTGTAATTCCCAAGCTTTTTGTACAGCAGCCGCACTTCCAACATATTGTGGATGCGCGTCGTCACATCAACGATATCAAACGGTTTGCTAATGAAGTCCCTGGCGCCAGCCTGTAGTGCACGGCGTTTATGGGCGGGTTGGGCAGTGAGTGCGATCACCGGAAGGTAGTCTTCTGATTCGTCGGCTTTTAGGCCATCCATCACCTCAAAGCCATCCATGCCAGGCATCTGCAAGTCGAGTACAATTAAGTCGTAACGATTTTTCTGATGAAGTGCACAGACTTCCAGCGAATTCGTCGTTGTGGAAACGTCTGTATAGCCATCCTCCCTCAATATCTGAGCTACCAAACTGACATTGGCCTCACGATCGTCGACAATAAGTATCCGGGCGTTGAATATTTCGGTGCCGTTTATCATTGTTCCAGTTCCGTTTGAGGGATGCGCCCGGATTGCGTCCCTGCGCGTTCCAGAGCCAAGTCCAGCGTCTCCATGAGCTCGTTGACCCTTATGGGTTTGGTGAGATAACGGAAGAACCCTGCCTCGAGGCCCTTCTCAATATCGCGAGGTATTGCGTTGGCACTCAGTGCAATCACCGGGATGTGCGCCGTGGTCGGATCTTCAGCAAGGATTCCCAGCGCTTTGATGCCGCTAATACCCGGCAGATTGATATCCATCAGGATGACATCCGGCCGGGAGTTGCGCGCAATCTCGATGCCGCGGTTTCCGTCCCGCGCACTCAGCAAGCGAATATCGGGCCGGCGTGCGATGAGATCCTCGATCAACATCAGATTGGCTGGGTTATCCTCTACATAGAGCAGAGTACGCAGCAGCGACGTGTCGATTCGGATTGGCACACGGGCGGCGGCTGAAAATATCGCGGTGCCGTGAGCAGGTTGCCGTTCTGCTGACAGACTCAATTCAATCCAGAACATACTGCCAGTCCCGACAGTACTTTCCGCACCGATGCTGCCCCCCATCAATTCGATCAGCCGCTTGGTCGTCACCAAGCCGATGCCTGTGCCTTCCTCGCCGTTCGCCTCTTGTCCGAGACGATTAAACGGTTGGAAAAGCTGCGTCATCCTTTCAGCAGTCAATCCCTCGCCGCTGTCCGTGACACAAATGCGTATGCGTCCCGGGATGCTCGTGACGTGGTCGACGACAACCGATCCGCCAACCCTGTTGTACTTGATCGCGTTGGACAGGAGATTGATCAACACTTGCTTCATCCGTGTCCGGTCGGCCTGGACGAAGTATGGTGTGTCGAACTGAGGAAAGACCAGGCTGATGCCGCGCTTTTGCGCCTGCGGTTCGATCATGTCCTGACATTCTTGCAAGACTTCAGCCAGCGAGATGGGTTCCAGCGACAACGACAACTTGCCGGACTCTATCAGCGCGAGATCGAGGATTTCGTTGATAAGTTCCAGCAAGTACCAGCCGCCCTGGAGAATCTGATCGATGCTTCGCTTCTGGGAGGCTGTGGGCGGCGGTGAACCGGATTCCATGAGTTGGGCAAAACCGAGGATCGCACTGAGCGGCGTGCGTAGCTCATGACTCATGCTGGACAGGAAATCCGATTTCGCAAGGTTGGCTTTCTCTGCGACGAACTTCGCGCTCTCGAGTTCGGCATTTTTATCCTGCAGTGCCTGATCGAGCAGCGCCCGCTCCGCCTCGACCAGCTGGCGCGCCGTGTTGTCGGTGCCAATCAACAGATAGCCGATGATGGTGTGCTGCCCGTCGCGGAGCGCCGTGACTGACACCACCGCCGGGAACCGGCTCCCGTCCTTGCGGATGTAGGTTAGCTCGTAGATGTCTTCGATCTCGCGCGAGGCCTTGAACACCAGAGCCTCGAAACCCGGCGTGATCGGGGTTGCAAGTTCGACGCTCAGCGCTTTGGCGCGCGCGATCAGCTCCTGTGGATCGGAAATGTCGGCCGGCGTGATCTTGTTCATGACTTCGGCAGCCGTGTAGCCGAGCATCCGCTCGGCGCCGACGTTGAAGATCTGGATGACACCCTTCGCATCGGTGGCGATACTCGAGAAGTTGGCGCTGTTGAAGATGGCGCTCTGCAGGGCCCCCGCTTTGAGTAGTGCCTCTTCGGCCTGCTTGCGCGCGGTGTTGTCGGTACCAATCAACAGGTAGCCTATGATGGCGTCCTCTGCGTCGCGGAGCGCCGTGACCGACACCACCGCCGGGAAGCGGCTTCCATCCTTGCGGATGTAGGTTAGTTCGTAGATGTCTTCGATCCCGCGCGAAGCTTTGAATGCCAATGCCTCGAAGCCCGGCGTAATCTGGGTGCCCAGTTCGAGGCTCAGTGCCTGCGAGCGCGCCATCACTTCCTGCGGATCATGGATGTCGCTGGGGTTAATTTTGTTGACAACTTCGGCGGCCAGATAGCCCAGCATGCGCTCGGCGCCGACATTGAATGATTGAATGATCCCTTTTTCGTCGGTAGCGATAATCGAGAAATTGGCACTCGTGAGAATTGCGTTCTGCAAAGCGCCTGTTTTAAGCGACGCTTCTTGGCGCCGTCCTTCGAATGTGCCGTCCGCGTTGCAAGCATCATCGAGAAGGAAGGAATCGCTTCCTTTTGCGAACATGGGAGGCCTTTGTAATTGCTGTGGATTCGGCCGCCGCAGTCGCGACAGATGTCAATGGCGATTTCGAACAGTAAAGATTACTGCGCCTATCCCGATTTAATCTTTTATTATGCCGCGCCTTCAGCAAACCATCTGTACGCCAACCCACGTAAGGCGGGCGTCGGCCGGATTCGAACCAACGGCGGTCTTCGATGCTTACCGCCGAACTCGCTGCACGGTCACGCAGCGCGTCTACCCGAAATCTGTGCGCTCGCTTTCCATTATCCTTTAAACTAGATAACAAACAGCTTGTATCTTATTGAATTTATTGGTGGGACGGCTGGGACTCGAACCCAGGACCAAAGCCTTAAAAGGGCCTTGCTCTACCAACTGAGCTACCGTCCCATTTGCAGGCGCGCATCATAGCCGAACTTTGCCCCCAGATCATGGCCAAAGCGCTTCAAGCGTAGGCGGTGGGATCCGGGATATTCGCGGCCGCGAAGCCGGCGGCGCGCAACCGGCAGGAATCGCACTTGGCGCAGGCCCTGCCGTCCTCCGTGGCCTGGTAGCAGGAGACGGTGGCGCCGAAATCCACGCCTAATCCTGAGCCCGCGCGGATGATGTCTGCCTTGGACATCTGGATGAGCGGCGCATGAATTTGGAACCGCCCGCCCTCCACCCCTGCCTTGGTCGCCACCTGGGCCAACTGTTCGAATGCTTTGATAAATGCCGGACGGCAGTCCGGATATCCGGAGTAATCGACGGCGTTGACTCCCACGAAAATATCACCGGCGCCAATGACCTCAGCCCAACCCAGCGCCAGCGACAGAAACAGGGTGTTGCGTGCGGGGACATAGGTCACCGGAATTCCGGGCGCAAGCGCCTCCGGTACCGCCATCTTGGCGTCCGTCAGCGCCGATCCACCGATGCCGGCGAGGTCGACTCGCATGGTTCGATGCTCGTGAGCGCCCAGAGCAGCGGCGATGCGCCGGGCTGCCTCGAGTTCCGCGCGATGGCGCTGACCGTACTCGACGCTGAGCGCGTAGCACTCGTAATTCTGTGAGCGCGCGATCGCGAGCACCGTGGCGGAATCGAGACCGCCCGACAGCAACACGATGGCGCGTTTAGCAAGCACGCATCACTTGCCGGGCACGTCGCCCCACAGAATCTTGTGAAGCTGCATTTGAAATCGCACGGGTAGTCGATCCGCTAAAATCCACTCCGCCAATAGCGTGGGCGATAGCTGGTTGTAGCTTGGAGAGAAAAGGATGCGGCAGCGCTCGCCCAAGTGATGTTCCTGCAAGAACGCCTTGCTCCAGTCGTAGTCTTCGCGGGAACAGATCACGAACTTCAGTTGATCGCGCGCCGTCAGATGCTGAAAATTCTCAATCCGGTTGCGCGACGCCTCGTTCGATGCCGGCGTTTTCACATCGATAACACGCGATACCCGTGCATCCACCGCGGCGACGTCGAGCGCACCGCTGGTTTCCAAGGACACTTGATAGCCGGCATCGCACAAGCGCGCCAGCAGTTTCAGGCAATTCGGTTGCGCCAAGGGTTCGCCGCCCGTCACGCACACGTACGATGCGCCGAAGCTTCGAACCTTTTCTAGAACAGCCTCCAGATCAAACCAATCGCCGGCGTGAAAGGCATATTCGGTGTCGCAGTACTGGCAACGCAGCGGACATCCCGTCAGCCGCACGAACACCGTTGGAAAGCCGACGCAATCGGCCTCCCCTTGCAACGAATGGAAAATCTCATTGATGCGCAATCGCTCCGGTTTGACCCCTTGCTCACTCAATGTTTCTCGGCCGTCATCTTGTCCAGGCGCTGCTGAGCCAAACGCCCCGCCGGTGTATCGGAAAAGCGGGCGACCACTTGGCCCAATACCTGCCTGGCGGAATCCCATTGCTTCATTTCATAACGGCAAAAGCCGATCTTCAGCAGCGCGTCGGCGATCTTGCGTGATTGAGGATATTTGTCGATCACGCGTTGAAACGCCGCCTGTGCCTCGGGGTAAGCCTTGTTCACATAGAACGCTTCACCCAGCCAATACTGGCCGTTGTCCGCCAAGGAGCTATCCGGATAGCTTGCGAGAAACTTCTGGAACGCAGCGATGGCGCGGTCATATTGACCATCCTTCAGCAGATTGAACGCCGCCTGGTAGCTCGTCTTGTCGTCGCCCGCGTTCGCGTCCGGGGCATTCGAGATCCCAGGCGCGGCAGCGCCGGCGCCCGCCGGAGCGGATGCGGCTCCTGACGCGCTGCTGCCCCGGGATTCGAGGTTCTTCAAGCGCTGATCCAAGTCGGCGTATATATCCCGCTGTTGCTTGCGGCCCGCCTCGATGGAGTTGTTCATCTGATCCACATCATTGTGTACGGCACGCACGTCACTGCGCAGCGCCTCGAGTTGATTGGAGAAATCGAGCAAGCTCTGATTTGCCATCACTCGCTCGATGCGTTCCAGCCGGGTTTCAAGATCCTTTACTTTGATCTGTACCGGATCCTCCTCGGGCGGCGTGGACGCGCACCCGCTCAGGCCCCACGCGAGCCACAACGCACTCAAGCCGAAAGTGACTCGCCTATTCACGGCAGATAGACCACTTCCACGCGCCGGTTCTTCGACCATGCCGCCTCGTCTTCGCCTTCGACCGCCGGGCGCTCGGCGCCGAAACTCACCGTGGCGACTTGAGACTCTGCGACCCCCTGCAGCATCAAGGCGCGACGCACGGCCTGAGCACGCCGCTCGCCTAAGCCGATGTTGTATTCGCGCGTACCCCGTGCATCGGTATTCCCTTCGAGCTTCATCTTCATCTTGGGATTACCGGTCAAGTTGTGCGCGGCAGTCGTCACGATGTCGGCATATTCCGGTTTGATTTCCGACTTGTCGAAATCGAAATAAATGACCTTGCGCGCCAGCGGTCCGGTTCCTTCACCGAAGCCCCGAGCGCGGGCGTCCGCATCGCCGCCCAACGGGTTGGTGGAAGTCGATGCGCCCTCGCCGGCCGTTGAGGCGGAGTCGGGAACCTGGCTACCGGCGACCGGCGGCTCGCTCACGTTGTGCTTCTTGGGGCAGCCCGTCAGCAGCGCCGTTCCGGCGATGAGCAAAGCGATCGATAGAATTCGTTTCATTTATTTCTCCATCCGAAGGTCCTGTTGACCAGTTATTTGCAAGGGTACTGGCGATGAGCCTGTTTGTGTAATTTTAATGAACTAGAATGGCGCCCACACGGGTGCTTGAAGCTCCCCCTCGCTCGAGACCAGGCGCTGCTGCACCCGGCCGTCCGCGCTGACCAGCGCCAGCACGCCTCTTCCGCGATCGCGGGTTCCGTAAATCAGCACCGCGCCATTGGGCGCATAGCTCGGTGAAATATCTTGATGACCTTTGGTCAGTACTTGGACCTCGCCGCGCCCGCGAAGGTCCATGGTCGCTATCCGGTAGGCGCCCTCTTCCTGGGTCACGAAGGCCATTTGCGATTCGTCGGGCGACAAGTGAGGCATCGCGTTGTAGCTGCCTTGAAACGTCAGCCGCCGGGGTTTGTCCCCCGGCTTGATGCCGACCTTATAAATTTGCGGCCCCCCGGCCCGGTCGGACGTGAAGTATAGACTTTGACCGTCTTTCGACCACTGCGGCTCGGTGTCGATTCCGGGGTCATCGGTGATCCGCGACAGCAGTTGGGTGGTCAAATCCATGACGTAGACATCGAGATTGCCGTCGCGCGTGGACAGCACCAACGCCATCTTTTTCCCATCAGGCGACCACGCCGGCGCCTGGTTCACGCCGGCATGCGCGGAGACGCGCTGCCGTTCGCCGGTCTTGAGGGTCTGCGTGTATATCGTAGGCAGGCGGTCCTCGAAAGACACGTAGGCCAGCCTTTGGCCGTCCGGCGACCAGGAGGGCGACATCAGCGGCTCGCGCGATTGCATGACGACGTGGGGATTTTCGCCATCTGCGTCCGCCACGATGAGTTGATAATTCCGGTTGGGCAATTGACCCAGCACCGATATGTAGGCGATCCGCGTCGAGAACGCACCGCGAATACCCAAGATCTTTTCGAACACGGCATCGGCGATTTGATGGGCTGCCGACCTCAAGCCCGGGCGATTGGAGGCGATCTGAAAGCCCAGCAATCGCTGCTTGGTGAGCACATTGTAGAGCTCGTACGTGATGCTGTAGTGATCCGTGGCATCCGACTGCATCGATCCCACGACGATATAGTCATTGTTGAGGCGGCGCCAATCGTCGAATGCAATGTTGGCGCCGCTGTGCGGCTGCTCGATCATGTCCTTGCGGTCCATGGCCTTGAACCGCCCGCTGCGCGCCAGGTCATCGCTCACGAGCTGTGCCACGTCGAAGGAAGCAGCCGCCATCTCCGCGGACGTGAAGGGCACGACGGCCAGCGGGATGGCCTCGGTCTGACCCTTGGTGACTTCCACGACGAACTCGCTGCCGTGGGCCCGCCAGGGACACGCCAAACTCACCGCCAGGAGAGCCAAACAAAACAGCTGCTTATTCATTTATGACTCTACTCGTCGGGATGAAAGTGAATGACAAGATTTCGCTCGAACAGTGCCGGGTCCGGCGGCGCCGGCAATGGGGATGCACGATACACTGCATTCTCGATCGACTGGCGCGCCGCTGCATCGCCGTTGCACTGGCTCACATGCGCGCTTGTCACCTCGCCGCCCGGGACCTGTGTAATGTTTACAATGCAATCCAGACCGGCCCTCGCGGACGGCGGCTTGATCCAGGCATTCTGAATTCTGCTCGCTAGCCGCGCAATATACTGCGCGCGCGCAGGACTGGCTTCGACGGCGCTGACATGCTCCTCGTCCGCGATTTGCCTGCGCAACTCTGCCTCGCGCTCGGACTTGGTCTTGAGGTCCGCCGCGTGCTTCGTGTCTTCGCCCTGTTTGGCCTCCGCCGCGCGTTTCGCCTCTTCCGTACGCTTGGCATCCTCGCTACGGCGTGCATCTTCGGCACGCTTGAGTTCCTCGGCGCGCTTCGCGGCCGCTGCCTTCTGCGCGTCGGTCACCCGCGCCGCTTGCGCCTGCTTCTCCTGCGCCTGTTTCATGAGCTCCGCTTCGGCGGCGGCGGCCTTGGTCTCCTCGGCCGCGCGTTCTTCCTCCGCAGCCAACTTCGCATCCGTGGCGGCCTTCACCTCGGCGGCCTGCGCAGCGGCCTTTGCCTCTGCCGCGGCGCGCGCACGCGCCGCTTCTTGTTCGGCGCGCTCGGTCAATGCGCTTTGCGCCGCATGCAGCGTCTGCGAGTCGACGACGACGGCATCGACGGCTATCGGCTGCATGGTGGGTAGAGCGTGATGGATGGTGATCAGCGCCGCCGCCGCGAATGCGGCTATCAGCAGCCCATGTAATGCCACGGAAAAAACGATCGACCAGGAATGTTCGCGCAGAAATCCCGGCATTTATTGCGCGCCGCCGGCGCCTCCGGTGGGTGCCCCGCGCACCGGAGGCCCCGTGCGAATCGGGTCCGTGAGAAATCCAACCTTGGACGCACCTGCTTTTTGCAGCAGGACCATGGCGCGCACCACCGTACCGTAGGGCACAGTGGTATCCGCCTTGACCAGCACCGGTGTTTGCGGATCACGGCGCAGCAGCGCGGCCGTCCGCGAGCTCACCGTCGATTCCGCAACGGGCTGGTCCTGATTTTGGCCAAAGTTGATGAACAAGCGGCCTTTCGAG
>DATHFB010000339.1:0-4420 GCA_035318305.1 Steroidobacteraceae bacterium | reverse complement strand
CAGGCCGGGCCGTAGCGGTCGATCACCAATCCGGGTAGTCCGTCGGATTCGCCGTAGACCAAGCGATAGTAGGGCTTGGTATGGAGCCGCTCGCGCAAGGCCAAGGCAGCGCGAATGCGCGCCGCCAGCCAGGCGACATCGGGAATTTTCCAAGTTTCCAGCATTCGCGCGGCAATCAACGATTGCGGGTTGACGTAGGCCAAGCCTAAAGCCCGGTCGTTGTGCGCCAGCACACGCACCAACTCGCCGGCCTTGAACTTGGCCAGCGGCGACTGGCCGGTATCGACTTCGTTGCTGAAGATCCAAAGATGTCCGGCGTGCAGGCGGCGATCTTCGTTGCGCTTGAGGCGCAGGACAGGCAGTTGCGCCACATTACCGGGGTCAGACATGGAAAGTACTTCGGCTATAGTAAAGGCCATTCTAACTGACTAGGCCGTGAACATGCTGCGCAATCACCTCGCCGAGGAGACCAGCCCGTACTTGCTGCAGCACGCCGACAATCCTGTGGAGTGGTATCCCTGGGGCGAGGCGGCCTTGAGGCGGGCAAAGCAGGAGAACAAGCCCATTCTCTTGTCGATCGGCTATTCGGCCTGCCATTGGTGCCATGTCATGGCCCACGAATCCTTCGAAGATCCCGCCACCGCGGCCCTGATGAACAAGCTGTTCGTCAACATCAAAGTCGACCGCGAAGAGCGTCCTGACCTGGATAAGATTTATCAGGTCGCGCAGCAAATGCTGACGCACGGTTCGGGCGGGTGGCCATTGACCATGTTTCTGTCCCCCAAGAAACAGGAGCCTTTCTTCGGCGGCACTTATTTTCCCAAGGACGCTCGCCATGGAATGCCGGCGTTCGGCGACCTGTTGCGCCGTGTGGCCGAGTACTATCGCGAGCAGAGTGCGCAGATCGAAGCGCAGAGCGCGCAACTTCAGGCCGCGCTCGCCAGCCTCGTTCCGGAGCCGGCGCTCGGAATCGTTCTCGACGAGACACCCGTGGCCCAAGCACGAGCCGCGCTCGAACAGTCCTTCGATGCCGATTTCGGCGGCTTCACCCGCGCGCCGAAATTTCCGCACCCCAACAGCATCGAGCGCTGCATGCGGCATTGGTACCGCACATCGAGCGGCGCCAATCCCGATTTGCAGGCGCTGTACATGGGAAGCCTCACGCTGACGCGCATGGCGGAAGGCGGGCTATACGACCAACTCGGCGGCGGTTTCGCGCGCTACTCCGTCGATGGCGCCTGGATGATTCCGCATTTCGAAAAAATGCTCTATGACAATGCGCAGCTGCTTTGCGAGTATTCGCGCGCGCATCTGGCGACCGGCGAGGCGCTGTTCGCGAAAATCTCCCATGAAACGGCCGATTGGGCATTGCGCGACATGCATTCGCCCGAAGGCGGCTTCTACTCCAGCCTCGATGCGGATTCTCAGGGCCACGAAGGAAAATTCTACGTCTGGACGCAAAGCGAAGTTCGGGCGCTCCTGAGCGCGCAGGAGTACGCGGCTTTTTCACCTCGATTCGGCCTGGATCGCGCCGCCAATTTCGAGGGTGAATGGCACCTGCACACCTTTGCATCGATTGACGATATTGCCGCATTGCTCAAGGAGTCTGCAGCGACTGTAAGCGCCAGCATCGACTCCGCGAGGGCGAAACTTTTGCAAGCGCGCAATTTGCGGGTGTGGCCGGCGCGCGATGAAAAAATCCTCACGGCCTGGAATGCCCTCATGATCAAGGGACTGGCGATTGCGTCGCGGGTGCTGCAGCGGCCTGATCTGGCCGCTGCCGCCGGCGCCGCCGTTGACTTCGTGCATCGCCACCTGTGGCGCGACGGCCGCTTGCTCGCCACTTACAAGGATGGCCGCGCGCACCTGCCCGCGTATCTGGATGACTACGCCTTCCTGGCGGATGCCTTGGTGGAGCTGTTGCAGACCCGCTGGCGCAGCAGCGACTTGATATTCGCGCGCCAACTGGCGGAGGTGCTGCTCGGGCAATTCGAAGATGCCGATGGCGGCGGATTTTTCTTCACCGCGAAGGATCACGAGAAACTCATTCACCGCAGCAAGACCTTTGCCGACGAGTCCGTGCCGTCGGGCAACGGCGTGGCGGCATCGGTGCTGTGCCGGCTGGGATACTTGCTGGGCGAGCTGCCCTACCTGGATGCCGCGGAGCGCATCCTCAAGGCCGCGTGGCGGGGAATTCAAGACTACCCTCAGGCACACATGAGCCTGGTGAATGCCTTGGAGGATTTCTTGTCCGCGATGCAAATCCTGGTGATTCGCGGCGAGGAGTCAAGCGCCAGGCAGTGGGCGACGGACTTAGGCGCCTTGTACGCGCCCACCCGCATGATCTTCGCCATTCCTAACGATGCCGAACTGCCGCCCGCGCTGGCGGCGAAGCGCGCGAACCCCGCAGCAACGGTGGCCTACCTATGCACCGGCATGACCTGCTCGGCGCCCCTGGCGGATTTGCAGGAAATCTTGCGCGCCCTGAAGTCGCGGGTAACCCCGGGTTAGTGATGATGACCCGGTTGGCGTAGCGCTCGCCCGGAAGGGTAAGTAGCCGCGAGGGAACGAAAAGAAGCAGTTCCCTCGCGGCTACTTACCCCTCCTGACGGTACTCGAACCAATCAGCATCACGATGCCGATGATACCGGCGGTGCTGGACACGCGATTTTCCTGCCGACGAGTGCGAATGAGGCTACACGACCACGGATGGCTTCGAAACTCGTGCTCCTGCACCGTGATGTTGAGCGGTCCAGCTTGAATGGACTAGGGGATTGGAAGCTTCGAGGCAACTGGGCCTTTTCGTTGCCTCGAAGCTTCCAATCTCCCAGACCATCCGAGAACCGTCAAACTCACAATGCCGAAGCGTAGCGCTTTCGAAGCTCCGAGCCGACGCGGCGCTTGAAATCGCCGTGCAGCCCGTCGGAGTAAAGCGGCGCCGCATTCCAATCCAGCGCCCAGGGCTGCGCGGTACGCGTGCTCTCGGGCTCCGCGCTATCGCGGGGGAAGAGATGCGCGTGCAGCGCCGGATCCACATTGCCGTAAATTGCATAGTTGATGCGGGCAGCGGCGGTAATGGCCAACAGCACATCGCCGATGAGCGCCATGTCGAACAGAAACTGACTGCGCGCCTCAGGAGCCAGCGCATTCAAGTGCGGCACCACCGGATCGGGCAGCAGCAGGCAATATCCCGGCAGCACCTGCCGCTCACCCATGACCACGAAGCCCGAAGGCAGCTTGGCAATGGCAGACGGCAAGGTGCCTGCGCGGCAGCGCTCGACCAAATCATGGATGGAGGTCATGGCCATTATTTTTCGCGAGCCTTGGCGATTGTTGCGGCATCGACCGGCGGCGCTGAGTTCCCGAAATTTGAGCGAATGTACGTGAGCAATGCGGCCGCGTCTTCATCTTTCATCCAGCCGAACAACAACATCTGGGTGGGATAGCGGCCCGCCGGAATCGTCGCGGGCCGCTTCTGGCTCAAAACCCACTGCGCGAGCTCAACCGGGTCGCCCATCGCCGCCGCCGATCCGGTAAGACTCGGATACACGTTCGGCACCCCCTCGCCTTTTTCGCGGTGGCAAGAGACGCAGTTTTGCATATACAGAACGGCCCCTCGCCCGGCGGGTCCTGGCGGCGCGGCCCCGCTCGTTGCCGCTGTCGGGACCGACGATTGGGAGCAGGCGCCGACCGTCATCAGCAACGCCGCAGGCAACAGGTGTTGCAGCTTGCGCGGCGGGTGATTCATTTACAGGCGGCCCTAGCCGCGCCAGGTACGAAACGCACCGGTATCCAAATGCACGAAATTCGACTCGCGGTAATAGCCGACGCCGCCGCGCTTCAAATCCTGCGCGCGAGCCGCCAGATCCGCGCAATTCACGCCGGCCATGCGCACATCGATGGCGCGTCCCTGCATGTGCAAACTGTGCTGCGAGACGCCGCTGCTGCGCTCGTGCAGGCGCTCGTTGGTTTCGGGCGAGCGGTAGCCTGAGATCACGCTGTAGGCGGGCGGCGCGCCAACTTGCGCCGCGACATCGACCAGGTAGTCCATGAGCTTCGGATCCATGGCGTGCCGCTGCTCATTGCGAAAATCCCGCAACAGAACATCGACCGCCGCCAGCGCCTCAGTCAGGTACGCGCCATCGCGGAAGTACTCGATTTCCAGCCGCTCGCCGGTATGCAGATTGACCAAGTCAATTCGCCGGGACTGCACGCCGGCAGCTGCCATCGAGGAGCGCCCCCATAGCGCCGCGGTGCCCGCGAGGGCTCCTGTGGCCATGACCATGCGGCGCCGCGAAATCATCCCTGGCCTCCGTCCAGCAACCGGCCGTGATCGAGCGCCAGCACCGTGGCGCGCGGGAAGAAATTGAATTCCGACGCCGAGGCCCAGGTGTAGGCGCCCATCACGCGCCCGATGACC
>DATHFB010000338.1:0-14812 GCA_035318305.1 Steroidobacteraceae bacterium | reverse complement strand
CGTCATCGGCCTTTTTTGCAGCTTGGGGTCCAAAAACCAAGGCGAGGACCAGCGCGACCGACAAAAGGACGCTGGCCGCGAAGGCAAGCGGCGCCAAGCCTTGGGCCTGCAGCGGTGTCTTTGGTTTCGCGGACTTCGAGGCGGCGTCGAGCACCAACCGATCGAGTGCATGCGGCGGCATGGGCGCAGATTCCCGCCGGTATTGGCGCGACAAGGCGCTTTCGCCGGCCAAATACTCTTCGAGCTCGTCAGGCATGCGTTTGTCAGGCATAGGTTCGCGCCGGCAGCACGCCGGGTTCCAGCATTGGGCTCAAGGATTTTTGCAATTTACGAATGGCGTATCGCAGACGGCTCTTCGCTGTTTCTACAGGCACATCCGTGACGCGCGCAATCTCTTCGACGCTCAATCCCGTTTCCTCACGCAATAAAAACGCTTCTCGCTGCTCATGCGGCAGTGCTGCGACGGCGGCCAGCAACGCCGATTGCTGCTCGACGAATTCCGCCACTCTGTCGGGCCGTTGGTATTCGGGGACTTCGGGCTCGAGGAGCGGCGAGTCGAGGTCTTGCGCGGCAATTTCACTGCGCAGATTCACACCGCGCCGAAAAAAATCAACGGCGCAGTTATGCGCAATGTGAAACAGGAACGTTGCGAATTTTGCGCGCGGTTCATAACGAGCCCGCGTCGCCACCAAGCGCGACCACACTTCTTGAAACAGATCTGCCGCGGCGCCGGCGTTGCGTACGTGGCGCAGTAAATAGCGATACAAGGGGCCCTTGTACTCCGCGTAGAGCGCGGAAAAGGCTGCCGCGTCGCCATCTCGGTAACGCAACATCAATCCAGCGTCATCGTCCGACAAATCCATCGCCGGCAGCATACGTGGGGCCACCACCTGGGGCAAAACCAAACACCTCGAGCTCAGCCTTTTTTGGGCGATTCTGCAATCTCTTTTAAAAACAATCAGTTAGATCTCAAAAAATAATTGCGAAAGTGCTTGCATGTAGTGGTGTTGTATATTACTATATCACCAAGTCACCGAAACACCTCGATGACGCACTGAACTGAAAACTTTGGACAGGAGACGATCATGAACACCTCAATCTCAACAAAACTCGCAGCCCTGGGTCTCGCGTTGATGGTCAACAGCGTAATCATGGGCGGCATTGGCTACTTGTTCAATGCGCAGCTCCAGGCGCCCACGGCAGTGATGTCGCTGGTCAGCGCAACGGCGCTCGCATCGAACGTCGTGGCCTGAGCAGTCGAAGCTCGGCGCTCTGGTAGATTACCGTGCTATATGTCCCCCACACGCGGGGTCGGCACATCGAGCGAGAAATGGACCCGAACTGGAACGACAACCAACCTATCTATCGCCAATTGCGCGATCGAATGGTCGCCCTGATTCTAGAGGGCGCGCTGAAGGAGGGTGATCCTTTGCCCTCCGTGAGGGCGGTGGCTGCCGATTACCGGCTCAATCCGCTCACCGTGCTGAAAGGCTACCAGCAGCTGGTCGATGAGAACCTGGTCGAAAAACGCCGCGGTCGGGGCATGTATGTCAGCGACGGTGCGCGGCGGCTGCTTCTCGCGGGAGAGCGCGAGCGGTTCCTCAATGAGGACTGGCCGCAGATTCTCGCCGTCATCAATCGACTCGGATTTTCCTCACAAGAATTGTTTGCCCAAACACCGGCGCTCACGCACCCGGCGCCGCCGCCCCGCGGCAGCTTACCAACGGAAGAATGAGAATGGCACCGCTCATCGAAGCAAAGGATTTGACGAAAAAATACGGCGCCCACGTCGCGCTGGATCGCGCCAACCTGAATATCGAGGCCGGCCGCATCGTCGGACTGATCGGTCCCAACGGCGCCGGCAAAACCAGCGCGCTGCGTGCCATTTTGGGCCTGACGAACTACGAAGGCCAGCTCACCGTATTGGGCCGCGAACCGTTTCGCGACCGCACCGCGCTCATGAACGAGTGCTGCTTCATCGCCGATGTCGCGGTGCTGCCGTCCTGGCTGCGCGTCGACCAGGCGATTGATTTCGTGGCAGGCGTGCACCCGCGATTCCGCCGGGACCGCGCTTTGGGCTTGCTGGCCAAAACACAAATTACCGGCAAACGCCGGATGCGGGAATTGTCCAAGGGAATGAAGACTCAGGTTCATCTGGCGCTGACCATGGCAATCGACGCGAAGCTATTGGTGCTGGATGAACCCACGCTGGGACTCGATATTCTGGCTCGCCGCGCCTTCTACGACGCGCTGGTCAACGACTATATGGATGAGACGCGCACCATCCTTATCACCACGCATCAGGTTGAAGAAGTCGAGAATCTGCTGACCGACATCATATTCATCGACAGGGGCCGCATCGTACTGGACACCTCGCTCGAGGATGTCGCGACGCGCTACACCGCAGTTGCGGTGACGGCCGATCGCCTCGATGCTGCGCGCGCGGAGAAACCCTACTACGAGCGCCACATTCTCGGCAAAGTGGTGCTGTATTTCGAAAACGCCGACGCCGGTAAATTGGCGGCATTCGGCGAATTGCATACCCCAAGCGTCTCCGACTTGTTCGTCGCCAAACTTTCCGGAGGTGCAGCATGAAAGCCAATACCAGCACGTGGCTCATCCGCCGGGAGTTCTGGGAAAACCGGGCAATCTGGGTCATACCCGCCGTTTTCGGCGCAATGCTGATTCTGGCCGCCCTGTTCGGCCAGGTGAGCATTCCGAAGCTGACGACGCAGGCGGAAATGCACGAGGCCGCCGGCGCCTTCCAAGTGGTCGTCGGTGCGATGTTCTATGTGGTGATGTCGGTGTACGCAACCTGGTATCTGCTCGATTGCCTGTATGCGGACCGCAGGGACCGCAGTATTTTGTTCTGGAAGTCTCTGCCGATATCCGATGCCAAGACCGTATTGATCAAGTTGCTGGTCGGCATGATTCTGATCCCGCTGGTGTATTTCGCAGCCGCCGACGCGACAGCCCTGATGGGAGCATTCATCCTCTCGATTCGCGCCAGGGCCTCGCTCGGCAGCGCGCTGTGGCAGCCGGAGGCCTGGTGGGACATTCAAGTGTTGTGGATGTATTGCATTATCACGACCGCCATCTGGTACTTGCCGATTGCCGGCTGGCTGATGCTGGTGTCGGCTTGGGCCAAGCGCGCGGTCATGTTGTGGTCCGTTCTGCCGCCGCTGGTGGCGTATATCTTCGAGCGCGTGTTTTTCGGCACGCACCTGATCGGCCATACGCTGACCCGGCGCTTGATGGGACTGCCGGCGGTGGCATTCAATAATGCCAAGCACGTGTGGACGCAGGGCAGCGCGGGTGTGGATAATGGCAGCCTTGCGATCAGGGCTTGGGATCTGATAAATCCGAGTGGATTTTTTACCAGTGCCGAAACGTGGATAGGCGCCGCCGTGGGCATCGTGTTGATCGTGGGCGCCATCCAGCTACGCATGCGACGCTCGGAGATCTAGGAGCCTGTCTGAGTATTCCCCGTGGCCGCGAGCGTGACGGATTTGCCTTCAGTCGAGGCGGAGCCGACGAAGTTGGGTATGTTCCCAATGAGGAGGCGACAACGATGAATGAAGGCAAATCCGTCCGGTCCCGAAGGGTTGGCTCTGGAAGGGGCGTCTGCGGTGTTGCGCGGCTTGCCCGTGGAATTAACCACGGCCTGCGCCGCGCGCCTTGCATCCGCTCCCTTGCAGAGCCAACGCGGCTCACGTGGAATACTCAGACAGGCTCCTAGTGCGGGGAATTGGCGGGAGGCGCGCTGCGCCGCTCATGGCCGCCTCGCTGCTGTTCTGCCCCGGCCTGTTGCCGGCGGACGAGTTTTTTCCGTTTCGCGATGAAAATCCCCTGGTACGCGGCTTTTATTTGCCGCTGCCCAGCGACAGCCGATTGACCGACGGGCAGAGCCTGTCGGCGACGCTGTCGCTCACCAATACCGTCAATGTCGAGAACAGGCCGCAGGAGAGTGTGTTCGTCGACGGCGAGAGCGAGGTCATCCGCCTGACCTACGAAAACACCCTCTGGCAATCCTGGCGATACCGTTTCACCCTGCCGATCATTCACGACAGCGGCGGTTTCCTCGACTCGGCCGTTGCAAGCTGGCATCGGCTGTTTGGCTTACCCCAGGGTCAGAGGCCCTTCTACCCCAAGAATGAAATCGTCTACGCCTACTCCGGCCGGGGCAATGTCGATATCACACAATCCCAAACCAGCATCGGCGATATTTCCGGCGACATCGGCTGGTACGCCGTCGATGATGCGCACCGCACGGTGTCATTCTGGGGTGGCCTTGCGGCACCCACCGGTTCCGCTTCCAAGCTCACCGGCGACGGGGCTTGGGATGGCGCCGTGTGGGCGCATGGCGCCCTGCGTTGGCCCAAATGGCAACTGGCGGCGGAACTTGGGCTGGCGCAGCCGTTCGGCGATGAGATATTTGCCGGCTACGCGCACAAAACGTCGGTCTTCGCCCGGTTCGCAGCCACGCGCGCCCTCGGGTCCCAGTGGTCCGTGCGCGCGCAACTGGACGGTCAGAGCGGCCGCGTCGAAGACAGCGACATCCGATTGTTGGGGCCGAGCCTGGAGCTGAGCATCGGCGCAGTACGGCGCTTGAGCGAGCACTGGCGCCTCGAATTCGGATTTGCAGAAGACGCCGCGGTCAACACCGCCCCCGACATCACTTTCTTTCTTGGGATTCGCCGCCAAAGCAGTGCAAAATAGCGCAATCTATTTCGTTAATTCGAAGAGGCGCCCATGTACAAGACAAAGATCGATCTATCGGAGAAAGTCCGCCGCAATGTCATTGTCGTCTTGAACGATCGCTTGGCTTATGCCATCGATCTGCAAAGCCAGATCAAGCAGGCGCATTGGAACGTGAAGGGTCCCAACTTCATCGCCTTGCACGAACTGTTCGACAAGATTTCCGACGCGGTGCTCGAACAGATCGACGAGATCGCGGAGCGCGTCACCAGCTTGGGAGGCACCGCCGAAGGCACGGTTGCCGTGGCTGCGAAGCGCAGCAAGTTGAAGAACTACCCTTTGAGCATCACCTCGGGCAAGGATCATCTCTTCTATCTGTCGACGCAGTTGTCGGTGTACGGCAAGGTGGTGCGGGCGGCGATCGCCGATACCGATGAGCTGGGCGATGCGGATACGGCGGACCTCTTTACGGGGATTTCCCGGGAGGTAGACAAGTACCTCTGGTTCCTCGAGGCGCATTTACAAGAGAAGGCGTAAAACTTATGGCTGATCCTGCCACCGGCGCTGGTGATTCGGGCCTGGGTGCCGCGCTCGCTACTCTGCAGGGCTTGCTGACGAGCGGAGAGACGCTGGAAGCCTGGGCGGCCCAGCGCCGCATCTATGCACTCACTCATCGCCGCGTCTGCATTGCGGCCACCAGCGGTCGTTTCATTTCTCTGCAGCGGCGCCTTTTCGGCGGCTACGACTCGGCCGATATTCGTTGGCAGGACCTGAAGGAAGCGCGCATCAGCGCCGGGATCATCGCCGCTGACTTGACGCTGGTCGCGCAGAGCAGTGCCGATCTGAACATCGGCGCCGAGGTGAACCGCATCTGGAGCTTCGAGGGCTTGAACAAGAATCAAGCGCAGGCCATGTATCGCATCTGCCAGCAGCATGATCAGGTATGGCGCGAAAAGCGCCGGGTGCGCGAGCTCGAGGAGTTGCGCGCAAAGTCAGGCGGGGTGCAGATCAGCGGCGCTCAGGCCGGCTACGGCAGCACCGATGCCGCCGGAACGGAATCCGAACCGACGCGCCGCCTGCGCCAGGCGCGCGAAATGCTCGACGCCAAGCTGATCAGCGATTCGGAATTCGAATCCATCAAAGCCAAGATCGTATCGGGCCTTTGAGCCTAAGAGACCGAAACTCCTAACCCAGGAGGTACGCGAAGTAGCTGTTGCGCAGCCGATTCAAAGGATCGGTGCGCTGCCGCAGCGCGCGGAACAGCTTGACACGCTCGCCGAAGGCTTTCGCCACGTGTTCCGGCTGCAAGGCGCGCGTTTGGTTGAAGGTGGGCGTGCCGCCATTCGACGAGGCGAAATCATTGAAGTCGATCAGGAAGTCGTCCCAACCCTGCTCGCCGCTGGATGAGGGCTCCAGGGTGAACATCGGTCCCAAGTAGCTTGCGCTGAACAGCGAGCCGCGATCCTGGTGCAGCCGGCTTGCACTGCTCACCACGTTGCCGCGGTATCGATGCTGCTTATAGTAGGACTTGCAGAAAGCGAAATAGGCGCCGAGCAGTTTCGGGTAATCGGTTTGCGGGAACGCCCACAGGCTGTAGGTATGGCGCGCCTTCCACGCCTCCTTCGGCATGTCGCGCATCCATTCGTGAGAGTACATCATCACATCCCGGGTGCCGCCGCTCAAAGCGCGATGCATTCCCGATAGGACCGCCGCGCGCAATCCGGGCGCGGCCAATACGCTGCCCACGGTCGAGCCGAAGGCGGGCAGCACATTGCGCATGACGGACTGCTTGATTTGCCAGATTCCGGAGCGATTGATCTCCGCTGCTTCATCCAGGGTGCGGCGCTCGAGAGTGATCCGATCATGGAAAGGCGAGACATGCAGGCGCAGCGCGCCCGGAGCATTGATCAGGTCCAAATACCGGGAGCTGAATTCCTTCAGCGTCATTACCTGATAGTCGATCTTGACCGGGATCAGCGGCCGCACGCGAACCACGACCTCGTGCACCACGCCCAGCAGGCCGAAGCTCGAGCGCAATACGCGCATCAAATCCCGCTCGCGATCGGTGACGATCATTTGCTTGCCTTGCGGCGTGATCATTTTCACTTCGCTGATGCATGAGGACAATTGCGCCATGCCGTCGCCGTAAGAGGCCTGCGGCAGCGTGGTCACCGCCATGGCGCCCAAGGAAATTTGGCCCATCTCGGGCGTCAGCTGCAGTTCCTGCCCGCGTTCGGCGAGCGCCTTGACCAGGGTGCTGACGCGCACGCCGGCCTGTGCCCGCACCTCGGTTTCCCCAAATTCCAAGATCCGGTTGAGCCCGCTGGTGTCAACCGTCGTCCCGCCGTCGCCGCCGACGCAGCGGGTCTGCGAATAGTCGGCGCCCACCATTCGAATCGGCGTGGGATAACTCTTCGACTTGGAGAGCAGGCTCGGAATGTCCTCGAAGCGCTTTAAGCGCAGAACAAGCCGTGGCCTGCGATAAATGCCTGATGCATCCGCGCCTCGCGGATCGATGACTTTGTTGACCATGTGCTTCCCCCCGGAAGACTCGCAAAACGTTGAAGAAACGCTTGCTGTCGGGGGCTCAAAACCTGGCGGTTCTGCATGCGCGTATGCGCTTCGAGTTTCACTGGCGACCCCGCTATCGTCAGACTTCCTTGAAAGAAGCCCCTTAGACCGGTGGTTTTGCGTCCCCACCTTTCGGCGGGTTTGCCCTTAAACAGCTGGCCCTACTATGCGATGCAGACCCGCGTTTTGTAAAGGGGTATTTAGGGAGCCGCACGACCGCGTCACGATGGCCGACCCGACGGCGGCCCGGAGGGGGGCTTCATCCCATCAGGAGCAGGGTTTCGGCGTGCTCCACGGCCTCCGGGGTACCGTAAACCACCACCACATCGCCCTCTTTGAAGACGGTATCGGGCGCCGGGTCGCGCCCCACGATACCGTCCCGGCGTACCGCGTTTACCGTTGCCTGCGAGCCGCGCTCGGTCAGCTCCGTGATGCTGCGCCCGACCGCCCAGGCCTGAGGCGGCAGGATGACGCTGTGCAATTCCTCTCGAAAAGCGTGGGTCTGATCCAGATGCTCGGCGTCGGCTTCGCGGAAGTATTGACGCAACATTTGATAGCGATGACTGCGAATGTCATTCACCGTGCGAAGCACCTGCGCCACCGGCAACTTCACCAGCAGCAGCAAATGCGACAGCAGCATGAGGCTGGCCTCAAACGTTTCCGGCACCACTTCGGTTGCGCCGGCGGCCTGCAATTCCACCAACTTGGTGTCGTCCTGGGTGCGCACCAGGATGGGCACGTCGGGGCGCAGTTCGCGCACCGATCTTAAAATGCGCAATGCCACGTCCGGATTTGCAAACGTGATCACGACGACGCTGGCGTGTGCAACGCCGACATTTTCGAGCACCTTGCCCTGACCGGCGTCGCCGTACACCACCGGGTCGCCGACCTGGCGGCCGGTGCGAATGCGGTACGGGTCCACATCGAGCGCGATGTACTCGAAGCCGGTCTGTTCGAGCACCCTCGCGATATTCTGGCCGACGCGGCCGAAACCGCAGATCACGACGTGTTCCCGATCCGCCGCCGCCAGGGTTATCCGCTCCTGACGCATGGCCTCGGTTTGCGGGTTGCCGGATTCGCGCAAGATGATGCGCGTGATGCGCCGATTGTGACGAATGATCAGGGGCGACAGCACCATGCTCAAAACGGTGGCGGCCAACAGCGGCTGTACGATGCCTGGGTCGAGCAGTTCGTGCCGCAGCAGCAGAATCAGCAACGCGAAGCCGAATTCACCGCCCTGCGCGACGATCACGCCCGTGCGCAAGGACTTAAACCAGCTCTTCGTTGCCGGCTCGGCAACCACGGCGACCACCGTGGCCTTGAGCAGCAACATCCCAAGAAGAATTGCCGTCACCACCGCAAAATCCCGCAGCAGCAATCCCACATCGAGAAGCATGCCGACCGTGATGAAAAACAAACCCAGCAGCACCTCGCGGTACGAGCGAATCGTGGCTTCGACCTGATGCCGAAATTCGGTTTCAGCCAGCATCATGCCGGCGAGAAACGCGCCGAGCGCGAGGGATAGGCCCGCGGCGTGAGTTGCCCACGCCGAGGCAAGGACGGCGAGCAGCACCGCCAGCGAGAACAGTTCCGCCGATCGAACCGAGGCGATCATGAGAAACAGGGGCCGCAGCAGCCAACGGCCGGCGGCCAGCACCAAGAGCAGCGCGGCCGCGGCGATGCCGATCGCGGCTAAAATATGCGCAGCATCGGCAGCGCGGCCGCCGTTGCTCACCGCCGATACCAGCGCCAGGAGCAACGGAAAACTCAGATCTTGAAACAGGCAAATGGCGACGGCCAGCCGGCCATGCGTGCGGTTGTTCTCGGATTGCTCGGTGAGTTGCGCGATGATGATGGCGGTGGAGGACATGGCCAGGGCGCCGCCGACGACCACCGCAATGGCCGGCACGACGTCGAAGAGCATGACCGCGCCCGCAGCGATGATCCCGGTCGTGATGAGCACCTGCGCGCCGCCGACGCCCAGCACTTCCCAGCGCATGGCCACCAAGCGCGGCAGCGAGAATTCCAGCCCCAGGGTGAAGACCAAGAACACCACGCCGAAGTCCGCCAGGAGTTGCGTGGTTTCGTTGTCCGCCGCGAGCGCGAGCGCATGCGGACCCAAGAGCATGCCGACGGCGAGATAGCCCAAGATGGCGGGCAGCGCCAATTTGCGCACGGCGGCCACGACGCACACCGAGGCGGTGAGCAGAATCAGGATCTGTAACAGCGGATCGTTATGCCCCATTGCCTGCTAGCATATCGCTATGAGTGCAACCATGACGGCCCCGTTGGCGCTCGAACGGCAAAGCGATGGCTGGCGGCTGCGCTTAAGCGGCGATTGGTCATTGACGGCGATTCCGAGCATCGAAGCGCAGCTGCAAGATTTGCCTGCTCTGGAAGGCACATTGGTGTGCGATTGGACGCAGGCACGGGCGCCTGGAATCAGTCCGGCATGGGCACTGCTGCGGCGGCTGGCAGAGACCTGCGGTGCCCTGCCGGCCCTGGATGTCCGCCATACCGGCAATCCGCCGCACTTTCTGGAGCTGCTGCAAAAGCTGCATGTCGAGCGGCATGCCGCATACAGCGTGCAGGCGCCGCCCACCTTGGAGCGGCTGGTCGGCAAACTGGGCCGCTGGGCCGTACTGCAGGGCCGGCATGGGCGCGGTGTGATCGTCTTTCTCGGACGCATTGCCACGGTCGTCGGCGAGGTCTTCCGCCGGCCGCAAGCGCTGCGGGTTTCATCGATTGCCCGGCATATCTATGAAACCGGCATCACCGCCATCCCCATCGTATCGCTGATTGCATTCTTGATCAGCGTGATCGTCGCCTATCTCGGTGCGCAGCAATTGTCGCGCTTCGGCGCCGATATTTTCGTCGTGGATCTGGTGACGATCGCCGTGTTGCGCGAGATGGGCGTGCTGTTGACGGCCATCATCGTCGCCGGCCGTTCCGGCAGCGCCTTTGCGGCGGAGATCGGCGTCATGCAGCTCAACGAGGAAACCGACGCGCTGCGCGCCATGGGGATGAGTCCCATCGAGTTGCTGGTTGTCCCCAGGGTGCTGGCGCTCATCATCGTGCTGCCGCTGCTGACGGTGATTGCCGATGCCATGGGCCTGGCCGGCGGCGGCCTTCTGTCGCTCATCAATCTGCACATTCCGTTGCCGCAATTCACGGCGCGCATGCGCGAGGCGCTCGCGCCCACGACCTTTTGGGCAGGTTTGGTCAAGGCGCCGGTATTCGCCATCCTCATCGCCATGGTCGGCACGTACCGCGGCATGCAGGTGCGCGATTCGGCCCGCGAGCTCGGCCGGCTGACCACCGTGGCCGTGGTGCAATCCATTTTCATGGTGATTCTGGCCGATGCTCTGTTCGCCGTATTGTTCGTGCAAATCAATTTTTGATGCTCGACCCCAATTTCAATCCGGTGATTCGGGTGCGCGGCCTGCACAATCGCTTCGGCGCGCAGGTGGTGCACGATGGACTGGACATGGAAGTGCAGCAGAACGAAATATTCGGCGTGGTGGGCGGTTCCGGAACCGGGAAGTCGGTGCTGTTGCGATCGATACTCGGGCTGATGCACCCCCGCAGCGGCAGCGTGGAACTGTACGGGCGGGATGTGGAGAGCCTGGCGGTCGCGGACCGGGACAGTCTGGTGCAAAGCTATGGCGTGACCTTCCAAAATGGCGCACTGATCAGCTCCTTGACCGTGGCCCAGAACGTGCAGCTGCCGCTCAGGGAGCATTATTCATTGTCCGAGAAGACTCTGGATGAACTGGCGGACATGAATCTGCTCATGGTGGGGCTGCCGCCCGACGCCGGGGCCAAATTTCCTTCGCAGTTGTCCGGCGGAATGATCAAACGCGCCGCGCTGGCCCGGGCGCTGGCCCTGGAACCCAAACTCTTGTTTCTCGACGAGCCGACGGCGGGCCTCGATCCGATTTCCGCCACAGCCTTCGATGAGCTACTGTTGTATCTTCATTCGCAACTGCGGCTCACGGTTGTCATGATCACCCACGATCTCGATACGTTGTTTCAGACCTGCAGCCGCGTCGGCGTGATCGTGGACGGACGCATGATCAGCGATACGCTGCCGGGCATGCTCAAAAATACGCATCCCTGGATTCAGGAATATTTCCATGGCCCGCGCGCCCGCGCCGCCGAGAAAGAAGCGGCGGACAAGGAAGCCCGTGGATAGAGACGCGAACTACGTCGCCGTCGGTGCTTTCGTACTGCTGGTCATCGCCATGGCGGTGTCGTTTGTGTTTTGGTACACCGAACAGCAGGACAAACGCAGCTATCAGCGCTACGAGATTTATTTTCCGGGCTCCGTGAGCGGACTCACCGCCGGCAGTCCGGTGCGGTACTTGGGCGTCGATGTCGGCAAGGTGGCGCGCATCATGCTGGACCCGCTGCAGCACAAGACCGTGCAGGTGATCGCCGATATCGACTCCACGGCGCCGATCGATGATCGAACCCGGGCGTCCTTGAGTCTGCAGGGCGTTACGGGCCTCTTGTTCGTGGACCTGGAGCAGGACCCGAAAGCCGAATCGACGGGCGCCTTGGAACAGGGGCAGCGCTATCCCATGATTCGTTCGCGGCGCTCCGACTTCGATGTGCTGCTCAGTAATCTGCCGGCTCTGACCACACACCTGGTGGAATTGGCGGACCATTTCAATCAAGTCTTCAGCGACGAGAACGTGCGCTCGCTCAAGGCCACTCTCGACAATGCCCGCCTTGCGAGCGAACGGCTGCCGAACACGGTGCGTGAAGTTCAGCTGCTGGTCGCGGACGTCCGGCGCACCACCCAAGAGGTCGAAGGAACGATGGCCGACCTGCGGGGCGTCATCCAACAGGACGCGCCCGATCTGAAGGCGGCCGTGGGGAATATCCGGCAGATCTCGGACAACCTCGCTAAAACCACGCTGCGCCTCAATAGTTTCGTGGCCGAGAACGAACCAGACGTATCGCGCTTCACCCGTCAGAGCCTGCCGGAATTGGAACAGCTGCTGCGCGAGAGCCGGCAGGCGGTACGGGATTTTCGGGATCTATCGCGCAGCTTGAAGCTAGACCCGTCGCAATTGATTTATGAGTCCACTTACCGCGGAATCGAGGTGCCGAAGTGAAGCGTATGGCCCTGCCGTTGTTGATGGTCCTGCTGACGGCTTGCGCGGGATCGTTGTTCAAGAACAAGGCGGCTCCGCCGACCATGTACGTGTTGTCGGCGACGCCGAAATCCTCGGCAGCGGATCCGGCGAAAACCCCGCCGGTGCCCTTCGACGTGGCAGTCCTCAAGCTGCGGGTGCGCGCAGGACTCGACACCGATCGCATCGCCGCGCTTTATCCGGATCGGCGCATGGACTATTTCGCCGGCGTGCGGTGGAGCGGACCGCTCGATGAAGTATTGCAGGACCTGGCGGTGCAAGAGTTTCACTCGAATCCCGGACTGCGCAATGTGAGCGCGGATGGATCCGTGTTCGCGAGCACCTACTGGCTGGAGATCGAGGTGGCGGATTTCCAGGCGGAATATGCCGCCGGCGGCTCCGCGCCGACGGTGCATGTGCATTTGCTGGCGCGCGTCGGCAATTCAGGCGATCGGCATGTACTGGGGCGCTTCGAGCCGGACATCCATGAAGCCGCGGCCGACAATCGCATGACCGCCATCGTGGATGCCTACAATCGCGCCGCCGGCAAGGCATTTGCCGAGATTGCGGCGGGCACGGCGCAGGCCTTGAGCGCCAAATAGCTAAATCCCGGTCTTTGCTTCTTCGGCTTCGATGGCGGTGCCGATCTCCATCCACTGTGTTTCGAGGTAAGCCGTATCTCTCTGCAGGTTCGCGCGCCGCAACGCAAGCCTGCTCCCGAGCGGATCGGCGGAAAGCTCCGCCTCGAGCAGCGAGCGTTCGGCGGCGAGCGCTGCAATACGCGCCTCCACTTGCTCAAGTTGCTGCCGCAGCCGCGTCAGCGGATCGCGGCGCGGCGCCTTCTTTTCAACGGGCGCTTTGACAGCCGCGGATTTTTTTCCGCCGGCGCCGGCGTTGCCGGAGGCGTTCTTGCCCGCTCCGCTGCGCGCAGGCGTGCGGGGCGCCGGTGCGGACTGCGGTGTCTTGCCGCGCGAGCGAAGCCACTGCTGGTAGTCGTCGAGGTCGCCGGCGAATTCCTGCAATTTTCCGTCCGCCACCAGCCACAGCGTATCGGCCACGGATTTGATCAAATGACGGTCGTGCGAGACCACGACCAGGCCGCCCTCGAAACTCTGGAGTGCCACGCTGAGAGCTTGCCGCATCTCGATGTCCAGATGGTTGGTCGGCTCGTCGAGCAGCAGCAAATTGGGCCGCCGCGCGACCAGCAGGGCCAGGGTCAGGCGCGCTTTTTCGCCGCCGGAAAATCGGCCGACCGGTTCGAACGCGCGATCTCCTTGAAAACCAAAGCTCCCCAGGTGGTCGCGTATCTTTTGCTCATCGCCCAAGGCATAGTCCGGGCCGCCGAGATTGCGCAGATGCCAAAACGCATCGCAGTCGGGCTTGAGTTGCTCCAACTGATGCTGTGCAAAATAGCCGATGGCGAGATCCGGCGCCGCCGTGCGTTTGCCCGTCAGCGGAGCGATTTCGCCGGCCAACAGCTTGGTCAATGTCGACTTGCCGGCGCCGTTCGGCCCGAGCAGTGCAATGCGATCCAAAGGACCGATCGACGCATTGATGCCGTCGACGATCTGCACCGTCTCGCGCACGGCGGCGTAGCCGCACGCGGCGTCCTCCACGATAAGCAGCGGCCGCGGTGTTTTCAGGGGCCGCGCAAACTCGAATTCAAATGGGCTGTCGACGTGAGCCGGAACGATGCGTTCCATCCGCTGCAGCATCTTCAAGCGGCTCTGGGCCTGGCGCGATTTGGTGGCGGATGCACGGAAGCGATTCACGAAAGCCGTGATTTCCGCTATGCGCTTGACCTGCCGCGCGTGCAGCGCCGACAGCAAGGCCAGCTCCTCTGAGCGCTTCTGTTCGAATTGCGAGTAGTTGCCGGCGTACGCGCGGATGGTTCGATTCTCGATGTGCAATACGCGATCGATGATCGAATCGAGAAATTCACGGTCATGGGAAATCATCAAGAGAGTACCCGGATAGGCCGTCAGCCATTCCTCCAACCAGACGATGGCGTCGAGGTCCAAGTGATTCGTGGGTTCATCCAGCAGCAACAGGTCGGCTCGGGAACACAGCGCGCGCGCCACGCCCAAGCGCACGCGCCACCCGCCCGAGAATTCGGCTACCGAGCGTTCGTGATCCGCCACCTTGAATCCAAGGCCATGCATGATGGCCGCCGCGCGCGCTTTGGCGCGGTAGCCGTCGATGGCTTCCAAACGAGAATAGAGGTCTGCCAGCGCCATGGCGGCATCGCGCCTTTCGGCATCCTCGATGGCCGCCTGCACGCTGCGCAGCTCCGCATCGCCGTCCAGCACGAACTCAATGGCCGGCCTGTCGCTCGCGGCGATCTCTTGTTCGACGTGCGCGACGTTGAGTGCCGCGGGCAGCTCGATGCTGCCGCGATCGGC
>DATHFB010000337.1:0-29895 GCA_035318305.1 Steroidobacteraceae bacterium | reverse complement strand
ACCTTCAAGTCGCCCGAGGCGCTCGCGCTGCTGCGGGCGGCGGAGCTGGACGCACTGGTTGTGGTGGCTTACGGGCTCATTCTCCCGATCGCGGCGCTGGAAATTCCCAGGTGGGGCTGCATCAACATCCATGCATCGCTGCTGCCGCGCTGGCGCGGAGCGGCACCCATTCAGCGCGCGCTGCTGGCAGGCGACTCCGTGACGGGTGTGACCATCATGCGCATGGAAGCAGGCCTTGACACCGGTCCCATGCTGAATTCGCGCAGCACGCGCATCGGTCCCACCGACACCGCCAAGACCCTGCACGACCGGCTCGCGGAAATGGGTGCCGAGCTCATTGGCGAATCGCTGGATGACTTGAGCGCCGGGCGCAGTCGCGAGGTCGCTCAGCCGGCCGAAGGAGTCACGTACGCCGAAAAGATCAAAAAGTCAGAAGCGCTGATCCATTGGCAGCAGAGCGCCGAGCAAATCGATCGCCAGGTGCGCGCATTCAACCCTTCGCCGATTGCGGAGACCCGCTTCAACGGCGGACAGCTGCGAGTTTGGGATGCCGAGCCTATCGAAGCGCCGGCCGGCGGCCGCGAAACCATGCCGGGAACCGTCCTCACCGCCACGCAGGAGGGCATCGATGTGGTCTGCGGCACGGGTGTCTTGCGAATCCTGCGGCTGCAGCTTGCCGGCCGCAAACCATTGCCCGCCGCGCAATTCCTGCAGGGACAGCGCCTCGACGGGATGCGCTTCGCGGATTCATGAAGGGCGCCGCCGCCAGTGCGCGTTCCTTGGCCGCGCACGCGGTGGCGCGGTTGTTGCGCGAGGGTGTAACGCTTGATGCCGCATTGAAGGATGCCCTGGTCGGCGCGGACGCGAAACTTCATTCGTCGGTGCGATCCTTGGGCTACGGTGCCGTGCGCGGCTATTTTCGGCATGAAGCCATTCTGGGGAAGCTGCTCTCGACGCCGGTGCGATCCTTGGATTTTCTGGTGCGCGCGCTGCTGTCCGTGGCGTTTTATGAGCTTGAAGACGAACGCACGCCGGAGTACGCCGTGGTCGACGCGGCCGTGCAGACCGCAAAGGCCACCGATGCCGTGCGCGCATCGGGGCTCATCAATGCCGTGCTGCGGCGTTATTTGCGCGAACGCAAGACCGTGGATGCAGAGATTGCGAGCCGGCCGGCGACGCGTCACGCGGCGCCGATCTGGCTGGCGGATCGATTTCGCGCCGATTGGCCGGTGCGTTGGACGCAGTTATTGGCGGCAAGCGACAGCCACGCGCCGATGTGGTTGCGCGTCAACAGCCGTCTCAAAACCACCGCTGAATATCTCGGGCAACTGCAGCAGGCGGGAATCGGCGCGCGCGCGGAAGAGCGCGTGCCTTATGCCATCATGTTGGATTCGCCCTGCGATGTGCATGAACTGCCCGGCTTCTCCGAGGGCATGGTCTCCGTTCAAGACTTGGGAGCGCAGTGCGTGGCATTTCTCTTGGACCTGGCGCCCGGGTTACGCGTGCTCGATGCCTGCGCGGCGCCGGGCGGCAAAACCGCCTTGATCGCGGAACGGGAACCTTCGTTAAAGAAGCTGGTGGCCGTGGACATCGACCCGCACCGCTTGAGCCGGGTTCGCGAGAATTTGAGCCGCGAGAACTTGAGCGCCGAAGTCCTCACCGGCGATGCGACGGCCCCCGCGAAGTGGTGGGATGGCGAGTTGTTCGATCGAATACTGCTCGATGCGCCCTGTTCAGGCTTGGGCGTCATACGCCGTCATCCCGACATTCGATTGCGTAAGTCCCCGTCTGATATCGATAAATTGCCCGCACTGCAGGGCCGATTGCTGAAAGCCGCGTGGGACCTGCTGGCTCCTGGCGGTCGGCTGGTCTACGTCACCTGCACCGTGACCCGCAGCGAAAATCGCGATGTGATTGCCGCGTTCTTGAGCGGCCAGCCCGGTGCAAGCAACGTTCCCCAGGCCTGGGAAGGTTGGCCGGGGTTTGGCGAAGCCGACGAGTTCGGCCGGCAGATACTTCCCGGTGAGGCGGGTGCCGACGGCTTCTATTATGCTGCTTTAACCAAACAATGACCGCGACGCGCTTCAATCAGCAGGGCTTTGACCGCCGCCGCAGCGGACCACTCCTCGCGCGACGCGCCGGGGTCGTGTGCTCGTTGCTCGCGACAGCCATGCTGGCGGCACTGCTGGCGGCCGTGCTGGTGCAGCCATTGCGCGCCGACGGCCTGGAGGGCCGCTTCGAAATTCGCTCGGCGGACCTGGAACTCAGGGACGGCGTCTATCACTTGAACGCCCGCTTGGACCTGCCGATCAGCGATGCGGTGCGGCGCGGCCTGACCGAGGGCGTACCGTTGTCGCTCGAGCTCGACCTGGACATCAAGCGCGTGCGCCAGTTGCTGCCGAATTCCAGCGTGGCCGAACTGACGCAGCGCTACCATTTGCAATACAACGCCGTCAGCGCGCGCTACATCTTGCGCAACGACAACAGCGGCCAGCAACAGTCCTTGGGCACGGTCGATGAGGCGATCGAACATCTTTCCGAAGTGCACAGCCTGCCGGCATTGGACAAGGCGCTCATTGCGCGCGACCGCCGCTATGAGGCGAATGTGCGCGCCAGGATCGATTTCGGCAGCGTGCCGTTCACCATGCGGCTGCTGATGTTCTGGGTCAGCGATTGGCATCGTGAGTGCGACTGGTACGCGTGGACCTTCCAGCCATGACGTGGACCTTCCAGCCATGATCCGCAAATACGGTTCGACTGTCTTGGGCTGCATCGGCGTCGCGCTTTGGGTGGCGGCGCTGTTCATGCTCGCATCGGCTGCGCAGAATTCAGACAAATTCGAAAAGTGGCTGCCGTGGTTACTGCTGATCAACATCACCGGCATGATCACGCTGGCCGTGCTGCTTGCCGGCAAGCTCGCGCGTTTGGTGGGCGATTACCGGCGGCATGTGCCCGGTTCGCGTCTCAAAGGACGCACGGTGGCAATATTCAGCGCGCTGGCCGTGGCGCCGATCTTGGTGGTTTATTATTTTTCGCTGCAATTCTTGAATCGCGGCATCGACAGCTGGTTCGAGAACGAAGTCAGCCAAAGCTTGAAAGATACGCGTGAGTTGTCGCATGCCGCCCTCGACGTGCGGGTGCGCGAATTCCTGCAGCACACCGAACAGGTGGCGCGTTCGCTGTCGGGGTTGTCCAATTATCAGCTCGCAGGTTCGCTCGATCGCCAACGGCAGGACAGCAACGCGATCGAATTCACCGTCATCGGCGCGCAGGCGCGAATTGTCGCCACCAGCTCCGATCGTCCGATGGATGCGCTGCCCGTTCCCGCAACGGACGAGATGATGCTGCAGTTGCGGCGCGGCCGCCCGTACGTGAGCCTCGACACTGACTCGGTGGGCGGCTACCTGATCCGCGCCGCGGCGCCCATCGAGGACAGCAGTGCGGGTCCGCGGGTACTGATCGCGCTTTATCCCGTGCCGCTGCAGTTGAGCCAGCTCGCCGATACCGTGCAGCGTTCGCTGTCCTCCTACGCCCATCTGGTGCAAATAAGGCAGCCGCTCAAATCGACCTTTGTCCTGATCTTGAGTTTTGTCGTGTTGATGTCGCTGATCGCCGCCGTGTACGGCGCCTTTTTCGCAGCGCAGCGTTTGGTGCAGCCTGTGCAAGATCTGATCGCCGGAACGCGCGCCGTGGCGAAGGGAAACTACGACACCCGGTTGCCGCTGCCGGGACGCGACGAACTGGGGTTTCTCGTGACCTCCTTCAACGACATGACCAAGCGCCTCGGCAGAGCCCGCGAGGAGACGCGCCGCAGTCAGCAGGCAGTGGAAGCCGAGCGCGCGGGACTCGCCGTCATTCTCGCGCGCCTCTCCACCGGCGTCGTTTCTCTCGAACCGGATCTCAAAGTGCGCACCGCCAATCAGGCGGCGAGCGCCATTTTGGGCGTCGATCTCGAAGCGGCCATCGGCAAGCCCTTCGACGAATCCATCAGCGACAACACCCTGTTCACGCAATTCTTGAGTGCCATAAAGCAGCGCCTGCAACCGGAGCAGTTGGATTGGCGCGAACAAATCGAGCTGCTGTCGGAGTCAGGCAAGCATGTGCTGATGTGCGCCTGCACGGCGTTGCCCAACGATGCCGGAGGCGCGGCCGGCGTGGTGCTGGTGTTCGACGACATCACCACCTTGCTGCAGGCGCAGCGCGATGCCGCCTGGGGCGAGGTGGCGCGCCGCCTGGCGCACGAGATCAAGAATCCGCTGACGCCCATCCAGCTGTCGGCGGAGCGGATGAGGCGCAAATTCCTGCACAGCATGAACGCGCAAGATGCCCAAATCCTCGAACGCGCCACCCACACCATCGTGGCGCAGGTCGATGCGATGAAGCAGATGGTCAATGCGTTCAGCGAGTATGCGCGCGCACCCGACATGCATTTTTCGCGATTCGACCTGAACCAGCTGATCACCGAGGTTGTGGACCTGTACCGCGTCCAGGCCAGCGGCGCGGAAATGAAACTGCAGTTGAATTCGCGCCTGCCGCTCATCTCGGCGGACCGCATGCGCATTCGGCAAATTTTGAACAATCTGGTCACCAATTCGCTGGAAGCCCTCGAGGGCAAGGCCGGCGCTTGCATTGAAATCGAAACCCAGCTCGCCGACGATGCTCAGAAACAGGGAGCATCCGTCTCGATCGTGGTCACCGACAACGGCCCGGGGTTTCAGCGCGACTTGATCGGGACCGTCTTTGATCCTTATGTCACCAGCAAGCCCAAAGGCACGGGCCTCGGGCTGGCTATTGTAAAGAAGATCGTGGAAGAACACGGCGGGCGCATTGAAGCGGATAATCAACGCTCGGGGGGCGCCCGCGTGCGAATTCTATTGCCGCTCGGCGACGGCGCGCGCTCCGCGGGCGCACGTGAGCCGCGCAAAGGCGAACACAGGAGAGAACGCGTATGACCGCTTCAAGAATATTGGTGGTGGACGACGAGGCGGATATCCGCGGGCTTCTCAAAGAGATTCTCTCGGAGGAGGGCTACGACGTGGATATCGCGGCGGATGCCAGCCAGGCGCGTTCGTCCCGCGCGGCGCAGGTCCCCGATCTGGTGCTTTTGGATATTTGGATGCCCGACACGGATGGCATCACGCTGCTGCGCGAATGGTCGGTCACCGACGGCTACGATTGCCCGGTGGTGATGATGTCGGGGCACGGCACCGTCGAGACCGCCGTCGAGGCCACCCGTCTCGGCGCATTTGATTTCGTAGAGAAGCCCTTGTCCCTGACCAAGCTGCTGCGCACCGTGGAAAGGGCGCTGGATGCGGGACGGCGCAAGCGCCTGTCGGCGCGCACTCAAGGGTCCGCGCTGGCCGTACCCATCGGCAAGGCCAAGATCACGCAAACGCTGCGCGAACAAGTGCAGCAGGCCGCCTCGAGCTCATCCCCGGTGCTGCTCGTCGGCGAGTTGGGGTCGGGGCGCGAGGCCTACGCGCGCTACTTGCACTCCTTGAGCGCCCGCGCTGCGAAGCCATTTTTCACCGTGGTGGCGGCAAGCCTTGCGCAGGATCCGACGGCGGCGCTATTCGGCAGCGAGCGCGACGGTAAAGTCGAGCCGGGCGCGTTCGATCAGGCGACCGGGGGCTCGCTGTACGTCAGCGGACTGGAGGATTTGAACGTCAACGCACAACGCGCCCTGGTCGGGGCCATCGAGCAGCAGAATGGCTACACGCGTGTCGGCGGCCGGCAGCGCCTGCAGCTCAATGTGCGCTGGATCAGCTCCGCTCAAGAAGGATTCGAGTTGCGCGCCTCTCCGGAGCCGTTTCGACGCGACCTGCTCGCGCATCTCAATGTGATTACGTTGCGCATACCGCCGCTGCGCGATTACGCCGAGGACGTGCCCGACCTGTTGCGCTACTACGTCGACCGTCTGGTCGATGAGCAGCATCTGCCGCTGCGGCGCTTCAGCGTGGCCGCGCAAAACCGGTTGCGCAATTATCCCTGGCCCGGAAACGTGGGCGAACTGAAGAATCTGGTGCAGCGCGTGTTGGTCTTAGGCTCTGGGGAAGAGATCCGGCTCGAGGAAATCGAACGCGAGCTGGCCGTGAAAATGGCAGTCGATGAGCCACTGGTGAAGCAAGACCTGCTGGCGCTGCCGCTGCGCGAAGCGCGCGAGCAGTTCGAGCGTGCCTATCTGCAGCAGCAACTGCTGCTCTGCAACGGCAAGGTGGGCCAATTGGCGAAAAGAGTGGGTATGGAGCGGACGCATTTATACCGCAAGTTGCGGGCATTAGGGGTCGATTTTCGTCAATTGGGCGAGGATTAGACGCGAATAGCCACAAAATGGGCGCGAATTGATTTGTACCCATGCGGCCTAATAAAACAGTCGTGTTGACAAAACTTAACCTTCGCGCGGCTGAGGGGTCATAATCCGCCGCGATTCGTCGAGATATAAGAAAGTCACCGGGGGATAAAAAGAAAAATGAACGCGACAGTTGCAAGCGCTTCGAGTGTGCGAACCGAGAGCCGCAGTTTTTATGTATGGATGGCGGGCGCCTTCCTGTTGATTGCGTTCGGCGGCTTCACGCCAACCTACTGGGCAAAGGTTGCGACCGGCACTTTCCACGCAGAACCGATCATTCACATCCACGGCATTTTGCTGTTTACGTGGACTTGTTTCTTCTTTGTTCAGACGGCCCTGGTCGCGTCGGGGCGCATTCTCGATCACCGCGCCTGGGGGCTCGCAGGAATATCACTGTTCAGCGTCATGATGTGTTCGATTCTGGTCGGCGAAGCGGCTGTGCTGAAGCGGTTCGAGGCGCAGGGCTTTGGTGACGAGGCGCGGCGCTTCGCCGCCGTGACGCTGACTGCCTGGCCGCTCATGGCCGCGTTTTTTGCCTTGGCCATCGTCAACATTCGAAAGCCGCAGGTGCACAAGCGGCTGATGCTGCTGCTCATGGTCGGAATCATGACGCCGGCGATCGCCCGCGTATTTCTCACCTTCTTCGCGCCGCCCGGCCTGGCCGGCCCGCCGCCGCCCTTCGTTGCCGTCCCGCCGGGACTGGCGGCGGATCTGCTGCTGGTGGTTGCCATGGTTCACGATTGGCGCACGCGCGGCCGGCCGCATCCGGTTTATGTCTATGGCGGACTGATTCTGCTGGTGCAACAGCTGTTGACGGTGCCGATTGCTTCAACGACTGCTTGGATGCGCATTGCGCAGGCGTTTCAGAATTTGGCGGGTTAGTTAGTGCCGCCGAGGCGTCAGCGCTGCGCGCGTAACGGCTAGTCGCCGACTCGAATCACCAGCACATCGACATCGGCCTTGCGCAGAATCTGGCGCATGCGATTCAGATCGTCGAGCTTGGAGATGGGACCGATGCGGATGCGATGCCACGTGTCATTGTCCACGGTAACTTTTTGCACATTGGATTCGATGCCTTGCAGCGCCAGCTTGGCGCGCACGCGGTCGGCGTCGGCGAAGTTCTTGTACGAGCCGGCCTGCAGTACATAGGTGCCGCGGCGCGTTTCAGGGATGGATTTGATATCCGGCCTCACGTCCTTGTCCTTCTCGGGCACCACCACCTCGAACTTCGGCAGCATCTCGTAGAAGGCATAGGACTTCGAGTCTTCGGGACCGGATTCGCCGGCCTCGGGGGGCTCGTTGCTGCGCGTTCTCTTTTTGATCACCTTGTCGGCGCTGGCCAGCGGCGCATCGAGCCGATGATCCTTGAGATACACGATGCCGGCGACCGCAAGCCCCAACCCCAAGCCGCAGGCGAGACCGATCCAACCGGAAAAGGCGGCGGGCTTGTTGCGTTTGGTTTTGTAGTCTCGAGGCATGATTGGCTTTGGACAGGCCCCGGCTACATGGTGTCGGGCGCGGAGACGCCCAACAGCTTCAGGCCGTTTCGAATCACGGTCTGCGTCGCCAGCGCAAGATCGAGCCGCGCATCGCGGCTGCCTGAATCCTCGACGATGAATTGATGCGCGCTGTAATACGTGTGGAAATCATTGGCGAGATCGCGCAAGTAATGCACCAGCGAATGCGGCGCGCGCTGCGCGGCGCACTGCTTGACGACTCCGGGATAGGCGCTGATGCGCTTGATCAATTGCTGCTCCTGGGGTTCCGTGAGCTTGCTTAAGGAAGCGATGCCGTGCTCGATGTCATGCGTGAGCCCGCGCTCCTCGAGTTGGCGCAGGACGCTCGAGACCCGCGCGTGCGCGTACTGGATGTAGTACACCGGGTTTTCATTGGAGCGGGACTTCGCCAGTTCCATGTCGAAATCCAGGTGCTGATCGTTGCTGCGCATCACGTAGAACAGCCGCGCCGCATCGTTGCCGACTTCCTTGCGCAGGTCCCGCAAAGTCACATAGTCGCCCGATCGTTTCGACATCTTGGCTTTTTCGCCGCCGCGAAACAGCGAAACGATTTGCATGAGAAGCACTTCGAAGCGTTCGGGCGGCCCGCCGAGCGCCACCAAACCTGCGCGCAGGCGGGCGATGTAGCCGTGATGATCGGCGCCCCAGATGTAGATCAAATGCTCAAAACCGCGCTCGAGCTTGTTCAAGACATAGGCGATATCCGACGCAAAGTAAGTCTTCATGCCATTGTCGCGCACGATGACGCGATCCTTCTCATCGCCGAAATCCGTGCTCTTGAACCACAGCGCGCCGTCTTTGAGATAAGCGTGTCCCGATTTCTTCAAGGTCTCGATCGATCTGTCGATCGCACCGCTGTCGCCCAAAGACCGCTCCGAAAACCAGCAGTCGAAGGTGACGCCAAATTCGCCGAGATCTTCGCGAATGTCGCCGACGATGCCGTCGAGCGAGGACCTCAAGACGCGTGCAAAGGCGGCGTCTCCGATCAGCGCGCGTGCACGCGTCATGAGCGCATCGATATACACGTCCTTGTCGCCGCCTTCCGGCTCGTCGGGCGGCAAGTCCTTGAATACCTCCGCAGCGGCATGCTTCAAGGCGGTCCCTTCAGCCGCGAACAATTTTTCGCCGACGGCAACCAGGTATTCACCGACGTAAGCATTGGACGGAAATGCGAAATGCTCGCCGCAGCGTTCGAGATAGCGCAGCCAGGCGCTGACCGCCAAAATATCCGTTTGGCGGCCGGCATCGTTGATGTAGTACTCGCGTTCGACATCGTAGCCCGCGGCCTCGAGCAGATTGCTGACCGAGGCACCGAATGCCGCGTGCCGGCCGTGGGCAACGTGCAACGGCCCCGTGGGGTTGGCCGACACGAATTCCACTTGCACGCGGCGCCCCGCGCCCACGAGCGACCGGCCGTATGTCTCGCCGTCCTTCAAGACTTTGCCGATCTCTTGGGTGTACGCGTCGCTCTTCAAGAAAAAATTGATGAAGCCCGCGCCGGCAATTTCGACCTTGTCGATCGCATCGCTCGAAGGCAGAGCGGCCACGAGAGCTTGCGCGAGCTTGCGCGGATTCTGCCGGGTGGCCTTGCCCAAGCGCATGGCGAGATTGCTGGCGAAGTCGCCGTGCTGCGCATCGCGCGTGTTCTCGACCTCGATGCCGACGCCGCGGCCCGTGCGGGCCACCAGGTCTTCGGGCAGCGAATCCAGTGCGCGCTTCAACAGTGTTTCGATCAAAGTCTTCAAAGGGATCCCATGAGTGACAAAGGCTGCGCAGTTTACCGCAAAGCGCTCAATCGACTTCCAAAGGATCCACGTCGATCGACCAGCGCAGACCTTTGGGACCGTCCAGTGCTTCCACCTGCGGCAGCCAGCGGGCCAGAAAGCGCTGCAAAGAAGATCTGGCTGCGGCCTCGATCAGCAAATGCGCCCGGAAGTGATCGGCGCGGCGTGCGATCAAGGCGGCCGCGGGACCTAGGATTTTGACCGCGGGCTCATTGAGCACATGGCCCGACGCTGCGGCGGCGCGCAGGTACGAGTCCAGTCCCGCGCTGTCCTTGGCCTCGGCGCGCAGCAGTGCGAGGCGCGAGAAAGGCGGCCATCCGGCTTCGCGGCGCTCTTCCAGCGCACTGGCGGCGAAGCTTTCATAACCTTCGGCAATGAGCCGCTGCAGCAGCGGATGTTCAGGGAATTGGGTTTGAATCATCACTTCTCCGGGGCGCGCTTCGCGCCCCGCTCGTCCGGCCACTTGCGTGATGGTCTGTGCGAGGCGCTCGGTGGCGCGGAAATCGCTGGCGAACAGTCCCTGATCGGCATCCAGGATCACCACCAGCGTGACCTCGGGGAAGTGGTGTCCTTTGGTGAGCATTTGCGTGCCGACCAAGATGCGCGCATCGCCGCTATGCACGCGCTCGAGCACGTCTTGGATGGCTCCACGCGCAGACGCGGTGTCACGGTCGAGGCGCGCCAGCGGCGCGCCGGGGAACAGGCGCGTCAGGGTCTCCTCGACCCGTTCCGTACCTTGGCCCACGGGCAGCAATGCCTGGCCGCAGCTCGCGCAAATCGTCGGCACCGGTGCCTGCGCACCGCAGTGATGACAGCGCAGCTTGAGCGCTCGGCGGTGCAAGGTCATGCGCGCATCGCAGTGCGCACAGGGAGCGACCCAGCCACAGGAGTTGCAGAACAAGCTCGGCGCATAGCCGCGCCGATTCAAAAACACGATGACCTGGCCGCCGGATTTGAGATGTTGGTCAATGGCCTGCATGGCCGGCGTCGAGAGGCCTTGATCGGCCGCATGTCTTCTCAGATCCACCAGCGACATGCGCGGCGGCTGCGCTGCGCCGGGCCGCTGCGGCAGGATATGCTTGGCATAGCGTCCGCTGGCCGCATTCTCCAAGGTTTCCAAGGAGGGGGTGGCCGACCCGAGAATGACCGGTACGCCGGCGCCGCGCGCCCGCATTACGCTAAGGTCACGCGCCGAATAGCGAAAGCCTTCATGCTGCTTGTACGACGCGTCGTGCTCCTCATCGACGACGATCAACGCGAGCTTGGGCATCGAGGTGAACACCGCGGAGCGCGTGCCGATGATGATCCGCGCCCGCCCGCTGTGCGCGGCACGCCACGCATCGCGGCGTTCACCGTCGGTGAGGCCGGAGTGCACGACTGCGACGCCCCCGCTGAAGCGGCGGCGAAAGCGGTCGACGAGCTGCGGCGTCAGGGCGATTTCCGGTACCAGCACCAACGCCTGGCCCCCCTGCGCGAGGGCCGCTGCGATAACCTGTAGGTACACCTCGGTCTTGCCGCTGCCGGTCACGCCGTACAGCAGGTGCACGCTGAAGCTCGATAGTGCGGCGAGAATGGTCTCGACTGCCTGCGCTTGCGCGCCGGTGAGCGCAAGTCCGCCGGGATGAACCTCGAGCGATCCGAACTCGTCGGCCAAACTTAAGTCGGTCAAATGGGATATGCGAGGTACGACCCAGCCGCGCGCCTCCAAGGTCTTCAAGTGCGCCGGCTTGAAAATTTCGGCGACCTCGGCGGCAGTGGCACTCGAGCGCTCCGCCAACCATGACAGCAAGGCACGCTGTTGCGGAGCGCGACGCGAGCTGGGGTGCGCGAGCTCCTCGCTTCCGGCCTCGGTGAGACTCCAGGTTTCGACACTCGCAGAGGCAGGTTGACCGTCACGCAAGCTGACCGGCAGCGCGGCGGCGTAAACCTCACCGATGGGGTGGTGGTAGTACTCCGCTGCCCAGCGCAGCAGCTCGAAAGTGACCGGATCGTAAACCGGACTTTCATCCAAAAACTCCAGCGCGCTCTTGAGTTTAGCCGCCGGCACGGCGGATTCGGCAACGATGCCAACCAAAATGCCGATCAGACGTTGACGGCCGAAAGGGACCAAGACCCGCACGCCCACAAGGGGCGGTTCTTGCGCCCGACTCGCGGGCAGCAAGTAATCGAACACTTGACGCAGAGGAGTGTCGATTGCGATTTGCAAAATCATCGATTGTTTGTCCACAAAAGCTGTGGATAAGTCTGTTGAGAAGCGGGGGTCATTTACCCTAAGTGCCCGTTCCGTTTCGGGTCCTGTCAAATTGGTTAAAAAATAGCAGAAATCGAATTGATTCCTTTTAAATTCAAATGATTACGTCCCCCACTGGATGCCGCGCTGAGGTATTGATCGAAATTATTGCAATGGGAGTCACAATCGATGTGCGTAAGTCGCTGATCCGGCGCCCTTCGCGACGTCAACCATCCCTTAGGGTACGCGTTTATACCTGGAACGGAGATGATACGCATGGCCCGCTTTGGTACCCTCAATGCAGCTTGGATGGTCTGGGATAGTCCCGCTCCAGCACCTGAGGGAGTGGTTCTGGAGTACACGCGAGAGCTCGAGAAATTCCTGGCCGAGATCGAGCGGCGCGCGTTTCGCATGGCGCAAGTCGCGTTGCGTGACGCTGACGATGCTCTCGACGTGGTGCAAGACGCGATGCTGAAACTCACGCGCAGTTATGCATCACGTCCGAGCGCTGAGTGGCGGCCGCTGTTTTACCGGATTCTCGAAAACGGAATCCGCGATTTACAGCGCCGCAGGACGGTGCGCAAGCGCGTGATGACCTGGTTGCCCGGTCCCAAGGAGGATCCGGACAGCGAAGCGCAGGATCCTTTGGAAAATGTCGCCGATGCCGCGCCGGCCATCCCTGAGCGGCTGATGCAGGCACAGGCAATGGAACAATTGGAGCAATTGCTGCGCGCCTTACCCGCGCGCCAGCGCGAGGCTTTCATGCTGCGAAATTTTGAGGGCATGGACGTTGCCGAGACGGCGAACGCCATGGCTTGCTCGGAAGGCAGTGTGAAGACGCATTATTCGCGCGCGGTGCATGCGCTGCGCGACCAGCTGGGCGAGGTTTGGTGATGAGCGAACAAGACGACAATGCTTTCGAATTGCGCAGCCGGGCGCTGTTTCAGGACAGCGTCGAAGGAATCGATATGCGCATCCGCTCGCGCCTGACGCAGGCACGCAGCGCGGCGCTCGAGGCGGCTGCAACCCGCCGGCCGTGGGCTTTGGGCTGGAAACTGTGGACACCTGCGGCCGGCGTTACCGCCGCGGCCATTTTGGGGGTGGTGCTATGGATGGGCTCGCCGCTCCATCATCAGGCCGGCACTGTGGCCGACGCGCAGTCGAGTTTCGAAGACCTTGACCTTCTGGCCTCTTCGGATGAAGGTTCGGGTGATGCGCTGGACATGCTGCAAGACGATATCGATTTTTATGATTTCGCGGATAAGTCCGCGAATCCGGGACCGGCTGCGTAGATTGACCTCCACCGGGTGGGGCGGGATCTGGGTGTTGCTCGGTGCTTGGTGTGTGATTGCGAACGCCCAGCCCCCGGCTGCGCCGCCTCCTTCGCCGCCGGCCGCAACGCCGGCGACGACACCGGCGACGACACCGGCGCAATCGACGGCGCCGCCGGATGATGGGTTTCTGGAGTTTCTAGGTTCGGATGATGTGGGTGATGCAGCTTGGTGGGAATTCTTCAAGAGGGCGCCGCCGCGCGGGAGTGATCCTCCAGCACCGCCGCCGCAGGATGCAAAGAAATGATCAGGGCATGGTTTGTCTGCGCAAGTCTTCTCGCTGCCGCCGCCGGTTTTGCGCAGACCCCCGCGTCCGCGCCGCCCGCGGCCGAACCGTCTGCGGCCGCACCCGCGCCCGCGCCCACCCCCGCGCCCGCGCCCACCCCCACCCCCGCGCCCGCCCCCACCCCGAGAGCGTGGAGCTCTCTGTCGCCTCAGCAACAGCAGTTGCTGCAAAGCCATCAGGGCGAGTGGAACAGCCTGGCCCCGGATCGGCAGCAGGCGCTCGCGAGAGGCAGTGAGCGTTGGCTGTCGATGACGCCGCAGCAGCGCGCCGGTGCGCAACAGCGGTTTTCGCAGTGGCGCGCCATGCCGCCTGATCAGCGGCAGGTGCTGCGCCAACGCTGGCAGCAGTACAGGTCATTGCCGCCGGAGCGGCAGCAGCAGGTCCGCGAATCCTTCAATCGCTTCCGGCAAATGCCGCCGGAAAGACGCATGCAACTGCGCCAGCAATGGCGTCAGATGACGCCCGAGCAGCGTCATCGCGCCACCCAGCCCATGCACGGTGCGCCGCCGCCGATGCACGGTGCGCCGCCGCCTCGGCACGTGCCGCGCTAACTAAGCCCGTCAGTTGACATCACGGTGTCGAAAGCAGCGTTTGCCACGTGATGTCGAGCGGCTGCTGATCACGGCATGGGGGAATAGGAAGCTGGCAGGCAACTGGGCCTTTTTTCTTGCGTTGCCTGCCGGCTTCCTATCCCGCTATGCCATGCCGTGAACTGCTCAAAATTACGACGCATAGCGCTTAAGGTTGATAGCTGCGCTCAGCATGAACGCGCACATCTTCCGGATAAAACAGCACATTGCGAAAGCGGCCCTCGCTGAACATCAGGGCTTGATCGGCAAAGTGCGGCGATGACGGATCGCCGCTCTCGCCGCCGCTCATGAGGGCTTTCGCGCGAATGGTCGGACCGAAATCCACCGCCGCGATGAAGCTATTGCCGGTGGAACCGTAGATTTTCTTGGTTTTGCGCGGTTTCGACCAATCAAAGGACGCCAAGGCGCCCCATTGCGAGGGCGCAAAGCCGACCGGCAAGCTGGGCTTCGCGTCGTCATAAGGCTGCACGATGTCGCCGGTCAGGCGCTGAAAGCGGCTGATCTCACCCCAGGGTATTTGCCAACGGCCGAAGTCGCGCTGCAGTTTCTCGAGCGCGGCGCTTAGCGCTGCGATACGTTCGGCGTCGGTGAGTTTGTCGACCAAGAGGTCATACACCGGTTCCTCCGCATCGCGGGCCTCAGCGCCTTTGCGTTCGACCAGTTCCTGACCCCAAAAAATCGCCACTGCAGTCGGCACCGAATCCGCGGCGGTGCGCCTGTTCCAATCTCGCAAGGCCGCGATTGCCTCGCCCAACGCGGCGCGCCGCGGATCGGCCGCGGGCAGCGCGTCGTACGCGGCGAACAGCGGCGGCAGCAACACATCGAATGCGGTCAAATGTCCGTCATAGCCTGCGGCGATCAAACTGTCCAAGGTCGCATTGTGGATATCGCGCAGCATTTCGACGGCGTGAGGGCCGCGGGGATTCTCGCCCTTGGTCCACATGTACCGCGGATAGTGCTCACGTTTGGGGCTCTGGTCCCCCGCGGCGGAAAACGGCCAGTTGTTGCTGTTGAACAGCCAGCCGTTGCTGGGATTGAGCAAGGTGATGGTGTCCTCGATGGCGTGCGGCCCCTGCCATTCGGTGGCGGGATTGCTGCCGTCGACGGGATGGGTGAAATCAAATGCGGTATCGCGCTTCGGTATGAAGTTTCCATGAAAATACGCGATGGTGCCGTTCGCGTCCGCATACACGGTATTGTTGGACGTGTCGGTGCGCATGTCCTGGGTCTTGCGGAAGGATGCGTAGTCGCGCGTCTTGGTGCGCAAGTACGACTGCGACAACGCGGGCACTGGATCGACCAACATTTTGATGGCGATCCACTTGCCGTTCTCGGCGCGGATGATCGGGCCATGATGGCTATGATAGACCGTGAACGTGCGTTTCCCCACGCCATCGCCCTGTTTGAAAGGGATGGTGACCTGCGTGACTCGAATTTTCCTGAGCTCGGCGCCATATTTGTAGTACAGGCCGTCGGGTTTCTTTACGAGATCTTCCGCGTACTCATCGATGGCATCGCCGCCATACGAGGTGTGCATCCAGCCGTTGTGGGAATTGAATCCCTGATAGACGAAGAATTGCCCCCAGGTGACCGCCCCGTACGCGTTGAGCCCCTGCTCGCTGACCACCTGCAATTCCGAACGAAAATAATAAGAGGTGTGCGGATTGATCCACAGCATGGCGTGACCGGATGCGCTGCGGCTCGGTGCGATGGCAAATCCGTTGGAGCCGCCGGGATTCTCCTCCGGGACGAACTGCTGCGAATTACCCGCTGTCGGCGGCGTTGGCTGCCCGTAGAATTTTTCGAGCTTGGCCAGATCGACGCTTTCGACATCCCCGCCGATGCTGCCCTCGGTGAAGGACAAGGCCATCCACGGTTCGAAGTGATGGATGACCTTGGGCACCGCGTTTGCATGCTTCGAGAGGTAGTAATTCAGGCCATCCGACCAGGCGATCATCAGGGTTTTCAGCCACGCGGGGCTGAGGCGATACTGCCGCTGCAGCGTCGCCGCGTCGATGAACAATCTTTCGCGCAAATCGCTGTAAATGGCGGATTCACCTTCCGCTTGCGCGAGCCACCCGAGACCATTCAGATAGTTGCGTTCGATGCGGTTGAAGTCATCTTCGGCCTGCGCGTAGATCATGCCGAAGACGGCATCGGCGTCGGATTTTCCGTAGATATGCGCGATGCCCCAGTTGTCGCGGATGATGTGGACATGCTCGGCGCGTTGCCGCCAGCGTTCGCTCTCGCCGGATGCAGAGCCGGCCGCGCCAACGGCGGCGGGCATGCACAACAACACAAACAACAATAATTTCATTTTTGCGGGGCCTAACGGGGAATGCTCAGCAGGGCTCCGTAGCGTAGCATCGCGCAATGCGCAGTTCCTTGCCCGTGCTTTTATTCCTGGCGATCGTCGTATGCTGGCCGGCGCGAGCCGCGACCACCTTCAGTGTGCCGGATTCGGATCTGCCGGATCCTCTGGTTTTCATCGCTTACGGCGATACCCGCTTCACCAACGTCAGCGAAACGGCAGCGAGCTCGCCGGCCGTACGCAAGGCACTGATCGCCAAGATCGCCGCGGAGAACCCGGCGGCGATTTTCATCAATGGCGATCTGCCGTGGCACGGTATTGCCGCGGACTACGATGTGTACCGTGCGGAGACTCGCGCCTGGCGCGATGCGCATCTGCGGGTTTATCCGGCGCTGGGAAACCATGAGTTCTCGGCCTGCTACGAATCGAGTTGCCTCGATCGTTGGTGGGATACCTTTCCCGAATTGCGCGGCCGCCGCTGGTATTCGGTTGCCATCGGGGCCAAGGTCGTCGGCGTGGCATTGGACAGCGATGCCTCGCTCTTGCCGGGCAGCGAACAGCGGACATGGCTGGAGAGCCAAGTGAACTCGCTCGACCCCGCGGTCCGAGTGGTCTTGATCATCATGCATCATCCCCCTGCGGCGGACGTGCAAACGGTCAAACTGGTGGACCACAATGCGCGTCAGAACGAACAATCGCTGGCCGCGTATTTACAGAAGGCGGCCGCCCGCTCGGCGGTGCGTATTGTGGTGAGCGCGGGCCATATTCACAACTACGAGCGGCTCGAGCAGGATGGAGTGATGTACTTGGTATCGGGCGGCGGCGGGGCGACGCCTTACGAGATCGACCGCACCGCTGCGGATCTCTATCAGAGTATGGATTTCCCGAACTATCACTACGTGCGCTTCGAATTGCATGGCGCAACGTTGAGGGCCGATATGATTCGGCTGGAGGACCATGCGAAGCCCAAACCTGCGCAGTGGAAATCCAGGGATCGCTTTGAGATCAGCCTGCGGCCTTGACCGCTTGGATCAATTGGCTCACGGCGGCCTGCGCGTCGCCATACAGCATGCGGGTTTGATCGAGCACGAACAGCGCATTGTCGATGCCTGAGAATCCCTGGCCCTGGCCGCGCTTGACCACAATGACATTTTTCGCCTTGTCCGCATTCAAGATCGGCATGCCGTAGATAGGACTGCTCTTGTTGCTGCGAGCGTCCGGATTCACCACGTCGTTGGCGCCGATGATGAGCGCCACATCGGCCGTTTCGAATTCCGCGTTGATTTCATCCAGATCTGAAATCAGATCGTAGGGCACTCCCGCCTCGGCGAGCAGCACATTCATGTGGCCCGGCATGCGGCCGGCGACCGGGTGTATGGCAAAGCGCACCTTTACGCCGTGATCGAGCAGCAACTGCGTGAGTTCCCACACCTTGTGCTGAGCCTGCGCCACCGCCATGCCATATCCGGGCACGATGATGATCTTTTGCGAGTAGGCCATCATGACGCCGGCGTCCGACGCCTCGATGGCCTTTTGCGTGCCGGTAATGCCGCCGCCGCCCGCCGCAGAGCTTTCGCCGAAATTCGAGAACAGCACGTTGCCGAGCGAGCGGTTCATGGCCTTTGCCATCAATTGCGTGAGCAACGTGCCGGCGGCGCCGACCACGGTGCCGGCGATGATCATGGCTGCGTTGTCGAGCACGAAGCCTTCGAAACCGACCGCCAATCCTGTGAGCGCGTTGTACAGGGAGATGACCACCGGCATGTCGGCGCCGCCGATGGGCAGCGTCATGGCGACGCCTAAAATCAGCGCAAACACGAAGAACAAGGAAACCACGGGAAGCCCGGATTCCGCTCCGGCGCCGCTTACCACCATGAAGCCAAAGCCGATGCTGATCAGCAATATCGCCAAATTGACGAATTTTTGGCCGCCGAAGCGGACCGACTTGGTGATCAGGCCCTGCAGTTTGGCAAAGGCTATCAGGCTGCCGCTGAAGGACACCGCGCCGATGAAGCCCCCGATGGCGGCCATGGTCAGATGCACCAGGTTGTGCTCGTTGCCGCTGTACAGTTCCACGGCCGCAATCGCCGCCGCGGCGCCGCCGCCCATGCCGTTGTACAGCGCGATCATTTGCGGCATGTCGGTCATCGCCACGCGCTTGCCGCTGATCCAGGCGAGGACGGCGCCAATCACCATGGCCACGATGACAAGCGTGAAGTTCAAGGAAGATGCGCCACCCATGAACGCCAGCGTGACCGCGGTGGCGAGCAACATGCCGACGCCTGCCCAGCGCACGCCGCTGACCGCTGTCACCGGCGAGCTCATGCGTTTGAGGCCCAAAATGAACAGGGCAGCCGCTATCAGGTACGATAACTGCATCAAAGTTTGCAGCGTTGCAGCGGAAGGCATCCCTTAAGATCCTTTCTTCTTGCCGGCCAATACGAACATTTTCAGCATGCGTTCGGTGACGACGTAGCCGCCGACGGCGTTGCCGGCGGCCAGCACCACGCCGATGAAGCCGATGACACGCACCAATGTGGTATCGGCCGCGGCCAGCGCCACCATCGCCCCCACCAAGACGATGCCGTGAACGAAGTTCGATCCGGACATGAGCGGCGTGTGCAAAATGACCGGGACGCGCGATATGACCTCGTAGCCCGTGAATGCGGCCAACATGAAAATATAGAGTGCAATGACGCCGTCGATCATGTCTTGGGACCCTCTATCGCAGTTCGTGTCGCTTCGTGCTTGATTTGGCCATCATGGGTCAGCACGGCACCGGCAAATACCTCGTCGCTCCAATCGATGGCGAGTTCGCCCTTCGGCAGCGCCGGCTTCAAAAAATTGAACAAATTGCGCGAATACATTTCGCTGGCGTGATACGGCAAGGTGGCGGGCAAATTGACGGGACCGACGATTTTAACCCCGGCGTGAAGCACGGTCTCGCCGGCCTTGGTCAGTTCGCAGTTGCCGCCTTGCTCGGCGGCGATATCGACGATGACCGAGCCCGCTTTCATGCGCTCGACCGCCGCCTTCAGAATGATCCGCGGTGCCGCCCGTCCGGGAACCGACGCCGTGCTGATGACCGCGTCGCTGGCGGCGATCCGCGCGTCCAGAACCTCTTGCTGCTTGGCCTTTTCCTCAGGAGTAAGCTCGCGCGCGTAGCCCCCGGCGCCTTCCGCGGAGACGCCCGTCTCGATGAATTTCGCGCCCAACGACTTGATCTGATCCTTCGTTGCACTACGCACGTCATACGCTTCGACCACCGCTCCCAAGCGCTTGGCCGTCGCGATGGCCTGCAATCCGGCGACTCCCGCGCCGATCACCAATACCGAGGCCGGCCGGATCGTGCCCGCGGCGGTGGTGAGCATGGGCAGGAATCTTTCGAGCGTATTCGCCGCGATCAACGCCGCCTTATAGCCGGCCACCGAGGCCTGCGAAGACAGCGCATCCATCGACTGTGCGCGTGAAATGCGCGGCACCAATTCCATGGCAAAGCTGGTGATGCCGCGTTCCTTGAGCGCCTGGACCAGGTCGGGGCGCGCGTACGCTTGCATGAAACCAACGATGACGGCGCCTTTCTTCAGGGCGGCGACTTCCGCCAAGGACGGCGGCTGAACTTTCAATATTACGTCGGCCGAGCCGAGAATCGTCGCGGCATCGCTGAATTCGGCGTCCGCGTACAAGGCGTCCGGGAAATGAGCTCGAGCCCCGGCGCCGCGTTCAATCAGGACGCGAACACCGGCGGTCTTCAATTTCGTGGCGATTTCGGGAACAAGCGCAACGCGGGTCTCTTTGGCAGCGGTCTCCGTGAGGACACCGACGACGACGGACATGCAAAACTCTCCCAAGCCTTAAGTTACGTGCGAAACGTTGAATTATGGCATAAGAGTCGACTATCTTAAGTATGTTATGGCTGTGAAGCAGGACAGGTATCAATTGCTGGATTGGCGGGACGACCTTGCCGTGGTTTCGCACGCCTATCCATTGTCGCAGCAAATACTGCGTACCGATGTGTCGGGCATGCCGCTGGAATGGGTCGATTACCGCGAAGCGGCGCGGCTTTATCACACTGAACAAGTCGCCTACACCTGTGGAACGCTGCTGTACCGGCTGTATGGCGGAACTTGCGCGAGGACCGGCCTGCGGACCATCGTCGATGTAAATTCCATCATCGCGACCCTGGGCGTGACCGGCAACCCCGGCAACCTGCGGGGTGCGGGATACACGCCGCCGCTCAACAATCAAACGCTGTTCCGCCGCGATGGGTACCTGTGTTTGTATTGCGGCGCGCGTTTTACATATAGCCTGCTGTCGCGCGACCATGTGACGCCGTTCAGCCGCGGCGGCCGGGACCTGTGGAGCAATGTGGTCTCGGCGTGCCGCCGCTGCAACAATGCGAAAGCGTCGCGAACGCCGGAGCAGGCCGGCATGCAACTGTTGGCAGTGCCGTTCACGCCCACGTATGCGGAATACATTTTCTTGAAGGGCCGCCGCGTGCTTGCGGACCAGATGGAATATCTGGTCGCGCATTTCCCGCGTTCCAGTCCGCTGCACGAGCGCATGCAACGCTGGCCGATGTGAGCGCAATCGCGGGGATTCCCGTTCCGCGGTCCGGCGTGGTGTATTACATCGACGCCAGCTATTTCATTTTTCGCGCGTATCATTCGATGCCGCCCGACATGGTGGATGCGGACGGCAACGCCACCCATGCACTGTATGGATTCGCGCGCTTTCTGTCGGATCTTCTCGAGCAGGTGCGCCCGGAACGAATCTGCGTCGCCTTCGACCTGAGCCTGCGCGGGACCTCGTTCCGCAACGGCATCTATCCTGCGTACAAAGCCAATCGCGAGTCGCCCCCGGCCGATTTGGAGCGCCAATTTGCGCTGTGCCGCGAGTTTTGCAGGCACATGGGTTTGGCGGAATACGCCAGCGCCGAATACGAAGCCGACGACATCATCGGAACTTTGGCGGCCCGTTCACGCGCCGCCGGCCTGCGCAATGTGCTCGTGACCCGCGACAAGGATCTGTCGCAATTGATTCGCGACGGCGACGTGTACTGGGATTACAGCGGCAACACCCGCTATCACTATCATGACATCGGCCCGCGCTTCGGGGCGATTCCAGAGCTCATTGCCGATTTTCTCGCGCTGACCGGAGACAGCGTGGACAATATTCCCGGCGTACCAGGCGTCGGCAAGAAGACGGCCGCCGAACTTTTTGCCGTATTCGGCTCGCTCGACGAGTTGTATGCCAATCTTCATCGGATTCCATTGTTGAAGCTGCGCGGCGCGGCCGCGGTCGCTGCTAAACTGCTGGCTCACAAGGAGGCCGCCTATCTGGCCCGACGCCTGACCGGCATAGTTTGCGACATGCCGCTCGAGGCGACACTGGATGATTTGAAGCGGCGGCCGCAGGATCGCAGCAGGCTCGATTTCTTTTTTGACACCCATGGATTCGGGAACATTTTGAGGCAGCAGGTGCGTCGCATCGCCGCCGCTGCATGAGACGGGGGAAGACCATGGCGCAGAAAGATATTCAATCCGTCCTGCAAGAGGACCGCGTGTTTCCGCCGTCCGCGGCGTTTGCCAGGCATGCGACGCTCAAGGCTGCGGAACTCAAGCGCATGCATGCCAAGGCGGCCGATGACTATGTCGGTTTCTGGGCGGATTTGGCCGTGGCAGAGATCGACTGGCATCGGCCCTTTACGGTGCCCCTCGATGACTCGCGCGCGCCCAATTACCGATGGTTTACCGACGGCCAACTGAACGCATCGCACAATTGCCTGGATGTGCATTTGGCGGGCCGCGCGGACAAGGTTGCCATCATTTTCGAAGGCGAACCCGGGGACATACGCAAACTGACCTACGCGCAACTGCACCAAGAGGTGTGCCGGTTCGGCAATGCCCTAAAGGCTCAGGGCATAGGACGCGGCGATCGCGTGATCATCTACATGCCGCTGATTCCCGAAGCGGTGGTCGCCATGCTGGCATGCGCGCGCATCGGCGCCGTGCACTCGGTGGTGTTCGGCGGCTTTTCCGCCAATGCCGTCAAAGATCGAATCGAGGATGCCGGCGCCAAGATGGTGATCACCGCGGACGCCGGGTGGCGCGGGGGCCATGCGGTGGAATTGAAGCAGGCGGTCGACAAGGCCCTGGCCGATGGCTGTGAATCGGTGCAAAGAGTGATCGTTTATCGGCGCGCCGGCACCGCCTGCGACATGCGCTCCGGGCGCGATGTGTGGTGGGACGATGCCATATCCGGCCAGCGGGTGACTTGCGAACCTGAGTGGCTGGATTCGGAACATCCCCTGTTCCTGCTCTACACCTCAGGCTCCACGGGAAAGCCGAAGGGCATCCAGCATTCCACCGCCGGTTACTTGCTCAACGCGAAGCTGACCACCAAGTGGGTCTTCGACCTCAAGGACAACGATGTGTATTGGTGTACCGCCGATGTCGGCTGGGTCACCGGGCACACCTATGTCGTTTACGGGCCCCTGGCGGCGGGCGCCACCCTTTTCCTGTACGAGGGTGCGCCGACGTTCCCCGATGGCGGGCGCTTTTGGAAAATGTGCCAGGCTCATGCGATCAGCATTTTTTATACCGCACCCACGGCGATTCGCGCGCTCATGAAGCTGGGCGATGCGGTGCCGGCCCAGTACGATTTGAGCAAGCTGCGGGTGTTGGGCACGGTGGGCGAACCCATCAATCCCGAAGCATGGATGTGGTATCACCGCGTGATCGGCGGCGAGCGCTGTCCCATTGTCGATACCTGGTGGCAGACCGAGACCGGTGCCGCCATGATGGCGCCGGTTCCGGGAGTGACCGCCACCAAGCCCGGGTCTTGCACCCAGCCGCTTCCCGGCATATTCGCGGACATCGTCGACGAAGAGGGGCGGCCCGTGAACACGCCGAACGCCGGCGGCTATCTCGTGATCAAGCGGCCCTGGCCTTCCATGCTGCGCACCATCTGGGGCGACAACGAACGCTACATCAGCACGTACTACCAAAAATTCAATAATCACTACTATGTCGCCGGCGATTCGGCGCGCCGCGATGCGGATGGCTACTACTGGATCATGGGGCGTATCGACGATGTGATTAATGTCGCGGGCCATCGCCTCGGCACCATGGAGATCGAATCGGCCTTGGTCGCGCATCCCAAGGTCGCGGAAGCCGCGGTGGTCAGCAAGCCGCACGAGATCAAAGGCGAATCGGCATTTGCCTATGTGGTGCTCAACGTGCGGCGGCCCGAGGGCGCGGCCGCGAAATCACTGATCGAAGAGCTGCGTGAATGGGTTGGCGATCAACTCAGCCCCATCGCCAAACCGGATGAGATTCGACTGACGGACAACTTGCCGAAAACCCGCTCCGGCAAAATCATGCGCCGCTTGCTGCGTGCCATCGCGCGCGGCGAGGAGATCACGCAGGATGTGTCGACCCTGGAAAATCCCGCGATCATCGAACAGCTACGCGGCGCAGCGCTACGCGGCGCAGCGCTACGCGGCGCAGCGCCGGTAGCAGCGGCGAAACAGGCGGCTGCGCCCAAGAAGAGCGCTAAGACGAAGGCAAAGAAGGCGTCCAGAAAGATCACTAGAACGGTGCCCAAGACTGCGAAGGCCGCCAAGCGAGCGAAGCGCAAGGCGCCTAAGGGCAAATCAGCGGCTAAGCGCAAGACGGCTGGGAAGCGCAAGACGGCTGGGAAAAGCAAGACGGCTGCGAAACGCAAGACGGCTGCGAAACGCAAGGTTTCGCGGTCCCGCAAGTCTCGCGGCAAAAAATAGAAAATCCGGCCTACTCGCGATTTGAGCCGGAGAGAACGGTGACGACCCGCTTCTCGCCGCTATTGATGTAGACATTTTCCCGATAGACGACGTTGTCGCCAAAGCGGACTTCCACTTTGTGCTCGCCCGGGGTCGTGTCTAGCAATTGCGGTTTGACATTCGATTCAGCGGCCTGACCTCGCTGTACACCGTCGACGAACACGATTGAGCCCTTGGGGGCGCCGGTGACGAGGAATTGCGAAGGATCGGGCGCGCGAGATTTCGAATGAAACCAGCTGCATGCCGACAGCATCGTCACCGCTAGAATGATGAGAGTCTTCAAACGCCGCTCCTGGGTGCGTCACGAAAAACTAGAGTACCACCGCGCGCGGCCATGGACACAGCCTGCCGGCTCGACCGCCCAAGAGGCCGCAGTCTGATATGGTGAACAGGCGACCGGGAGATCCGCCGATGCTGAAGTCTCTGCCCAACGTCTATCCCATTGTTTTTCTAATAGCTGCGACGACGCTTGAAGCGAGCGGCGATGCGATCGTCCGCCTGGCGATATACGACCATGTCGGCGCCTATCGCATTGCGTTGTTTGTGGCAGGCGCGGCGCTGCTATTGGGCTACGGCACGCTGCTCAATTTGGCGCCGTTTGAATTCGGGCAGGTGGTCGGCATTTACATCGCGACATTGTTCGTCATTTGGCAGATCATCAACTTTGTTTTTTTTCGAACGCTGCCCACCGTTCCGACCGTAGTCGGCGGCGCCCTGGTCGTGGCGGGCGGCGCGATCATCACCTTCTGGAAGCCGTGAGTGTTCTCGCAGCGAGTCGGCGCCCCTTCGCCAGGCCAAAATGGCGCGCCGCGTCAATTGCTGCAGGGGCTATTGCGTGCAGGGGCTGGCGTAACAGCATTGGCCTGATAATCAGCAGCCTCAAACCGCAAGCATCGGGAAATCCAGCAATGAACCTCAATCAAGTGACATTGCCCGCGAAGAATGTCGAACAATCAGCTGCCTTCTATCGACGCCTCGGATTCACGCAGATCGTCAGCGCGCTGCCGCGCTATGCCAGATTTGAGTGCCAGGACGGCTCGACATTTTCACTGCATGCATTTGATACCGTCATTCCCTCGCAAACAGTCGTTTACTTTGAGTGCGATGATCTCGATGCAACCTATCAACGATTGCGCGGCTTGGGGATAGAGTTCAATCAGGCGCCTAAAGACCAAATTTGGCTGTGGAGGGAAGCTTACTTGCAGGATCCTGACGGCAACATCATTTGCCTTTATCACGCGGGCGGTACGCGCCGCTTTCCGCCCTGGCGCCTGTCCGAAGACTCGCCGCGGCTGTAAGTATCAGCGACACGCATTCGAGGCGCTTGGGCCCGCGTTGCGCTAATCTTCGCGGATGGCGCAAGAATCCAGGGGATTAGGGCGGGGTTTGGGCGCGCTGCTGGGGGCGGCACCCACGGTGAGCGCGAGCCGGGGCGGCGGCACGCTGCCGCTTTCGCTGATGCAATCAGGCGCGCTTCAGCCGCGCCGCGAGATTCACCAAGAACCTCTGGAGGAACTCGCCGCCTCCATCAAGGCAAAGGGCGTGATTCAGCCGATCATCGTGCGCCCGCTGCCGGCGGGGGCGTCCGGGCCGGCCCGTTATGAAATTGTCGCCGGCGAGCGGCGTTGGCAAGCCGCCAAGCTGGCCGGCCTTGCCGATATCCCGGTCATTGTTCGTGACTTGTCCGACCAGGAAGCCGTCGCAGTTGCGCTCATCGAGAACATTCAACGCGAGGAATTGACCGCGACCGAGGAGGCAAGGTCGCTTAAGCGGCTAACGACGGAGTTTTCACTCACCCAACAGGAGGTGGCTGATTCTGTCGGGCGCTCGCGGGCCGCGGTGAGCAATCTCATTCGATTGCTGGACTTGCCGGAGCCGCTGGTCGCGTTGATTGATTCAAAAGCCTTGGGCATGGGACATGCGAGGGCTTTGTTGGGGCTTCGCGGCGATGCCGAACGGCAGCGTTTGGGGCAGATTGTGGCGCAGCGCGGTTTATCGGTGCGGGAAACCGAGAATCTGGTGCGCAAGTCGCTGAAGGGAGAGGGGACTGCGACCCGCAGACCGCCTGAATTGACCGTGGTGAGCGAGGTCTTGCGGACCGAAGCCGTGCACGTGCAGCTGCATCAGCACACGACAGGATCGGGGAAAATCATCATTGAATTCGCGGACGGCGACGCGCGCGATCGATTGCTCAATCTCATCAAGTCGCTGAAGGATTGAAGCGCCCGAGCGCCTGACCCGCGCTTGCACGAAGACCTCATTGCTGGCATTATGCAAGCATGGCGACTCAGATCAACATTCGTGATGTCCCCGAAAGAGTCCGCGACGAGCTGGCTGCCCGTGCTGCTTTGCAGGGTAAATCGATGCAGGAATTCCTGCGCGCTGAGCTGGAGCGCTTGGCTGCCCGCCCCTCGGTAGATGCGTGGCTGCAACAGGTGCGCAAGAGAAAACGCGCGGCACAGACTCGCATCTCCTCGAAGCAGATACTCGAGAACAGAAACGCTGACCGACGTTGAACATCGTTGTTGATTCGTCGGTGCTGGTGGCGGCGCTCATTGACACGGGGCCTAACGGCGTTTGGGCGGAAGACGTATTGGCTGGAGGCTCGTTACACGCGCCTGAGCTGGTGTGTGCTGAAGCAACGAACATCCTTCGCCGCCTGGAGAGGGCGAAGTTGATTACGACCCCGGAAGCGAACGCCGCGCAAGACGATCTCATGCAGCTCAACATCGAGTTGCTTTCCTTTGCGCCTTTCGCCGATCGCATTTGGGAGCTGCGCCACAACGTGACGAGCTACGATGCGTGGTATGTCGCCACAGCCGAGGCACTCAAACTCCCGCTCGCCACTCTGGACGAGCCTCTTTGCAGATCAAATGGAGTCGAATGCCAGTTTCTGACCCCAGACTCCGGGCAGCCACCCCGGTGACGTGGGGGTGGGATTCGGAAAACATCAACTTGTTCCCCAAGGTCGGCTAGAATATATCGGCCGGAATGGGCGATTTGCAGCGTAGACGCCTCGCGTGCCACCACGCAGCGACACGGCACTCCATCTAGACGGGCTTTGTTTAGGGCAATCGCGGCCACTGCAGCCGCATCCTTCAGTGTGATTGGACCATATGCTTTCCACATCCAACGTCGCCGTTCAATTCGGCGCCAAACCGCTCTTCGAGCAGGTGACGGTCAAGTTCTCCGACGGCAACCGCTATGGCCTCATCGGCGCGAACGGCTCGGGCAAATCCACGCTCATGAAAGTGCTGGGCGGCGATCTCGAAGCGAGTGCCGGCGATGTGATGCTGCAGATGGGCATGCGTCTCGGCAAATTGAATCAGAACCAATTCGGCTACGAAGACGATCGCGTTCTCGACGTCGTCATGCGCGGCCACACCGAACTATGGGCGGCGATGCAGGAGCGCGACCGGATTTACGCCGATCCCAAGGCCACGGACGAGGATTACATGAAGGCGGCGGAGCTCGAGGGCGTGTTCGCCGAATATGGCGGCTACGATGCTGAAGCTCGCGCCGGCAGCATCCTCACCGACGCCGGCATCCATGAATCGCGGCACAACGGCCCCATGCGCGAGGTGCCCCCGGGCTTGAAACTGCGCGTGCTGCTCGCGCAGGCGTTGTTTTCCAAGCCGGACGTTCTTCTGCTGGATGAACCGACCAACAATCTGGATATCAATTCGATCCGTTGGCTCGAGCGTGCACTCAACGAATACGACGCCACCATGGTCATCATCAGCCATGATCGGCACTTCTTGAACCAGGTTTGCACCCACATCGCCGATTTGGATTTTCAGCAGCTCAAGATCTATCCCGGCAACTACGACGATTTCATGTTGGCTTCGGTGCAGGCACGCGCACGCGTCGAAGCGGCCAATGCCAAGGCCAAGGACCGCATATCGGACCTGCAAGAATTCGTGCGGCGCTTCTCAGCGAATGCCTCCAAGGCGCGTCAGGCCACCTCCCGCAAGAAGCAGCTCGAGAAAATCAAGATCGAGGAGATCAAGCCGTCGTCGCGGCAAAATCCCTACATCCGGTTCGAGCAAGGCAAGAAGCTGTACCGCTCGGCGGTGTCGGCGGAACACCTGAGTTTCAGTTATCCGGGGTCGGCCGATAAAGTGCTCGACGACGTGAGCATCAACGTCGAGGGCGGCGAGCGCGTCGCCATCATCGGGCCGAACGGCGTCGGCAAGACGACGCTGATGCGCTGTCTCGCGGGAGAATTGCGTCCCACCAGCGGCCGCATCGTGTGGGTCGAGAACGCCCAGCCCGGCTACATGCCTCAGGATCCGCAGGCAGAGTTCGAAGACAAGATCGACTTGTTCGGTTGGATGTCGCAGTACACCGGCAAGGCGGATGACGATCAGATCGTGCGTGCGACCTTGGGCCGCCTGCTGTTTTCCGGCGAGGAAACCAAAAAGTCGGTGAAGGTGCTGTCGGGCGGCGAAAAAGGCCGCATGATCTACGGCAAGTTGATCCTCACGAAACCCAACGTGCTGCTCATGGACGAACCCACCAATCACATGGACATGGAAACCATCGAGTCCTTGCAAATAGGGCTCGAGCACTACGCCGGTACGCTCGTCTTCGTCTCGCACGATCGCGAGTTCGTCGGCGGTCTCGCCACGCGCATCATCGAATTGCGTCCCGGCGGCAAATTGGTTGATTTCAGAGGGACGTATGACGAGTATCTGAAGGCGCAGGGATTGGAAACGTAGCGCTCACGCGCATCTGCAGGCAGTATTCGCGGAACCCTCAGACAGGCTCCTGGCAATGCAACTGGTCGCTGACCGTCTGCAAAAGAAATTCGGCGCGATCACCGCGGTAGCGGATGTTTCGTTCGCGGCGACCCCGGGCAAAGTGCTTGGGCTGCTTGGGCCCAATGGCGCCGGCAAGTCGACCACCATCAGCATGCTCGCGGGCCTGACGAAACCGGACTCGGGCTCGGTGCAAATTGACGGCTTGACCTTGGGAACGGGAGCCGATCCCACCAAGCGCCGCTTGGGACTGGTGCCACAGGAAATAGCTCTGCTCGAGGAGCTGCCCGCGCGCATGAACCTGGAATTCTTCGGCGGGCTGTACGGACTGACGGGCCGCGCGCTATCGGCAAGAATCGCGGCAGTGCTGGAGCTGACCAGTCTCGCGGACCGCGCCGCAGACCCTCCCAGCGAATTCAGCGGCGGCATGCGCCGGCGATTGAACATTGCCTGTGCTTTGCTTCATGAGCCCCAGATCCTGCTGCTCGATGAGCCAACGGTGGGCGTCGATCCGCAAAGCCGCAACGCCATTTTTGACACCATCGAGGTGTTGGCCGGCGAAGGCCGAACCTTGATCTATACCACTCACTACATGGAAGAGGTGGAGCGGCTGTGCGATCGCATCGTGATCATCGATCACGGCAAAGTTCTCGCCGACGACACGCTCGCGGGTCTGCTGGCGAGCGCGCCGGTCGCGAACAAGCTGACATTGACGTATGACCCGCCGCCGGACGCCGCTGCGCTCGCCGAGCTCACGGGCTTGCCGGGCGTCACGCAGGTCGTGCTGGCCGAAACCGAGCTGTCGGTGTCCGCGACGGACCTGGGGACCGCTGCGCCGCGCGTGCTCGAGCGGCTGGCGGCGCGGGGGTTTAGCTGCCGGGAGCTGACCAGCCGGCGCTCCAATCTCGAGGATGT
>DATHFB010000336.1:0-2504 GCA_035318305.1 Steroidobacteraceae bacterium | reverse complement strand
ATTTTGGCATGTCCGCGGTACGTCTGCTTGCCCGCCGTTAGCGACCGAAGAGCGGACATCCTAAATCGGCAGCTTCGGTAGAGTCGAGGATGGGCGCGGTAGCTTGGGCCATTTGGCAACGCTCCGTTTCCCATCCCCGCTCATCGAACCGGACGTGCCCGATTAAGGCATCCGGCTCTCCGACTGGTTTCACCGTGAGGCACACAGCGGGGCCGTTAGGGGTAGGCGTTCGAGACGCAGCAGACCGTGTTGTCCATAGACAACGTCGAGAGAGAACCGGTGTGTGCCACGTCCTGCCACTTTGTGCCGTCTGGCGAGGAAGTCGCGTACGCGCTCATAAACGTATCGGTCAATGCCGCGGAATGCCGATCGGCGCGTCCCATGGCAGAAGTAGTTCGACCAGCCAAGCAGAGAGCTGTTCAGCGTGTCGCGCACTTCGGGCCATGGATCGTTGTTGCCAGGCACCAGCAGATTGCCAACCTTCGTCTTGAGCCGTTGCACGCTCTTCTTGGACGGGCTCGCGCTCAGATACCAATGACCGTTCGCTTTGTAACGGTGAGGTCCGAACGAGTAGCCGAGGAAGTCGAAGCGTTCTTGCCGAGCATTCTTCAACGAGGTCTTGGCCTCGTTGAGTGTCAGCCCGAGCCGCGTCATCACCGCCTTCGTCCACGCCAGGGCCTCAGCCGCACATCCGCGACTGAGGATGACGAAGTCGTCGGCATACGCGATGACGTGTGCCCGGAACGCCTCCCCGCGTCTGGTCAGCCGCCAATACTTCAGGAACCGATTCATGTAGATGTTGGCCAGCAGTGGGCTCACGACGCCGCCCTGTGGCGTGCCGCGTGCGTTGCTCTTGCCACCACCGATGCGCCGGGTCCCGTCGCCATCATCCCGTTCCTCGATCGGCGCTTTCAGCCACAGCTTGATCAGCCGGAGCACGTGCCGGTCCACGATGCGACGAGCTACTGATTTCAGAAGCTCGCCGTGCGGAATCGAATCGAAGTAGCGGGATAAGTCGGCGTCGACCACGTCGGTATGGCCCCGGCAGATCAGCCGGTGCACTTCCTTGACCGCGTCCACCGCTCCGCGAACGGGGCGGTAGCCGTAGGCATTGTCCTCGAAGTCCGCCTCGAAGATCGGTTCCAGCACGAGCTTGGCGGCGGTCTGGACCACCCGATCCCGGATCGTCGGAATGCCGAGCGGTCGCTCGCCTCCGTCCGGCTTCGGTATGGACACCCGCCGCACCGGGTCGGGCCGGTACGTCTTCGAAACCAGTTCCTCGCGCAGGCCCGCCAGCCACTTCTCTAGGCCCGACGCTTCGACCGCCGCAAAGGTCATTCCGTCCATACCCGGCGCGCCCGCATTTGCTCGGGCCAGCGCATAGGCATGACGCAGGATGTCCGCTCGGTAAATCTTGTCGTAGAGCAGGTAGAAGCGGAAGGCAGGCTCCGCCTTCGCCTTGCGATATAGCTTTCTCTGAAGGGTCCGGATCGTTGTCGGTGTTGCCAGGCTCATCGCCAATCACCTTCACCTCGCCATCTTCGAAAGCGCACCAGAAGTCAGGGCCCTTTCCTCAGCCAGCATTACCCGGCTTCGACGGTCATACGACCCCGTCCGACTCCCGCCATGGCCGCCGCCTTCGCGACGTTGAGGCCGCTACCCTCGCCCTTGACGGGTCTCCCCCGATTACCCGAACCACCTTTCCGACGTGCCGTGCCCACTACCCCGGCGGATCGAGCGGGTGCGCGTGTCGATTGCTTCCCCGCTCATACAGCCTTCCCCAATTGGCAGGAGGGTCGGCATCCGCATTGTCACTTTCGAGGCCTGCTCAGGCTTCACTCACGTTACGGCCCGCCGGATTGCTCAACCGCCTAAAGCGGCCTTTGTCACGAGGCTCCAGCCCTGCCGGTTACCCGGCCGAACCGCTCGTCAGCTACCAGATCAATCGACAACTCTCTGGGTGGAATCTTCCTCCACTAGTGATCCGCGCCTTCGGGGCGCACTGCCAACAAGAGACATCACCGCACCCTTGCCAATCGAAACAGTCGACGGGCGTGTTGAAGTTGGCGTTGCCACGCCCGCGCAGGCGATTTGCCGGCCACAAAGCGTTTGACGGGGTTCCCTGCCGTGTCCCGCCTCCGGTTGGGAACAAGGTTACGCGATGAACCTCTTGGGCCCGGGTTATCATCGCCGGGTAGGTCCGGATGCCGAAATGAGAGCGGCGGTCGCTGCTGTAGGCTTGGGCATATTGGCGAGCATATTGCGAGCATATGCAGAAAGGACAGGCAGATTCAGATGTCGCCATTCCAGTGGCGCTACATCTTCTTGCCGTTACTCGCCCGCTATCGTAGTGGTCAACAATGCAATTGTTTCTAATCCGCAGACTGTTGCTGGCCGCCTTGGTGTGCCTAACCGTTCTGGTCGTCAGCTTCACCCTGACACGCCTTTCCGGCGATCTGGCCGCGTCCATCGCGGGTCCGAACGCCTCCGCGGCCGACATCGCG
>DATHFB010000335.1:0-2467 GCA_035318305.1 Steroidobacteraceae bacterium | reverse complement strand
GAAGAGAACATTCAATCGCGCTGCCGGGGTGTGCTGCTCATGGGCATTTCCAACAAGACCGGCAAAATGCTGCTCACAACGGGCAACAAGAGCGAAATGGCGGTGGGCTATGCCACCCTGTACGGCGACATGGCGGGCGGTTTCGCGCCCATCAAGGATTGCAGCAAATTGTTGGTATACCAGCTGGCCCGCTGGCGAAATGCGCAGTCAGAGGTGATCCCCAAGCGGGTGATCGATCGACCTCCGTCAGCCGAGCTGCGCTTCGATCAGAAGGACACCGACAGCCTGCCGCCCTATGAAATTCTCGACCCGATCCTCGAGGCGTTTATCGAGGAAGACCTATCGGTCGATCAAATTGCCGCGCGCGGCTTTGATCGCGCCACGGTGGGGCGAATCTTGGACTTGGTGAAACGCAACGAGTACAAGCGCCGCCAAGCGCCGCCCGGCGTGCGGGTGAGCGGCCGTGCCTTCGGCCGCGATTGGCGCTACCCGATTACCAGCGGCTACAAATCGCACTAGAAAATGCGCCGGTACCAAGCCTTCTTGCGCTCAATCTCCTTGGTCGAGCCCGGATAGTTGGCGGCATAGACGCGCTCGGCATCCTTGGCAAGATCGGTCATGTTGAGGTCGTAGTAGGCATTGACGATGACTTTCAACGAATCCTTCACCGCCGGCGCGCCGTCGTAGTTTTCCACGCAGTATTTGGCGCGGTTAAGAGCGCCGACATAGGCGCCGCGGCGCATGTAGTACAGGGCTACGTGCAATTCGAAGTCGGCCAAGCGATTGCGCAGGTAGACCATGCGCTGCTGGGCATCGCCGGCATACTGGCTGTGCGGGAATTTCTCGATCAGCTGCTGGAAGGAATCAAACGATTTCTTGGCATTGATGGGCGGGCGCTGCGACAGATCGACGTTGAAGCGGCGCTCCAGCCAATTGGATTGGCGCTCGAAGTACACCAGGCCTTTCATGTAATAGGCGTAGTCGACTCTGGGGTTGGTTGGGTTTTCGCGAATGAAGGTATCGGCCGCATCGACCGCCGGCTCGACCTCACGATTCTTGTAGTAGGCATAAATCAAATCCAGCTGCGCCTGGCGAGCGGGTTCGCTGAATGGGAAGCGCGACTGCAGCGCCTCGAGCTGCTTGACGGCTTCCGCATAGCTGCTATTGCGAATGGCCTTCTGCGCTTTGGCGTAGATTTGTTCGGGTCCCGATTTGGCCTCGTCGGCGCGGTGGCTGCGACAACCCGTGGCCAGCATCAATACGCTTAAGGCGACGAGCAGTACCCGGCTCTGTTGGACAAGATCACGCAGTCTCACAAGCGATTCCTTACAATGGGGGGTCCCGATGGGCGGCCCCGAAAGCGCGGCAGTATACCCGATGGCCCGACGGTAGCTTCGAGTGCCCCTATGACCGCAGAGTTCCAAGTGATCGAACTGCAAATTCCGCCGGAGTTGGCCGGTTTGCGCCTGGACAGCGCCCTGGCCCGCCTGATGCCGCAGCATTCGCGGACTCGAATCAAGGGCTGGATCGAGGAAGGCGCGGTATTGGTCGGGCGGCGGACTTCGAGGCCCCGCGACATCGTCGCCGCGGGCGCCCATATCCGGGTGCAGATGACCGCGGACACACCTAAGGCCCAAGTGCTGCCCGAGGCGATTGCGCTACGCGTGGTCCATGAGGATGCGGACCTCGTGGTCATCGACAAGCCGGCGGGTTTGGTCGTACACCCAGGCGCCGGAAATCCGAGTCATACCCTGCAAAATGCCTTGCTGGGATGGGACCCGGCGCTGGCCGGGTTGCCGCGCGCGGGCCTCATTCATCGGCTGGATAAGGACACCAGCGGCTTACTCGTGGTGGCCCGCACTCCTGAGGCGCAGACCTCGCTTTCCCGCCAGCTCATGGCGCGCACCATGTCGCGCGAGTATCTGACCGTGTGCGTGGGCGTCATGACCGGCGGCGGTACCATCGATGCCCCCATTGGGCGCAATCGCAGCGATCGGCTGCGGATGGCCGTGCGTGAGAGCGGACGGCCGGCAGTGACGCATTATCGTGTGCTCGAGCGCTTTCGTGCGCACACCTACCTGTCGGTGCAGCTCGAAACGGGCCGGACTCATCAGATCCGCCTGCATTTGTCGCATCAAAAGTACCCTGTCGTCGGCGATCCGGTCTACGGCGGCCGATTTGCGCAGCCGCGCGGCGCGGCACCCGAGCTGGTCAATACGCTGCGCGCCTTTAAGCGTCAGGCTTTGCATGCGGCGAGTTTGGGATTCGATCATCCGCGAAGCGGTAAACGACTGGTATTGAAAAGTCCCGTACCGGAGGATCTCGCGCAATTGCTGCTGGCGCTGCGCGATGACGCCCGCACAGCCGCCACCCATCTCGAGCGTGTGCGGTGAGCGGCTTGTGGTTCGAGCCCGAGTGGCCGGCGCCGGGCGGCGTGCGCATATTGTCGACTTTGCGCGGCAAGCCG
>DATHFB010000334.1:0-6482 GCA_035318305.1 Steroidobacteraceae bacterium | reverse complement strand
GCCGGGCTTGATCCGACCTTCGTCATCGGCGGCCGCCTGAAGAGCGCCGATAGCAACGCGCGCTTGGGCGCCGGCCGATATCTGGTGGCGGAAGCCGACGAGAGCGATGCCTCGTTCATGCACCTGCAGCCGATGATTGCCATCGTCACCAACATCGACAACGATCACCTTGCGACGCACGACGGCGATTTTGCCCGGCTCAAACAGAGCTTCGTCGATTTCCTGCACAACCTGCCGTTCTACGGTCTGGCCGTGCTGTGCGGCGACGATGAGCATGTACAGAGCATCTTGGAATCCGTGGGCCGCCCCTACCACACGTATGGTTTCGGCGAGGGAGCGGATATTCGCGCGGTCAACCTGCAGCGCCTTGGGCTGCAATCCCGCTACGAGGTGCTGCGCGCCGACCGCGCGCCGCTGACCGTCACCATCAACCTGCCGGGCCGCCACAATGTATTGAACTCGCTGGCCGCGGTGGCCGTGGCCAGCGAACTCGATATCCCCGACGATGTGATACAGCACGCCCTGGCGAACTTCCAGGGCATCGATCGGCGTTTGCAGCAGCTCGGCGAGATCCAATGGCCGGGCGGCCGCGCCGTGATCGTGGATGACTACGGTCATCATCCGACGGAAGTGGCCGCGACCCTCGAGGCGGTGCGCCAGGGCTGGCCGGCAAGGCGCTTGGTGCTGGTGTTTCAGCCGCATCGCTATTCGCGAACGCGGGATTTGCTGGACGACTTCGGACGCGTGCTCGGCGAATGCGACGTGCTCTTGGTCACGGAAGTGTACGCAGCCGGCGAAGCGCCGATCGCGGGCGCCGACGGGCGCGCCATTTGCCGCGCCGTACGCAGCCGCGGACTGATGGAGCCGGTGTTCGTCGAAAGCGTCGATGATCTGGCCGAGTCGCTGCGTGCCGTGCTGCATGACGGCGATGTGGTGCTGACCATGGGCGCAGGCAATTTGGGCGCCGTGGCGCAGGATCTGAAGCGCCGCTTCGCGGCCGGAGCGCACCCATGAGCGCGCAGCACACTGTGGAACTGGCGCCGGAATTCTCGAGCCGCGTGCTGCACGATGTGTCCATGGCCAAACACACCTCCTGGCATGCGGGCGGTACGGCCGATTTCTTCTTTACACCGCGCGACATCATGGATCTGGCGTCCTTCATCCGCCAGTTGCCGCCCGAAGTGCCGCTGCTGTGGGTCGGATTGGGAAGCAACCTGCTGGTGCGCGACGGCGGAATCCGCGGCGCCGTGGTCTCGACGCATGGGGCGCTGGGCGCGCTCGAGCGTCACAGCGTCACCCGTATCCGCGTGGAAGCCGGTGTGCCCTGCGCGCGCGTTGCCCGGCAATGCGTGAAATGGGGTTTGGGGCCGGCCGAATTCTTTGCCGGAATCCCTGGAACCTTGGGCGGCGCCTTGGCGATGAATGCAGGCGCCTGGGGCGGCGAGACCTGGAAACATGTGGTGGAAGTGGAGGTGCTGGACCGCCGCGGTGTGCGGCACACGCGCACGCCGGCCGAGTATCAGATCGGCTATCGGCAGGTAAAGGGACCCGAAAACGAATGGTTCATCGGCGCGCGGATGGAGTTTGAGCGCAAGCCCGGCATCAACACCGACGCCATTCGCGAGTTGCTCGATAAACGGCGCGAAACGCAGCCCATCGGCGAGTGGAGTTGCGGCTCGGTTTTCACCAATCCGCCGGGCGATCACGCCGCGCGCCTGATTGAAAGCGCGGGCCTGAAAGGCTTTCGCATCGGCGACGCCTCGGTATCGGAGAAACACGCCAATTTCATCATCAATCACGGCCAGGCGCGCGCCGCCGACATCGAGGCGTTGATCATGCATGTGCAGAAAGCGGTCGCCGCCGCCCACGGCATCGAACTGCGCACCGAAGTGCGCATCGTCGGAGAGCCGGCATGAGCTTGCTGGTCATGAATGCCGCCAAGCGCCGCGCCTCCAGCGCCAAAGACTTCGGCAAGACCGCCGTCATGCTCGGCGGCGATTCGAGCGAGCGCGAGATTTCTTTGTTGAGCGGCAATGCCGTGCTGGCCGCGCTCAAGCGCCGCGGCGTCGATGCGCATGCCTTCGATCCAAAGGATCGTCCGCTGCAGGCATTGCGCAGCGAGGGATTCGATCGGGTGTGGATCGCACTGCACGGGCCGGGAGGCGAGGACGGCACCATGCAGGGCGCGCTCGAGTGGATCGGCGTGCCTTACACGGGCAGCGGCGTGCTGGCATCCGCGTTGACCATGGACAAGCTCAAGACCAAGCGGGTGGTGGTCGGCGCCGGCTATGCGGCGCCCGAGTATGCGGTGTTGACGGGGCCGGCCGATCTGAGTGCGGCGCTCACGCGCATCGGCCTGCCCATGATGGTGAAACCCGCCTCTCAGGGATCGAGCGTCGGCATGACCAAGGTCAAAGCGGCGAGCGAATTGCCGGCTGCCTTCGCCGAGGCGCATGCCATCGACCCCATCGTTTTTGCGGAAGCCTTTGTCAGCGGCGATGAATACACCGTGTCGATACTGCACGATGCTGCGTTGCCCTCGATCCGCATCGTGCCGGCGACCGAGTTCTACGATTATCAGGCAAAGTATTTCCGCGACGACACGCAGTACTTCTGTCCGAGCGGCTTGAATCCTAAGGACGAGGCCGAATTGCAGGCCGCCGCCTTGGCGGCATTCAAGGTCACCGATTGCCACGGCTGGGGCCGCGTGGACTTCATGCGCGATCAGGCCACCGGCAAGTTCTATTTCATCGAGATCAACACCACGCCGGGCATGACCAGCCACAGCCTGGTGCCGATGGCTGCGCGCCAGGCGGGCTTCGACTTCGAAGAGCTGGTGTGGCGCGTGCTCGAAACCAGCTTCTCGAGAGAACGGAAATGATGGCCTTCTGGCGCCGCAACCGCTTCAAGAGCAAGGCCAAGCCGAAGAAGTCGAGCTGGAAGTGGCCGGCACTGTTTCGCGAGTGGCGTGTTTACGCGCGCCGCGGCGCGTTGCTGCTGGTGCTGGTGGGCGCCTTGGGCGCACTGAGCTGGGCGCTGGACCGTCCGGTGCGGGTGATTTCCATCGACGGCAGCTTTCAGCGCGTCTCGCCGGGGGAAATCGAGAAGGCCGTGGCGCCTTTCGCAACCCAAGGCTTCATGTCTGCCGACCTCGCCGACATTCAGCGCGCCGTTGAAACACTGCCGTGGGTGGACCATGCGCGCATCGCGCGCCGTTGGCCCAACAGTTTGCGCGTGACGGTGATCGAGCAAACGGCGGCGGCTCGCTGGGGAGAGTCGGGGTTGCTCAACACCCGCGGCGAGCTCTTCGTGCGCACCGCCACGCATGTGCCGGCCGAATTGCCGCACTTGAGCGGCCCGGAGGGCAGCGAGTCGCAAGTTGCGCAGCGCTATCTCGCGGCTCAAGGGCGAATGCTCGAGGCCGGCATGCGTATTGCGGCGCTGCGTCTCGATGAGCGCGGCGCCTGGGAAATGGATCTCGACAGCGGTGTGACGGTGCGCTTGGGAAGGCGCGATGTCGAGGAGCGCACCGAGCGCTTCATTCATACCGCATCGCAGGTGATTGCCCATCGATTGACCGAAATCAGTTACGTCGACATGCGCTATTCCAATGGATTTGCCATTGGCTGGCGCAACCAGGGTCCTGCATCAGGGCCCGCCAAACGTCCCGACGACGCCGACGCATAGAGGAATTTTTCAAAGACATGGCAAAGCGTTCTGACCGCAATCTACTGGTGGGGCTCGATATCGGCACCAGCAAAGTCGTGGCCATCGTCGGTGAGATCAAGGCCGACGGCGCGCTGGAAATCATCGGCATCGGCAGCCATCCGTCGCGCGGCTTGAAGAAGGGCGTGGTGGTGAATATCGAATCCACGGTGCAATCGATTCAGCGCGCGGTCGAAGAGGCGGAGCTGATGGCCGGCTGCGAGATTCACTCGGTGTACGCGGGCATTGCCGGCAGTCATGTGCGCAGCCTCAATTCGCACGGCATCGTCGCCATCAAGGATAAGGAGGTGGTGCAGGGCGACGTGGAGCGCGTCATCGACGCCGCCAAAGCGGTCGCCATCCCGGCCGATCAAAAGATCCTGCATGTGCTGCCGCAGGAATACATCATCGATTCGCAAGAGGGGATTCGCGATCCCATCGGCATGTCCGGCGTGCGCCTGGAAGCGAAGGTGCACATCGTCACCGGCGCCGACAGCGCTGCGCAGAACATCGTCAAGTGCGTGCAGCGCTGCGGGTTGGTGGTCGATGACATCGTTTTGGAGCAGCTCGCCTCCAGCTACGCGGTGCTCACCGAGGATGAGAAGGATCTCGGCGTGTGCGTGGTGGACATCGGCGGCGGCACCACCGACATCGCGGTGTTCGGCGGCGGTGCGATTCGCCACACGGCGGTGATCCCGATTGCCGGCGACCAAATCACCAACGACATCGCGGTGTCCATGCGCACGCCGACGCAGTACGCCGAGGACATCAAGATCAAGTACGCCTGCGCGCTATCGCAGCTCGCCAACCCCGACGAAACCATCGAGGTCCCGAGCGTGGGGGATCGTCCGCCGCGCCGCCTGGCGCGCCAGACCCTCGCTGAAATCGTCGAGCCGCGTTACGAGGAACTGTTCGGGCTCATCCGCGATGAGCTGCGCCGCGCGGGACTGGAGGAGCAGGTCGCCACCGGCATCGTGCTCACCGGCGGCAGCGCCAAGATGGAAGGCGCGATCGAACTCGCCGAAGAAGTGTTTCACATGCCGGTGCGCCTAGGGGTGCCGCAATACGTCACGGGTTTGTCCGAGGTGGTGAGCAATCCGATCCATGCCACGGGCGTGGGTCTGCTGCTCTACGCCAAGAGCAATTTGGAGGGGCAACGCACGGACGCGCCGCTGCTCGCGGGCGGCATGAAGAGCTTGCTGGAACGAATGAAAGCCTGGTTTCAGGGCAATTTTTAGAGTTAATGATAACTAACGTAGGAGAACTGGAATGTTCGAACTGATGGATTCTTATAGTCAAAGCGCCGTGATCAAGGTGCTGGGCGTGGGCGGCGGTGGCGGCAACGCGGTCTCACATATGGTTCAGGCCGGCCTCGAAGGCGTGGACTTCATTTGCATCAACACCGACGCGCAGGCGCTGAAGCACTCCAAAGTGCGCACCGCTCTGCAGATCGGCTGCAACATCACCAAGGGCTTGGGCGCCGGCGCCGACCCGGAAGTGGGCCGGCAGGCGGCCATGGAAGATCGTGATCGCATCATCGAGCTGATCGAGGGTTGCGACATGCTGTTCATCACCGCCGGCATGGGCGGCGGCACCGGCACGGGCGCAGCCCCCGTGGTGGCGCAGGTCGCCAAGGAGCTCGGGATTCTCACCGTGGCGGTGGTGACCCGGCCGTTCGAAATGGAAGGCAACAAGCGCTCGCGCGTTGCGGATCAGGGCATGCTGGAGTTGTCCAAGTATGTCGATTCGCTGATCACCATTCCGAATCAGAAACTGCTGTCAGTGCTGGGCAGCAGCACCACGCTGCTCGATGCCTTCAAGGCGGCGAACACGGTGCTGCAAGGCGCGGTGCAGGGAATCGCGGAACTGATCACCCGGCCGGGCCTCATCAACGTCGACTTTGCAGACGTGCGCACGGTGATGTCGGAAACCGGCATGGCCATGATGGGTTCGGGAACTGCCTCGGGTGATGATCGGGCGCGCGAAGCGGCCGAAGCAGCCATTTCCAGTCCCTTGCTCGAGGACATCAACCTCTCGGGTGCCCAGGGCATCCTGGTCAATGTCACCGCGGGCATGGACCTGTCGATCGGTGAATTCCAAGAAGTGGGCAACGTCATCAAGCAGTTCGCCTCCGACGATGCCACCGTGGTCGTGGGTACGGTGATCGACCCGGAGATGGCCAGCCAGATTCGCGTCACCGTGGTGGCGACCGGATTGGGCAAGCCCGTCGCGCGGGCAGCGCCGCAGCCGGCCGTCTCGCATCACGCGCCGCCGCTCACCATGCGGGTGATCCGCCACAAATCGCCAATGGCACCCACCGACTACGCCATGTTGGACAAGCCGACGGTGCAACGGCAGCGCGCGGTGGGCGATGGATTGCGTGCCCAGGCCGATTCGGAGGATTTGCTGGACATTCCGGCGTTCTTGAGGCGGCAGGCAGATTAGATAGACGACGTTCGACATTCCAAATTTTGGCGCTCTGTAGGATTGCCTTAAGGGCGCCGGTTTGGTGGAGAAGTGCTAAGACGCGAACTTATGTGAGCGTCCTGCGGTCGGACAGTGCTCTTGTTGCATTTGGGCAATTTTCGCGTTTCATACCAGGGTGTACCCTGTGGTACCTTTGGCACATTACATAGTCCGGTTTCACTTAATGCTGAATCCTTAATGCTGAATCAAAGAACACTGAAGAATTCGATTCGCGCCACCGGCGTTGGGTTGCATACGGGCAAGAAGGTTCTCATGACCCTGCGGCCGGCACTGCCGGATACCGGCATTGT
>DATHFB010000333.1:0-4123 GCA_035318305.1 Steroidobacteraceae bacterium | reverse complement strand
AAAATAGAACAAGGGTTCGAATGCCATCATGAAATGGCCCGCGGCCATGATGCTGCCGCCGATGATCACCGCGCGCCGTTTGCCGAGCCAGCGATCCGCGATGATGCCGCCGAAAATCGGCGTGAAGTACGCCATCCCAGTGTAGATGCCGTAAATGAGCGACGCCTTTTCCTGGCCGATCAGCAATTGCTTGGTCATGTAGTAGACCAGCAAGGCGCGCATGCCGTAGTAGGAGAAAATCTCCCACATCTCGGTCAGAAAAAGTATGGTGAGGCCGCGCGGCTGACCGAACCAAGTCTGCGGGCGCGTGTTCATGCCTCAGGAGCCTGCTGAGTATTCAGACAGGCTCCTTAAGCGCGCGTCCCGCCCCACACATGCTCGCCGCTCCACGCGCTGCCATTGGTGTAGGTCATGCCGGGCGTTCGATCCTGGGCCAGAAAGATCGGCCCATCCAGATCCACCACATCGCAGAGCTGTCCGAGCACGAACGCCGGCGCCATGGCGAGACTGGTGCCCACCATGTTGCCCACCATGACCCCCAGCCCTAAGCGCCGGGCTTCGCGCGCCATCGCCAGCCCTTCGGTCAAGCCGCCGCACTTGTCCAGCTTGATATTCACGACATTGAATCGCCCGACCAGGCCTGCGACGTCCTTCAAACTCAGCACGCTCTCGTCGGCGGCAATCGGAATCGGCGATTTGAAACCGGCCAGGTCAGCCTCGCGGCCGCGCTTCAAGGGTTGCTCGAGCAGCGAGACGTTGGCGCGAATCAGCACGCCCAGCAGCGCATCGAGCGCATCGATGCCGTAACCCTGATTGGCGTCGACTCCCATCCACACCTCGGGGCGGGCCGCTCGCACGGCCTTCACGCGCTCGATGTCCACGGTCAAGTCGCCGGTCAATTTCAACTTCAGGGATCGCGCCTGGGCGTACTTGCGCGCGCCCGCCGCCATAACCGCCGGATCGTCCGCGCCCAACGTGAAGGTCGTGATCAGCGGCTTCGGCGCCGGCAGACCGGCCAGTTCCCAGACCGGCTCACCGCGGCGCTGCGCGTCGAGTTCCCACAAGGCACAATCCACGGCGTTGCGGGCGCCGCCGGGCGGCAGCAACTCCTGCAGAGCTGCCCGATCGACGCCCCGTTCGATGGCAGCGCGCGCTGCTTCGATCTCGGCCACCATGGTCGGCGCCGTGTCTCCCAAGTAGTAGACACCGGAGGCTTCGCCGCGGCCGCGATGCTTGCCGTCCTCGAGCGTCGCGACCACGACGTCCTGCTCTTCGAAAACAAATCCGGAAATGCGAAACGGCGCCGACAGCGGCAGCTTCTCGACCTCCACATGCAGCTTCAAACCCGGCATCAGTAATACACCCCAAAGCCAATCAGATTGAATGCAAAGGCGACCCAGAGCACGACGAAGGCCGACAGCGCCAGCACAATGCTCCACACCTTGGCGGGCCAGCGGCGAGCTCCGGTCCACACGGCCCACAGATTCCACGCAATCAGCGCTGAGCCCAGAATAAACGCCAGAATGCCGAACACCTGCGCGAAGCGGAGGTTGCCATTGAAGCTGTTGGTCAGATTGTTGAAGTCGCTGAACATGCGGATCACGGTGAACGCCCACAGTCCCATCGCCGCGGCCAGCAAGATGGATCCGATCTTGCTGAAACGATAGGCGCGCAGCGCCTCCGGCGTGAGCGCCAAGGTCGCGCCAAAGCGGCGGCGTACGATTGCGGTGATCGGCCAGAACACGGCCGTCAGCAACAGGGCGCCCAGGGCGCAATAAAACGCCGGCAGCAACCACGCGCCGTCCTCGGACCCGGGCACGCGGTCGAACACCATGAACGGCGAAATGCCGTCGATGCTGAATCGCACGGCTTTCCCGTCGATCACCTTGGCGGCCAAACGTTCGTGACCATTTGCATCGCGCCACACGTAGGGAGCGGTTTCCACCCAGTGCAACGGCTTGCCGTTCAATCCCTTGAACGGCGTGACGAGTTCGCCCTTGGCATTCACACCGAGCTTGGTTTGACCAAACAGGCCGACGGACGCCAAGAAGCTCGACTGCGAGCCGCGCGAATTCGCCCAATGGCCCTTGAGCAGCGCCGCATGGCTGGCGGCGGTTTTTTCGTCAACCGTGGCGGCGTTGGTTTCCGCGGCGGGGAAATATCGATCCGCGAAGTCCTCGAACAGCGCGCCGCGCAAGCCGCCCGCGGCGCCTTCTTTACCCAGGCTGTTGAACGAGACATAGAAGCCCACGCCTTCCTTCAGGAACAGGTGCAGCGAGGTGTGAAAATTCTGGGTGTCTCCCAAGTGCGCGATCACTTCGCGGCCGTTGATGTTGGTTTCGAAGAAACCCAACTCCATCCGGTTCAGCGGCGGCAGGATGGTAAGCGGACTGTTGTGCATCATTTCCGCGGTTTCGGCCTTCAAAATGCGATTGCCGTGATACTCGCCGTTTTGCAGATGCGCGATCATGAAGTGCGCCATGTCCTCGCCGGGAGATGCCAGCGACCCTGCGGGCGCCGGCCCGACGATCTCGAAAGGCTTCGCCGGTTCCGAGGCTTGCGGGTAACCCTTGGACATGAGCGGCGCCAGATCCGCCGGCAAGGGCTGACGGAAGGTCGAATGCTTCATATCGAGCGGCGCGAAAATATGCTTGTCGATGTAATCGTCAAAGGTCTCGCCGGACACGCGCGCCACGATATAGCCGGCCAGCGATGCGCCGTAGTTTGAATAGGCAGGCGTGCTGCCCGGTGCAAACACCCGCCCGGGAACCCATTGCTTGAGCAGCGCTTCATAGCCGGGCGCCTTCGGATTATCGGACATAATGCCCTTGGCCTGTTCCTCGAAGCCGGCAACATGCTGCATGAGTTCGCGCATGGTGACCGGCTTGCCATCGCGGGCCGGGATTTTGAAATCAATATATTGATTCACGTCCGCATCGAGATTGATCTTGCCCTGCTCGACCTGTTGCATCACCGCCGTCCAGGTCAGGAGCTTCGAGACCGATCCCGGCCTGAACAATGTCAGTTTCGGATCCACCGGCGTGCGCTTCTCGACATCGGAATAACCGAAGCCGCGCTCAGTGAGTATCTGGCCATCCTTGACCACGGCGACCACGGCGCCGGCGAGGTCGCCGGTGCGCAGCGCGTAGGGCATGTAACCATCCAGCCAGGCGTTCACATCGTCCGCGGTCAGCGGCACCGCGACGGGCGTTGCGGTTGCCGGTGCGGCAGGCGCCTGCGCTGCGGCGGGTGCCGCGGCGGGTGCCGCAGTGGTTGCCGCGGCGGGGGGTGCGGCAGTCGCGGTCAGCGCCAGAGTCAGGACCGCAGTGGCGAGCAAGGTGAACGTACGCATGGTTTCTCTTCTTGCGACCGGGTCGCTGTTATCTACGAACCTTTACATCGCGCAAACGATCATTACGCGAGACATTTATCCACGAGCTTCTCGAAGGCAGCGCCGGGGCGCATGGGATCGGCAACCGGCACGCCCAGCCGCGCGCTCTCCGCAACGAGCAATTGGTCAGCGTCTTTCGCGCTGAGCCCGGAGGTATTCAAGCTGACGCCCCCGCATCGGATCCCGGCGTTGGTGCGGCGGCCGAGCCGCAAATTCAAATCGATGGTGTCGAACACGTCCGGCAGCGCATAGCCTGGATGTCCCAGCATTTCCTGGCGATCGATGTCGTGGCACACGACGATCACGTCCGGTTGGCTGCCGTGCAGCAGGCCAAGCGACACGCCGGCATAGGCGGGATGGAACAACGAGCCCTGACCTTCTATGACGTCCCAATGCCGCGCCGGCGCATCCGGACTCAAGATCTCAGCCGCGCCGGCCTCGAAATCGGCGATCACTGCGTCCATCGGCATGCCGCCGCCCGCGATCAAGATTCCGGTCTGTCCTGTGGCGCGAAAGTCCGCATCGACTCCGCGTTTCACAAGAGCGCGCGCCAGGGCAAGGGCTGTGTATTTCTTGCCGACGGCGCAATCGGTGCCGACGGTGAGCAAACGCTTGCCGGATCGCTTGGCGCCGGTTGCGATCGGAATATTCTTCGGCGGCGTGCGCACATCGATGAGGCGGCGGCCATGGCGCTCCGCGGCGGCCTTCAGCTGCGGCACATTGCCGAGTTTT
>DATHFB010000332.1:0-6655 GCA_035318305.1 Steroidobacteraceae bacterium | reverse complement strand
GGCTTTGAACTCCCCGCCAAACTTCTCCGCCATCACCTTCGTCAGTGCTGCCGTCAGGGTCGTCTTGCCATGATCAACATGCCCAATTGTCCCCACGTTCACGTGCGGCTTCGTTCGCTCAAACTTCCCCTTCGACACGGCAAGTACCTCTCAAAAATTAGAAAAACTCTGGAGCCCACGAACGGGATCGAACCGTTGACCTCGTCCTTACCAAGGACGTGCTCTACCAACTGAGCTACGTGGGCCGCATCCATTTGGAGCGGGTGATGGGAATCGAACCCACGTGATCAGCTTGGAAGGCTGACGTTCTACCATTGAACTACACCCGCACTCCGTTAGAAGCCAATGGCACAACCCCACATCCTTCGCTGGTGGAGGGGGTAGGATTCGAACCTACGAAGGCATAAGCCAGCAGATTTACAGTCTGCCCCCGTTGGCCGCTTGGGTACCCCTCCCTAAAATGAGCCGCGTATTTTGCGGTGCGTATCACCTAGTGTCAATGCAAAGTCAGGTCGAAAGTTCCGGCGATCGATCTCCGCTGCCATCCCTCTCCTCCCTATTGACTCTATCGTAAGATATATATATCGTAAGATAGGTCTTAAAACATATCGAGAGATAGAACATGTTTCACTGTTCATATCATTTTATGGGGCGCCACGGCCACCATGGATTTGGCCCCTTCGGACGCGGCTTTATGGAGGGCGGCGGCATGGGCGGCCGCGGATTCGGTATGGGCCGAAAGCTTAGCTCAGGCGATCTGCAGCTCCTCATCCTCAAACTGCTCGATGAAAAATCGCGCTACGGCTACGAAATCATCAAGGAGTTAGAGGAGCGCTCGAAGGGTTTCTATGTGCCGAGCCCCGGCATGGTCTATCCCGCACTGACCTATCTCGAGGAAATCGGTCACGCCACGGTAGCCGCTGAAGGTGCCCGCAAGCTGTACAGCATCACCGACGCCGGAAAGGAACATTTACAGAAGAAAATCGCCATCGCTGACGCGATGATGGCCCAATTCGGCCGGGTGGGCGAACGCATGGAACGCATGCGTCGTGCTTTCAATACCGAGGAGGCCGCTGAAGACGTTGGCGCAGGGGCCGGCGCTGAACAGGAGCGGCACGGCTCGAAGGAACTGAGGCGGGCTTTGCTGGATCTCAGATCAGCACTCGCCGACAAACGGAATAGCTCGCGCGACGAGCAACAGCGCATTGCCGATATTTTAAAGCACGCTACGACGGAAATTTTGGGCCAGTGAGACGAAGGTACCTCATGGCTATTTTATGCCGGACTGTAAAATAGCCGGCCTCGTCCGGCCGGCGCCGATCTTATTTCAAATGCGCCTCGAACAAGCGGTAAATCCGCTTGTATTCATCCAGCCAGGAATCGGCATTCGTAAATCCATGTCGATCGAGAGGGTACGGCGACATGCTGAAATTGTCCTTGTGCAGCTCGATCAGACGCTCATACAAGCGCATGGAATCTTCGAACAGAACGTTATCGTCTATCACACCGTGACAAATGAGCAGCGCATCGCTCAAGCCGGCGGCGAATTCGATGGGCGATGAGCGCGCATAGGCTATCGGGTCGATTTGCGGTTCATTCAAAATGCCCGATGTATAGCCATGGTCGTACTGCATCCAATCCGTGACCGGACGCAGCGCCGCGCCGGCGGCAAACTCCCCCGGTGCGCGGAATAGCGCCATCACGGTCATGAAGCCGCCATAGGAACCGCCGTAGACACCTACGTGTTTCGGATCAACGCCCGCCTGCTCCACCAGCCATTTTTTGCCATCGAGCATGTCTTCCAATTCCGGATGACCCATCTGCCGATAGATTGCCGTGCGCCATTCGCGTCCGTAGCCCGCTGAAGCGCGGTAGTCCAGATCGAGTACCACATAGCCCCGATGCGCCAACAAGTTGTTGAACATTTGCTCGCGGAAATAATAGGAATAGTGCAAATGCACGTCCTGCAAGTATCCGGCCCCATGAATGAACAACACCGCCGGCTTCTTCGCCGAAGCCTGACTGCTTGGGTCGCGATAGACCTTGGCGTAAATGACGCCGCCGAAATGCGTCGACGGAATTTTCACGATTTCGGGTGCGATCCAATTCGTGGACTTGTAGTCGGCGGTACGTGTATCCGTCAATTCACGAGGCGTCCCCGAGCCATCTGCTTTGACCACCGCAATTTGCGAACGCATGTACGGCGTCGAATGGGTCAGCAGCAATTGCTTGCCGCTGCGGTCTAATTCGGCGCTTTCGACTCCTTCGAGCCGCGTCAGCCTTGCCAAGGTTCCGCCGCTGCTGGGGACTCGATAAACATCGTACGAATAGGGCGCCGTCGCATTACTGAGCACATAAAACCAGCGGCCGTCCTCCGACAGCTGCGGGGCCGACACCTCGAATTGCCCGTGAGTCAGCGGCCGCGGCTCGCCATTCAACGCCTTGGTATACAAATGCGCAAAGCCCGACTCCTCGGATTCGTACCAGAGGGTGCGATTGTCGTTGAGCCAGCCGAACTCATTGAAAGATCGGTCGATCCACGCCGCATCGGTCAAGCGATGCTGCGCGACCAAGGCGTAGTGGGCCAGATCCACACTCACGAGCCACCGATCCTTGTGATCAATCGAGTACATCTGAATGCCGACAGCGCCGCCGTCGGCACTCCAAATCACGTCTCCGCTGATCGCATCGGGTTCATCGCTGATCACCCAAACACCGCGCGTTTTCCCCTCGTTGCTTGCGGGCGGCTGTGCATTGGCCGGCGGCAGCAATTTGGCATTTTCTTCGCGGACGGATTTCAACGGGTCGTCGTGGATGCCCGGCAGGTTGTCCAAGGACAGGGCGTGCATCGTGTGGTCGGTAAGATTTAGCAGCATCAAAGATTGCGGCGCGGGCGGATTGCGCCCGACGCGCAATCGCTCCTTCTCGAATTCCTCGTAGCCGGATTCGGTCACATAGCGCGTGAGCTGGCCTTCCTTGCCTTTGACGTGCGCTTTAGGCTCAGTCACGACCATCAGCCAGCGCGCATCCGGCGACAGTTCGGTGCCGCGAATGACGACTTCATCGCCCAGATAAAACGGCAGCACCGGGCGCGTGACATCGCCCTTTTGCAGCTCCTCGTCATGCAGTCGAGCAGCCTCTTTTTCGTCATGCAATCTCTTCAAGGTCGAGAAGGTGCGCAACTGCATGTCGCGCAGGTCATCCGCGGCGGGCGGCGCATTCGGATCCTTTTCCGCTTTGACGATGGCGGCGGGGGTTGTGACGCCGCTGCCGAAGTCGTGCACGAACCAGTCGTTGTCGACGCGAAAGCTCAAGAGCCTTCCGTCCGCCGAGAAATGCGGATCCGCCTTGGTTTGCGGCGTGCGGGTGATTTGAGTCAAGCGGCCGCCGGCCAGCTCGCGAACGAAAATATCCTTGTTGCGAATGAACGCGGCGCGCTTGCCGGAGCGATCGTAAATTGCCGGCGCGTCGGCGTCGGCCATCGCAGCGGCGTCCACCACCTTATCTTTGCTGCTGACGGGATCGATCCGATGCAAATCACTGATGGGCGAGCCTGAGCGCTTCAGCGAGTAGTACACCGTGCGGCCGTCGGCCGACCAATACGCATCCCGCACCGCAGGTCCGATCCAATCTGGGTCCGCCATGATTTTTTCGAGAGACAGTCCCGGCTCCGCAGCGGCAGCGATATCACCCATGGCCGCAAAACCCACGACGACAACCGCCGCCGCAAGCACAGACAATAAATGTTTCATTGATTCCCGCCTGATTGAATTGTTCTCATCGTAGCGCAGGCAGGCGCCGCATTTCATCATTCATCCCGCGCGTACGCCTCAAGCACATAGTCGAGCTGCCGGCGCTGAGCGTGATTGAGCCGATTGCGTTGCCACTGCAACGCCGCCCGGCTTCAGGCGGTTTTTTTGCGCCCGTGCAACCGCGTCACCAGATCCGCTTCGCCGCTGCTCAATCCGAATTGCTGGGTCAGCCTGCCGGGATCGGTGCCGCGGCGGGCCGAATCGATTGCCTGATCAAAGGACTGCGCAGAACCTCGGAGTTCAAGCAGCACAACGCGATCGGCAACTCCGGCGTATTCCTGTTCGAAGAGTTTCACCCGTCGTCCCGTTTTCAAGCTGGTGGAGGCGAGCTGTTCCAACTCGCGGCCCATCGCGGCCAGGCTCGATTCGACTTCCACGCAGCGTGCAGCCAGACGGCGGTTCGAACGTGACGTGACAAAAGCTGCCAGCATCGCGCAGAGTGCAAGCAGCAGGCCTGCGACGCCGAGGATTGCATTGATACTCACCAGATTCATGAACATGTCAGGCGTACTCATCGATAAGTGATTTGGGCGGTCGCGGTGAATTCACTCATTGCATGACCTCGCTCATTCGGGTTTCGGTGTCTCGATTGGGACCGGTTTTGCCGGTTTCATGAGCACGGTTTTATCCAACTGCTCCGGCGGCACGCGGTAGAGCAACCGATTCGTCGCGCTGCTCGCGTCGGCCAATTCAACACCAGGTGCCACGGTCGCGGGGGTGGCGCTGGTGATCCTTGCCGTGGTTGTTTCAGCGGGCGATACCGCTTCCAGCACCAAAACCGCGACGCGCCGATTCGCATTGCGGCCCTCGCTCGAGTCGTTCGGTTGCCGCGGATGAAATTCTCCGAAGCCGACGATTTCGAGTCTCAAGGGTTCGATGCCCTGCTTGGTGAATTGATGCACCACGCTTGCGGCGCGCGCCGCCGACAATTCCCAATTGGATGGAAACGCGGCCGTGCGAATCGGCCGATCATCGGTATGGCCCTCGACCCGGATCGGATTGGGGAAAGGCTGCAAGACCTCCGCCAGTTTGTCCAGCACGGGTTCCGCGGTCGGCGAAAACGCGGCGGCGCCGCTTGGAAATAAGATGTCCGTGTTGATCTCGATTTCCAGCCACATATTTTCGCGCCGCACCGTGATCAGCTTGGCATCGATCAACGCGCGCATGGCGTCCTGCACCTGCCGCTCCATGCGAATCAAGGATCCGGAAGTATCCTGCGCGGGGACAATGGGAGCCGGGTTGCTCTGCTGAGTCTTCACCTTGATGAGCGCGGTTGGGGTGATCCCGACCAACGGCTTGTCGCCGCCTTTGCCTTGCTCGGGCTCGCCGATGTTGACCGGCTGCATGCTCTTGGGCGCACCATTGAAGGCAGCAATCATCGCATCGGAAAGAACTCGAAACTTTCCCTCGTTGACCGACGACATCGCGTACATGACGGTGAACAACGCGAACAGCAGCGTCACCAGGTCGCCGTAGGGAATGGCCCAGGCTTCGTGATTCATGTGCTCTTCGTGCTTTTTCTTGCGGGCCATGGCCAGGCTCCTCGGTCAGCGGTGGAAGTAGCCCTGCAACTTCGATTCGATGTTGCGCGGATTCTCGCCCTGCGCAATAGCGATCAGTCCCTCGATGACCATGGTCCGCACCTGCGATTGGCCGTGAATCACGGCTTTCAACTTGTTGCCCATGGGCAGGAACAGCAGATTGGCGAAAGCGATGCCGTAAATGGTGGCAATAAAGGCCGCCGCGATGCCGTGACCCAGTTTCGATGGATCGTTGAGGTTCTGCATGACCGCCATCAATCCCATCACCGCGCCGATGATGCCGAGCGTGGGCGAGTAAACGCCCATGGATTCGAATACCTTGGCGGCCTGGGTGTCGAAATGCTCCATGGTGTCCAGCTCGATTTCCATGCTGGAGCGGATCGCATCCGGCTCGCCGCCGTCCACCAAGGACTGCAGGCCTTTTTTCAGGAAGTCGTCCGTTTCGCCTTCGACCGCCGATTCCAATCCGAGCAAACCCTGCTTGCGCGCGATGTTGCTCCACTCGACTATTTTTTCGATCATGGCCGCGGGATTGTTCACCGGCGGTTTGAACACCCAGGAAACGATTTTCCAGGCCCGCAGGAATGTGGCCATGGGTGTCTGCACCAGGCTGGCGGCGAGCGTGCCCACGACGACAATGACGAATGCCGCGCTGCCGACCAGCGCGCCGGCGCTGCTGCCTTTGAGAATCGCGCCGCCGATGATCGCGATCAGCGCAAGCACGATGCCGATGATGCTTAAGATATCCATGGGATCAATTCGGCGACAGCCACTCCGCTAACCGGGCCCGCAAGCGCACCAGCGCCTGGCCATGAATCTGGCACACGCGGGATTCCGAAACCTCGAGCACTTCGCCGATCTCCCGCAAGTTCATGTCATCGTCGTAGTACAGAGAGAGCACCAGTTTCTCCCGCTCCGGCAACAGGTTGATGGCTGAGCCGAGCGCGCCGCGAAAACCGGCGTCCTCCATGTCATCCAGGGGACCCGGCCCATCGTCGCGCGCGTGATCGGCGGGGCTCGATTCATCCTCACTGGATCCCATTTGATCGAAACTGAACAACCGGCAACTCGCCGCGTCCTGCACCAGCTTGTGATATTCCTCGATGGAGACGCCGAGGCCCCCGGCAATATCGGTGGGCGTCGCATCCTGTCCTTTGGCGTTTTCGATCTTGCGAACGACATCCGCCATCTCCCGCATGTTTCGATGCACCGACCGCGGCGTCCAATCGGACTTGCGCACTTCGTCCAGCATGGCGCCGCGTATGCGGATGCCGGCGTAGGTCTCGAAATTAGCGCCCTTGG
>DATHFB010000331.1:0-2638 GCA_035318305.1 Steroidobacteraceae bacterium | reverse complement strand
GGCGTGCTGGCCAGCGCGATGATATCGCCGGTTTTCGGATCGAGCGCGACCACCGATCCGCGCTTGCCCACCAACGCCTCCTCGGCAACTCTTTGCACGCGCACATCCATGCCTAGGATCAAGTCCTCTCCCGCGACCGGGAGGCGAGTCTTGAGTTCGGAGGCGTAGCCACCCTGCTTGTCTACGGGGCGGCCGGCGGCATTCACTTCCAGTTCTCTGAATCCCGGTTTGCCGTGCAGCTTCTGCTCGTAAGCACCTTCGACGCCGAGTTTGCCGATGAGGCTGGTGCCGGCATATTCCGCGCTGTCGATTTGCTTCAAATCTTGCTCGTTGATCGCGCTCACATAGCCGATGGCGTGAACACCCATTTCCCGCAAGGGGTAATGGCGCGCCAGCCGCGCGCGAATGTCCACGCCCGAGAATTGGTAGCGATGCACCGCGAATCGCGCCATCTCCTCCTCGTTCAAGAGCAGCTTGACCGGCACGCTCTCGTAAACCTTATGCAGCAGGACCGTGCGGCGGATATTGCCGACCTCTTCGTTGCGCAGCAGTCCAATACTGACCAACTGCGCCAGCGTGACATCGAGCGCCTTGGTGTCGCCGACTTGTTCACGAATCAGTTCGACATTGAAGGCGGGCAGATTGTCCGCCAACACCACGCCGTGACGGTCCAGAATCAAGCCCCGGCTGGGCGGGATGGGCTCCGTGCGAATGCTGTTGCCCTGCGAAAGATTGTGGTAGTAGTCGTACTTGAGCACCTGCAGGTAGAACAGGCGCCCCGCCACGGTGATCAGCAGCACCGCGGCGATGACGCCGGCGACGATGCTGCGAACGGTAAACAGCCTATTTTCGGCGAAGTAGTTCTTGATCCGCGACTGGCGACTTCTCACCATCGCGACAGCGCCGCCAGTTTAAAGATTCCCAACATCGGGCGATTGTAAGCTACGGCGGCGGCGGCAACCGCTATGGAGTGCGCAAAATTCGCTCGGCGGTGCGTTGAATCTGGTAGCGCACCGTAACAGTTTCATTGGCGGGAACGTGGAGGCGAAAAATGGGTCGGCCGTTTTTGGCGCCCAGCGCATGGTCGGCGCGGACCACGCGCGCACCCGCCTCGAGCTGCAGCCGCAACTCGAATTCAATGCCGCTCGCGCGGGCATTGCTGATGGCGACGCGATTGGCGGCCCCGATTTTTACCGATCGCAGGCTCACTCCGGGCACCAGCGGCAGCAAGTCCGGCGCCCGGTCGATGGAAACCTTTTCCTTGTTGGCCGTCACTTGAACGTCCGGGCTTTCTCCCATATTGATTTCGACTTCCTCGTCCGCCGCCGTATCGCGCAGGTCGGACTCGTGCTCGAGCAATCTCTGGCCTCCAACCGCGCCAAACACCGCGACGCCGCCGGAGGGCAGCGGAAGGCCCAAATGATTCGCGGCCGAGTTCTTGGTTCGGAGCAACCGGTGGGCGGGGGTCGAAACGGCGTCATCCTCCTCGACGTCTACATCCGCGCCATACACGGTGTTGACCGGGATACCGGTGCGATCCATCAAGCGCACCTGCTTGGATTGGCGGCTGGCCAGCGTGGTGCGCTCGGGCACGCGATACAGCTTCAAATCGCCCAGCTGCTCTTGCTGCACATTCTTGGCGCCGGCGACCACGACTTCTTGCAGGGAAGCGACACGCATCGCCATCGGCATCGGCGCATTTGCCTTGAATTCGTCGTCCGCCAGTTTGAACATTCGGATTTCGGACACATCGCTGGTCGAGCCGCGCGGCCAGCATTGCGCCAGCATCGGTCCGCCGATGTCGATCGGTTCAACCTCTTCCTCGCCGTTCGCGCGATTCACCGTTCCCGCGACCACTTGCGTGTGCGCGGAGGGAAATCCCACGCCATTGGAATTGGCCAGCGTAACCCAGGCACCGAGGTCGAAGCTCTTGCCGTCGTCCGACAGGGTCGCGGTGTAGTCCGCGGCCCAATCGAAACCCCGCGACAGGTAGGACAGCGTCACTTGTTTGGTCTCAGCGCGCGGGCTGCGCACTTCGACCGACAGCGTGGGGCGTGCGGACAAGCCGGAGACCGGCTCGAAACTAAAGGTTTCCGGCAAACCTGAACACCGCAACGCCTCGATGCCCTGCGGCGTTTGAAACACCACGCCGCCCGCATCGGACAGCAGCGTGCCGGTCTGCCGTTCGGTCTTGCCGGTCTTGCGGATCGTGCGCAGCAATTCCACCGGCTTTCCCAGAGTAGCGGCGACCAGTGCGGCCGGGCTCAACAATCTCGCATCGCGGTTCTTTTCGATCACCCCGCCCGCAAAGCCGGTGATAATGGCGCTCGCCGTTTCGATGCCATCGGCGACTCCTTCGAAGCGCAGGCGGCTCCTTCCCGCGGGCAGGTGCACGATGCGCGTTTCGCTGATCAGCGCAAAGCCCTGCAGGTCATCCAGGTCAATTGATCCGCCATTCCGATAGGGCGCGCGATACACGGTCACGATGAGATCCGAGGGTGGCTCCGCCAGAATTTCGGCGGCGAGGACAGACGCGGGCCGGGACGCGGCGCCGACCGCCAACCCCAGCATCGCGCAGACCCGCGGCGTCGCGCGCATGGCGGCGCTAGTACCGCGTTTCGAAGCTGGCCGTGAGAGT
>DATHFB010000330.1:0-5464 GCA_035318305.1 Steroidobacteraceae bacterium | reverse complement strand
GTACGATGCGCTCGCGGTCCGTTTCGCGGGCGCTCACATTCCCTATCCGCGCGTTGCCTTGATATCGTTCATGGGATACGCCATCGGCCACAACGTCGGATTGAATTCGCTGAGCGGCGGCGCGGTTCGCTATCGTGCCTACACGGCGCTGGGCTTGAGCGCCAAACAAATCGCGACCATCATCGCATTCGGCACGCTGACTTTTTTCCTCGGGGCCAGTGTGCTGCTCGGTGCATCGCTGCTGTCGAATGCCGGGATGTCCGGATCGATACTGCATGTGCATGCGTGGCTGGCCATTGCCGCGGGCGTCGCGCTGCTGACGGGCGTCGCCGGGTACCTGTGGCTGGTCTGCACCCGCCACGCTCCATTGCGGTTCCGGCGTTTCGTCATTCCCGTGCCGAAACCAGCGGTGGCATTCGCACAGATCGGCATCAGCTGTATCGACATGTTGTGCGCCAGCAGCGTTTTGTTCGTGCTGCTGCCGCGTGAGGCTTCCCTCAGCTTCTTCGCATTTGCGGGCGTATACCTGATAGCTCTCGCCGCCGGCGCCATCAGCAATGTTCCCGGCGGCATCGGCGTGTTCGAATTCGTCCTCTTGCTGCTGCTGCCCGAGGTGCCCAAGGATCGGCTGTTGGGTGCGCTGGTGGCCTACCGCGCCATTTATTATTTCGCACCCTTTGCCCTGGCGCTCGTGCTGCTGGGCGCGCATGAGGTCTGGATACACCGCGCGCCCGTGATCCGCGCCGCGCGGCTGATCCGCGCTTTGCTCATTGCCGTCACGCCCCAGGCCATCGCCATCGCCGTATTCCTTGCAGGAGCCGTGTTGCTGTTTTCCGGCGCCACTCCCGGCCTCGGCAGCCGTTTGGCGCTGCTGCGAAATTTTGTACCGCTGTCGGTGCTGGAGCTGTCGCATCTTCTCGGCAGCGTGGTGGGCGTCGGCTTGCTCATCATCGCCCACGGTTTGTACCGGCGGTTGCACACGGCATGGTGGATTACCATTTGGCTGTTGTGCGCCGGGATCTTGGTGTCTTTGCTCAAGGGCTTCGACTACGAAGAGGCAACCGTCTTGAGTTTGGTCGTCATAATTCTGACGGTCGCGCGCACGCGCTTCCGGCGGCGCGCCTCGCTCATCGAGCAGCACTATTCCAGTGCGTGGATTGTGGCTTTCTTTTTGGTGTTGTTGACGGCGGGATGGCTGGTACTTTTCGCTTATCGACACCTACCCTACGATAAAGAACTGTGGTGGCAGTTTGCCTTTCACGCCTCGGCGCCCCGCAGCCTGCGCGCCTCGCTGCTCGCCGTCATCATCGCCGCCGCGTACGGATTATGGCGCGTGCTGCGGCCGGCGCCACCGCGGTTTTCGGCGCCGCGAGAGGCGGACTTGGAATGCGTGGCAGAGTTGATCGAGAAGGGCGAGGACACGACGGCGAATCTTGCGCTGCTGGGCGACAAGAATCTGCTGTTCAATAAAGACCGCACCGCCTGCATCATGTTTCAGTCATCCGGCAGCAGCTGGGTGGCGATGGGCGATCCCATTGGGCCCATCGACCTCGGCGAAGCGCTGGCCTGGGAGTTCATGGAGGATTGCGACGGCATGGCGGTCTCTCCGGTGTTCTACCAGGTCACGCCGGAGCGGCTGCCTTTGTACATCGATTTGGGCTTGAATTTGAGCAAGCTTGGCGAAGAGGCGCGGGTCCCGCTCGAGACCTTCTCGCTTGAAGGCGCGGCACGGTCGGATCTGCGCCAGACGCACCGCCGCGCCGGCCGCGACGGCGCAACCTTTGAAATGGTCGCGCGCTGCGACGTACCGGCGATTCTGCCGGATCTGCGCGCAGTCTCGGATGCGTGGCTCGCAGAAAAGAATACCGCCGAGAAACGCTTTTCCTTGGGTTTCTTCGAGGAACGCTATATCGCGCATTTCGACGTCGGCGTTGTCCGCCACCAGGGAGCGATAGTTGCCTTCGCCAACCTATGGCGCGGCGGCTCGAACGAATTGTCGGTGGATCTCATGCGCTATAGCACTGCCGCGCCCAAAGGCGTCGTCGATTTCATGCTGATCGAATGCATGCTGTGGGGCCGGGCGCAGGGCTTCCGCTGGTTCAATCTCGGGATGGCGCCGTTGTCGGGATTGGAGGAGCACGCGCTGGCTCCCGCGTGGCACAAGCTCGGGCGCATGGTGCAGCGCTACGGAGAAACGTTTTACAACTTCGAGGGTCTGCGCAAATTCAAACAGAAATTCGATCCGGTTTGGCGCCCTCGATATCTGGCGGCACCGGATGGCCTCGCCATGGCAGGGGCCTTGCTCGACGTGACCGCCCTGATATCGGGCGGCGTGCGCAACGTGCTGCGCAAGTAGCTGGGAGCCTCTAGGCGAACTGGCTCTCGATTTTTTGAGCGACCTCGCGCATCTTCGGCAGAAATTGCTCCACCGCCGTTCGCAGCGGCACCGCGGTGGCCGCGTATCGAACCGTGACGGTGGCGAGGATTCGATCCTTGGCGCGAACCGGAATGGCCAGGCTGGTTTCTTCCGATACGCGCCGTGCGCGATGCGTCATGCCGAAGCCCTGCGTTCGCGTTTCGCTGAGCAATCGCTCGACTTCAATTCGATTACGCGCCAGGCGATCTTCCGGCAGCGACGAGCGTGCCAGCAGCTCGAGCATGGCATCGCGCTGTTGTGTCGAGCAGAACGCCAGATATGCGCGCCCGGCGGCTGAGGCCAACATCGGCACGCGAACGCCGGCACTGTACTGTTCCAACGCCAGAGGACTTTGGCGATCCGTGGTTTCGCGGATCATCATGGTCGAACCGGATGGCGTCGCGACCGCCACGGGCCAAACAATTTGGGCGCCGAGGGTGGCGAGCAGCGGTTTGGCGATATGTGCGACCAACGCTTCGTCATCGAAGCCGTCCGAGAGGGCCCGCACCATGATCGTCGGCCGGTAGCAGTCATCGTGTGCGTCGCGGGCAACGTATCCGGCAAGGCGCAAGGTTTCCAAAATGCGATAAGTCGTGGTGCGGGGCAGGCCCACGGCGGCGGCCAGCGTGTTGATGGCCGCGCGCTCCAGGCGATTCAATTCCGTCAACACGTCCAGTCCCCGATTTAGGGCGCGGATGGGCCGGGTCGAATCCCGGGCCCCGTCCTCGTGCGAAACCAAGTGCGGGTCAGAAAGCGGGGTAACTTGTGCGTGCATCATCCCAATATCCTTCAGGCTCGACGGTTTTGGCTTACCAAACAAGGGCATACGCCTCGCAAAGCCTTCCACTCGGCGCATGCGGGACCCAGTCTCTACATATGTACCTTCTGGATGGAATCTGGTTGCTTGAGAGAGTGGGTTTCGCCCTTACCCCAAGACCTCAGCGCATTCAGCTACAATCCGCGGCCCGAATAATGCTGACAAGTAAGGAATCAGGCTTTAAATGTCGGAACAATACGTCGAAACGGTCATCATCGGCGCGGGCCCCGTAGGGCTGTTTCAGATCTTCGAACTGGGCCTTCTCGGCATCAGCACGCATATCATCGATTCGCTGAGCTTGCCGGGCGGTCAGTGCACCGAACTCTATCCGGACAAGCCGATTTACGACATTCCGGCGCTGCCCATCTGCGGGGCGCAGGAATTGATCGATCGCTTGCTGGAGCAAGTGAAGCCTTTCAATGCGACCTTTCATCTGGGCCAAGAAGTGACCGAATTGCGCGTGCTCGGCAACGGCAAGTTCCACATTGCCACCTCAACGGGCACTCGGTTGACGGCCGGTGCGGTGGTCATTGCCGCCGGCGTCGGCTCCTTCCAGCCGCGGCGCTTGAGCATCCCGGGCATTGAAGCGTTCGAGGGCAAGACCGTGCATTATCGTGTTCGGTCGGCCGGCGATTTTTTCAATCAGGACTTGGTGATCTGCGGCGGCGGCGATTCGGCGCTCGATTGGACGGTGGCGTTTTGCGAAAAAGCACGCTCACTGACCTTGGTGCACCGGCGCGCGGACTTTCGCGCAGCGCCCGCCACGGTCGCCCGCATGCGCGACTTGGTTGCGGCCGGCAAGATGCGCTTGCTCGAGGGCAACGCCGTCGCAATCCATCAAGAAGGCGGCAAACTCACGGGGCTCGACGTGCATACGGCCGATGGGCAGACGCGCAAGGTCGCGGTGGATCATGTGTTTGCTTTCTTCGGCCTGCACCCAAAACTCGGGCCCATTGCAGAATGGGGCTTGGAGCTGGAGAGAAAGGCGCTCAAGGTCGACACCGAAAAATTTCAGACCAGCGTGCCGGGAATCTTTGCCATCGGCGACATCAACGCCTATCCGGGCAAGAAAAAACTCATCTTGAGCGGCTTTCACGAAGCCGCGCTCACGGCTTTCGCAATACAGCATCATTTGTTCCCCGAGAAGCGCCAGTTCCTGCAGTACACCACCACCAGTCCGATCATGCAGAAGCGGCTGGGCGTGGGCGGCGCGGATTCGGCCTAGGCACTCAGGCAGGCTCCTACATGAATCAGCTACTCGAAGACCTGATCAAGGTCATGACTCTCGAGCGCCTCGAGATCAATCTGTTTCGAGGACAGAGCCGCGACATTGGCAGTCCCCAGGTTTTCGGCGGCCAGGTGTTGGGCCAGGCGCTGGTGGCGGCGACGGCGACGGTGGAAAATCGCGAAGTGCACTCGCTGCACGCCTATTTCCTGCGTCGCGGGGACTTCAATTCGCCGATCGTCTACGAAGTGGACCGCGCCTGGGACGGCAAGCATTTTGCCATGCGGCGCGTGGTCGCAATTCAGTACGGGCAGCAGATATTCAACATGTCGGCATCCTTTCAAATACCGGAAGCCGGGTTGGACCATCAGTTCCCCATGCCCGATGTGCCGCAACCTGAAGCGCTGCCCGATCTCGACCAATTTCTGGCCTCGAATCCGAATCTGCCGTCTGCGCTGCTGAAAATTCTGCAGCAGAAGCGCCCCTTTGAATTCAGGCCGGTGGAGCCGCCCAGCCTCGCGCGCGCGCCGAACGCGCCGCCGCTCAAACACGTCTGGATACGCGCCGTCGATACGCTGCCCGATGACGAGGCCCTGCATCGTTGTCTTTTGGCATATGCTTCGGACTTTCAATTGCTCGACACGGCGCTCAAGCCTCACGGACTGTCCATGATGCGAGATAAACTGGTGATTGCGAGCATCGATCATGCGATGTGGTTTCATCGCAGCGTTCGGGTCGACGACTGGCTGCTGTATGCCATGGACAGCCCCAGCGCCTCCGGAGCGCGAGGCTTTACCCGCGGCAGTGTGTTCGCGCGCGACGGCCGCTTGGTCGCCAGCGTCTCGCAGGAAGGCTTGATCCGGGTTATGACCCAGGAGCCTGGCTCCCGGCAAGGCTCCTAAGTGCTCAAAACCATCATCATCTTCCTTCTGGTCATCGCCGTGCTGGGGGGCGGACTGCTGACGCTGCGCAGCAGCCGGCGCAGCGGCATGCCGAGCGAGGATGT
>DATHFB010000329.1:0-2731 GCA_035318305.1 Steroidobacteraceae bacterium | reverse complement strand
GGCCTTGTCGATCAAGGGACGCTTGATTCGCCGATACTGATCGGTGAACTGGCGCTCCCTTTCTTTATCCGGCAAATAGCCGGAGGCGCGCAACGCGTTCAGGTCAACCGGCAGACGCTTCGCCAACGCGGCCGGGTCATCCGGCTCGATGACGGCGAAGCGCGACAGTGACTTGATCGTGCTCTCGGATGATGCGATTTTCGCGCCGCCCTGCTGCTTTTTCAGGCGGGCAATGGCCTGTTCAACCAAGCTCATGTCTTCACCAGGGCCTGAATCGCCGCCACGCTCAATCTCGCGCCCGTCCAGTTCAGCACCAAAACGATCACAAGCAACACCAGCAGGCTCGAAGTTGCCGCCGAGAAACTCAATAAATGGCGCCAAAATTCCCTGCGCTCGCGCCGCGGAAATGCGGCACTCACCACTCCGAGTACCGGAAAACTGGTCAATTCATTGATGGCGCGCGCCGAACTCACGATCGGTCGCAAGGTATGCAGCCCATAGGCGACGCCGGCGCCCACTGCCAGTGCAGCAAGCCAAATTTCAGCAAGCCAGACGGTGCGTCTTGGCCATACGGGTGTGACCGGCGATGTGGGCGGAAGGGCCACTTCGAAGCGAACCGAACCCGCGTTATCGGCCCGTTCGCCCAATCGCGCCTTTTGATAGCTTGCGAGCAATGCGCTGTACTGCGCCTTGTTCACATCGTAGTCGCGGTTGAGCTGCTGATACTCGGCCTCGACTTGCGGGGCGCTGTTGAGCCGCTGGCGCAGCTCCGCAACGCTGCCTTGATGCTGCGCGAACTCCCGGCGCAACGCCGCGATTTCGACGTCCACCTTGTTCAGTTCGAGCTGCATGCTCTGATAGACCGGATTATTGCCGGCACCGCTGGAGGCGACGGCGCTCGAATCGCCGCGCCGCAGGCTTTCCAGTTCCGTGACCCGGCGCTTTTTCAGTTCATCGAGGGTTGCGCGCGTCGCGATGACATCCGGGTGCTTGTCGGTGTACTTGAGGCGCAGTTCGTCGAGCTTCGCCTGAGTCTCTTGGATACGGCTCAGCGTGTCGCTGCCCCCGCCTTGTCCTCGCACGCCGGAAATCACCGAACTGCCCGTCGTCGACACCACCGAATCGCTGCGCAGCTGTTTTGCCAATTCTTCGCGCCGGCTCATGGCGATGGACAGGTCCGTCTCGGCCTTCTTGGCCGCATCCACCTCTTTTTGCAGCTGCGCGAAATAGCCGCCCTGGTCGCTCGGCATCAACCCGACATTTTTCTTCTTGAACGCCGCCAGCTTGTCCTCGGCGGCACTCAGGCGCTGCTCATAGTCCTTGATCTGCGTTTCGAGAAACTTTTGCGCATTCTCGGAGCCCTCGCGCTTACCCCCCAGGGTTTGCTCCACAAACGTATTGAGCAAGGTCTGCACAACGTGCAGGCTGCGCTCGCGGCTGCTGTCAATGTAGTGAAACGAATAGATCGTGCCTGCGGTACTGCGCTCATCGCCTTGACTGCCTGCGTTCGTCACCGTCAGGGCGATGCGGTCGCTGAACCGGTCGAGAATCCTGCCGCGTGCGCGCGGGTCCGTCGTCGCATCCGGCAATACGCCCGTGTCCCGGGCAATCTTTTCCAGCTGCGGTCCTTCGAGCAAGGATTGGCGCACATAGTTGATTTGGGCGTCGACGTTCTGATCCGTCGTCAAGCCTTGCAATGCGGGTTTCAACGCCGTTCGCGTATCGACGAATACCCGCGCATCCGCGGCGTAACGGTCCGGCAGCGCAAACACGATCGCCCAACCTGCGATTGCCGCCGTCAAGGCGACAACCAAGGCGGCCCATCGAAATCGCCACGCACCGCGAATTTCATCAAAGACGTGATCGAGTGCCGGCGTCATGAGTCGGCGCTTCGCATCAGAAGCGGGTTTCCGGAACGACCAGAACGTCGCCGGGCTTGAGCAATAAATTCTGTTTCATGTCGCCGTTGTTGACCAACGCATCGAGTTTCACCTTGATTTCGGTTTGCTTACCGTTTTCGGTACGCACCACATGCGCACGGTTGCCGGCGGCGAATTGGCCCAAACCGCCCACCGCGAGCACCGCATCGAGAATGGTCATCCCATCACGATAAGGCAGCGCCTGCGGGGTTTTCACCTGACCAATCACTTTCACCTGGCTATAGACGCTCACCGCAATCATGACGACCACATTGACCTTGGGCGCTTTGACATATTCGCTCAGCGACTTTTCGATGTCGCGCGCCAGGTTTGAGGGCGTCTTGCCGACTGCGACCATGTCCTCCACCAGCGGCGTTGAAATCTTCCCGTCGGGACGCACGGGCACCGTCACGGACAGTTCCTCATTCTGAAAGACGTCCACCTTCAGGGTATCGCCCGGACCGATGCGGTAGTCCGCGGGGACCGCTGCGGACTCAAGCGGCGTTGCCTCGGGCGGTGCGGCAGCCAAACTCGCCGACATCCCGCTGAAGGCAGAAAGCGTCAAGAATGCAGAGGCAAGGAAGGTCCGCATTTTCAAGGAGTTGGAGTTCAACACGGCCGCTATCTTACCCCGCATGCGCCCACGATGCCGACCAAATATTGGTTAAATTGGAGGGATGAGGATTGCACACTTCACATTTCCAAATTGCGGCCGGGCCGAAAGGTGCCGGCCGCCGTCCCGATGCGGGTTTGAATCGCTGCTAAAATGACCCCATGAACCGACCCTTGCCCAATAGCTATTGGGTCATTCC
>DATHFB010000328.1:0-5208 GCA_035318305.1 Steroidobacteraceae bacterium | reverse complement strand
GCGGGGCTCCTCAATCCCGATTCCGGCAGCGTGCTGCTGGATGGGGTTTCTATTCACGCGCTCTCCAGGATGAAATTGGCTCGCCGGCGCGCCTATCTGCCGCAGAATCCCCGTTGCGAATGGCCCATCTCCGTGGAACGGTTGGTGGCATTGGGCCTGACGCCGACGTTGCCGGCCTTCGGTGGTTTACCTGCCAGCTTTGGGCCGCAAATTACGCAGGTGCTGCAGATCTGCGATTTGCTCGACCACCGTCAGCAACCCGCAACCACGTTATCCGGCGGGGAACTCGCACGCGCAATGCTGGCGCGGGCGCTGGTTGCGAATCCGGACGTGCTGATCGTCGATGAACCCATTGCCGGACTCGATCCCAAGCACGCTTTGGAAATCGCGTGGCGACTGCAGGGGCTGGCAAAGAGCGGCAAGTTGGTGATTGCTTCTCTGCACGATCTCACGCTTGCGGGCCGCTACGCGAGCCGCATCTTCGCGCTATCGAACGGCCGCGTGGCTGGCGACGGCGCGACCGAAAGTACATTGACCCCTGCACTGATACGCTCCACATTCGAGGTGGATGCGTGCGTCTCGGGAGAGCGGGGAAGTCTCTACGTCGATTACGCCGGGCCGTCATGAGTCGTAGCCTTCGCGGGCTTAGCGCGGCGGTCCTGTAATCGTGGTGAACGTCGCAGTGATCAGCAAAATCAGCGCGCCGATGATCATCTCAGTCTGCACCGACCGCCGAAACTGGATGAGGGCTTTGCGATCGCCCTTGAGCAGCTTCGGAGTCAAGTACAGCTTATTCATTGCGGCAACGCTCAACAGAGCTGCGACGCCGAACAGCTTGATGGCCACCATGCGTCCGTAATCGCTGCTCCAGAATTTCGCCGCATCGCCGATCAAGATCCACAGCACGCCTATTCCTGCGGCCACCAGCAGTACCACGACGCCGACCGCCAATTTGCCGAAACGCGATGCGATGGAAGCGATTTGCGAGTGATTGCCGTCGCGCGTCGCGATCAACAGCGGCGCCAATGCGCCCAGCCAAAACGCGGCGCATAACAGGTGTACGGATAGCAGCAGCGAGGGTGCGAGGCTCGGCAACGCACGAATGTGTCCGACACCCGCGAATGAGATCGATGCGGTGGCCGCGCCCAGCAGCGCCAGCACTCGAAAACGAGGATTTGACGGGATGGCCAGAGCGGCAAGGGCCAATCCCGCCACACGCATAGCGGTTGCGCGGCCTTCGCCCGCACCAAGGATCATGCGCGCAGAGTCGCGATCGAACATTCCGGCAAGATCGCCGCTCATCGAGCCCGCGCTCAACAGGATTTTCGCGCAACTCGCGAACGCTGAGACCATGAGCAAGATGCCGACGAGGCGTCGAATGCGCAAGCGCAGCGGCTCGTGCAGCAGATCGCGGCTGTACGCCAGGAAAAAGATGGCCCCGGCCGCACCGAGGGTCGCAGCATAGGTGGCCGCCTTTGCGCATGCCGTCGCAGCGTCCCAGCCACTGAATTCCACCGATCTTGCCTCAGGGGCGCCTAGCCCGCGATCGAGAAGACAAAGGAACCCTTCGTCAGGTGGCCATCATCCGCAGCCATTGCGGTCCACTGCACCGTGTAGCTTCCCGGCGCGAGCGCGGGCAGAGGATAGGTGAACGTCGGACTGGCCTTAGCGCTCTTGTCGACCGCAATCGGAATCTCCTTGCCGCCGCTGATCAGTTTCAATACGGCAACCTGCGCGGCCTCATTGAAAGTCAGCGTCAGTGTTTTGGGCGGTGCGGTGAGATGGGCGTCCTTGGCCGGCGAAGAACTTTCCAGTTTCGCGTGCGCCATGCAAGGACCGGCCAGTATCGCGCCGGAGAGAGCAACCGCTAGGATCGCCTGTTTGAACATAAATAACCCCGCTCTGATCAGATTCGATTCGTCCTGCAATATACTCCGTTGGATGATTTTATATGGTTACGGGTTGAGTTCGGCTTCCTACCGGGTGCGAATTGCCCTGGCATTGAAGAAGTTGCCGTACACATCGATCGCCAAAAACCTGCGAGCCGGTGAGCATCGGCTGTCGGAGTTCTTGAGCATCAATGTTCAGGGTTTCGTGCCCGCCTTGACTCTGGATGACGGTGCGGTGCTCACGCAGTCCGTGGCCATCATGGAGTATTTGGACGAGATTTACCCAAGTCCGCGCTTGCTGCCGGCTGAGCCTTTGGCCCGCGCACGCGTGCGCGCCCTGACTCTGGCGATCACCAGTGATATACACCCGCTCAATAATTTACGGGTGCTGCGCTACCTCGAAGACAAGTTGAGCTTGGACAAGGAAACTCGCGACGCTTGGTATCGGCACTGGGTGCAAGTGGGATTTAGCGCGCTGGAGCGATGGCTGGTGCGAGATGCCGCGACGGGAAGATTCTGCCATGGCAACTCCCCGACTCTGGCCGATGTCTGTCTGGTGCCGCAGGTGTTCAATGCGCGCCGCTTCGCAGTCGATATGAATCCATATCCGAGAATTATGGCGATCGACGCCGCATGCAGGGAATTGCCGGAATTTCACACCACGGCACCCGAATCGAAGTGACGGGCCACCCGCGATTCAGCGGCCGGTTGAGAACGAGTAACGGAGAAACAGCAGCTTGCCGCCGCGACGTGCATCGATCAGTTCGCCCCATCGCGGGTCGCGCGGTGCAAACGATTTGCCCATCACGAGGCTCATTCGCGCATCACCGAACTCTCTTCCCGAGAGCTGCGGCGCGAGTGAGAGAAACTGCTCATCCATGAGCCGCTCCTTATAAAACGTGCCGAGCAACCGCGGGCCGCCTTCAACGAGGATCCGTCCAGCGCCGCCGCTCACTCGATCGACTGCTTCGAGAATGGCTGCTGCCGGTATTTCTCCTGCACGGCGCCGGATGGCGTGGATTCGCACAGAATCGGGGACTTTTTGTTGGAGCAATCGTTTCGCGCCTTGCGCCGTCGTCAGGATCACGGCGGGCACCCGTCCGGATGCGAACACCGGCAGCCGCAGGTTGACGGGACCACGTCCGCTCACGATCACATTGAGCGAAGCTCTGGGGTTGCCGAGATCGCGCTTCAGTTGATGATATTCGCGGGCTAGTTCGGGACAAATGGACTCGGGCGTCCAAACGTGCTGCGGATCGGCATCGAGAGTCCCGGAACCGACAATCACAACGTCAGCCGCTGCGCGCAGCAGCCCCATCACCATGCGATCCTGGCCGCTGAAACCACTGATGTCGCCGCCGCCGCTGTGCCCTTTGACTTGAAGCGATACGACGCCGTCCAAGGTACTGACGAAATTGCTGAACACGTGAGGGCGTGAGCGCGGCTTCGACATGCGAAACGCCCCATACAGCTGCGCCAGTCTTTGCGGCAACGGCAGGGCGTGACCGCGAGCCGATTCCAACAGCGTCTCGAGGGGCGCGAGCTTTGCAGAAGGCCGCTTACTCTTGATCATTCGCACACCCGATAGTTGCGACAGACGCGGTGTTCGCGTAGGGCCATTCCTACGCAGAGCGTCGTCGATCCCCGATGCAGTTGCTGCTATCGTAACAATAATGGGAATTTCCAGACGATTGCTGCTGATTGCCTTCGCGTTGGTATGTAGTGCACCTTTCGCCATCCAGGCAGAACCGACCGAACTACCGCCGCAATTACAGCCCGCGCCTGGCCCAGCCACCGGTCTCTCCGACTCAGCGGGCTTGCGCGCGACGGTATTCGGAACGCCGCCGGACGCCATGGCGCCATTGCCCGCCAAGGTGCCGCTCTACGAAATCAATATGACGTTGCCCTGGAGACTTCCCGTTCCAGAGATACTCTGGTTTGACGGGAAGCTGCGCGTCTGGCTGTCTGCCCAGAAAAAGCCGGCCCCGCTCGCGATTGTCATCTCCGGCACCGGGAGCGATGGCAACAACAAAACAATTTCCGTATTGCGTGCTGCTCTCTATGGCGCCGGCTACCACGTTTTGACGATGCCCTCACCGACGTTTTCGGGATTCATCGTGTCGACGTCGAGCACGGGGGTCGCCGGCGACCTGATGCAGGATGGCCATGATCTATACGCGGCCATGCAAGAAATCATTGCCCATCTGCCACGCAAGGTTCGAATAACCGATATCGACCTGCTGGGTTTCAGTCTGGGAGGCGCGAACGCGGCCATCGTCAAATCGATCGACGCGAGCGAGGGCAAGCTCAAGATCCATCGCGTGGTCATGATCAATCCTCCCGTCAGTCTGTTTTCCTCAGTGGGCCGCCTCGACCGGCTGTTTGCGGCGACCATCGGTCACGGCGAGATGGGAGTGGAACTTTTGTATCGCCGGCTCTACGCGCAGATTGCCAATTTGTACCGCGCCTCGGACCGGCTGCAGCTGGATCAGAATTTCATACTCAGCGCGGCCGCCGTCACGCTCAAGACAGACGCCGAATTCTCGCAGGCAATTGCGTTGACGTATCGCCTGCAGCTGGTCGACATGTTCTTCATCGGGGATCTGTACGCGAAGACCGGAGCGGTCATCGATCCTGAGCGTCAGCCGAAAGTGGGCGACTCGCTCGAGGACATCCAACGTGATCTGCGCGCAAAACCCTTCGCCGACTACTTTACAAAAGTCTTCGCTCCGTACTACCTCAGGCGCCGCCCCGAGGCAACCAGCGCGTCCTTGATTGCCGCCAATCGTCTCGACATCATCGCCGATGCTTTGCGCTCCGACGGTGACTACTACGCGCAAACCAACAGCAATGATCTGATTCTCAATAAGCGCGAACTCGATTGGCTGCAAGATACGCTGGGCTCGCGAATCATCGTCTACGATCACGGCGGCCATCTCGGTGAAATCGGGGATCGCCAGCAGGTGGCGGATATGTTGGATATGTTGGCGGGTCGTTGGCCACGGAGCGGGCAGTGAAGGCTGCGCTAATCGTGAGCATGGGCCTGTTGGCGCTCGGCGGCTGCGCCTCGCAAGTGGTGTCGATCCGCACCGTGCCTGCCCAGACACCGGCGGCTGACAGCGCTGCCGCAGCGGCCAATGCCGCAGCATTCGCCGAGGCCGTTGCCGCGGAGGCCGTTGTCGCCGAGCCGGCGCCCGGCTCGCCTGTTCGAGACGGACCCCCGGCAGTGCCGCTATTGACGCCGGCAGATGCGCCGCCTATGTACACCTACGATCCTTGGGAACGCTTCAATCGCTCCGCCTTTCGATTCAATGCGCGG
>DATHFB010000327.1:0-21942 GCA_035318305.1 Steroidobacteraceae bacterium | reverse complement strand
GCATCCCGCCCTGCCCCGCGCCCTGCGAGTCTCCGTGGGCACGCGAGCCGAGAACGATGCGCTGTTGCGCTGCGTGGGACAGCCATGAGCGGCCGACGCATACTTTTCCTGGATCGCGACGGCACACTGAACGAGGAAGTGTCCGATGAACAGGTGGACAGTCTGGCGAAAATTCGTCTCATGCCCGGCGTCGTGCCGGCGCTGTTGGAATTGCGGCGCGCCGGGTTCGCCTTTGTAATGGTCACCAATCAAGACGGACTGGGAACGCCGAACTTTCCGCGCGAATCCTTCGAGCATGCGCACCGCTTCATTTTGGACCTGTTCAATTCGCAGGGAATCGAATTCGAGGCGGTCTGCATCTGCCCCCACTTCAAGCGCGAAAACTGCGCCTGCCGCAAGCCGCAACTGGGCATGGTCGAGGGGTTTTTGGCCGCGAATGAAATCGACAAGCAACGCAGCTTCATGATCGGCGACCGGGACACGGATTTGGAGTTCGCCGCGAATCTCGGCATTCAGGGTTTGCGAATCCGGCTGGAAGGCGAGCCGGGCGAAACCTGGCCGGCCATCGCCGCCCGCATTTTGGGACAAGCGCGCCGCGCACGCACTCATCGCAAGACCAAGGAGACCGACATCACGGTCGAGGTCGATTTGTCGCGCGAAGGTCCCAGCAGCATCGCCACGGGATTGGGATTTTTCGATCACATGCTCGAGCAGATCGCAAAGCACGGCGGCTTCGCATTGAACCTTGAATGCTCAGGCGACTTGGAGATAGACGAACATCACACCGTCGAGGATTGTGCGTTGGCCTTGGGAGCGGCGCTGCGCGAGGCGCTGGGCGACAAACGGGGCATTGCGCGCTACGGCTTTCTGCTGGCCATGGACGAGGCTGAGGCACAGGTCGCGCTCGACTTGAGCGGCAGGCCCTGCTTCGTCTGGGAGGGGAAATTCAGCCGCGAACGCGTCGGCGAGTTGCCCACCGAACTGGTACCGCACTTTTTCAGGTCTTTGAGCGAGTCCTTGGGCGCCGCCCTGCACCTGAGCGTACGCGGCGAGAACTCGCACCACATGATCGAATCCTGCTTCAAAGCCGTGGGGCGCAGCCTGCGGCAGGCAATACGCCTCGAGAGCACGGAGCTGCCCAGCACCAAGGGGATGCTGTGAGCGCCGCCGATGTCGTGATCATCGCCAGCGGGGGCGCCAACATCGCCTCGCTGCAGTTTGCATTGCAGCGTCTCGGCGCAGATTCGCGGGTATCGGCGGACTCGGAACAGATTCGCGAGGCGTCGCACGTGATTCTGCCCGGAGTGGGCGCAGCGGCGGATGCGATGTCCCGGCTGCGGCAGAAAAACCTGGACACCTTGATTCCATCGCTGCAACAGCCCGTGCTCGGCATTTGCTTGGGGATGCAGCTGCTGTTCGAAGCGTCGGAGGAAGGCCAGGCGCAATGCCTCGGCATCATCCCCGGACTCGCCAACCGCTTCGCGGCGGCGCGCGGCCGTCCGGTCCCGCACATGGGTTGGAATACGCTGAGCATCGAGCGTCCCAGCGCCTTGCTCGACGGCCTGTGTGCAGGCGACTACGCCTACTTCGTGCACAGCTACGCGCTGCCCGCGGGCGCCGCGACCATCGCAATTACACAGTATGGCGATCCTTTCAGCGCCTGCGTGCAGTGGCGCAATTTCTACGGTGCCCAGTTCCACCCGGAACGCTCGGCCAAAGTCGGCGCCCGCCTGCTGCGAAATTTCCTAGAGCTGTAGCGCTCCATGCATCTCATTCCTGCCATCGATTTGCGCGACGGATATTGCGTGCGGCTGCTGCATGGGAACTTCGAGGCCGAAACGCGCTATCCAACCGACCCAGAGGCGCTGCTGATCAAATACCGCAACTTGGGCGCCGACTGGCTGCACATCGTTGATCTGGACGGCGCTCGCGGCGGAACGCTCGACAACCGGGCGATCATCCTGCAGTTGGCTGCGCAGAAGGCGCTCAAGCTGCAGGTGGGCGGCGGCTTACGCAATACCGCGGCGCTCGCGCAAGTGCTGGACGCCGGCGTCGGGAGAGTCGTGGTTGGCAGTGCGGCCCTTACTCAAGCAGAACAAGTGCAGGCGTGGCTCAAGCATTTTGGCCCGGACCGCCTCACCCTGGCTTTCGATGTGTGCATCGATGATCACGGCGTACCTCGGGTCATGACCCATGGCTGGCAACGACAATCCGGGCACACCCTGTGGAACGCGGTCGACTCTTACGTTGCCTCGGAATTGAAACATGTGCTGTGTACGGATGTCGGCCGTGACGGCGCATTGACGGGGCCGAACATCGGCCTGTACGCGGAAGCCGTGCGGCGTTATCCGCGGATCGAATGGCAGGCCTCGGGAGGCATTCGCAACGCGCACGATCTGCACGCCTTGGCGCAGGTGGGCGCCAGCGCCGCCATCAGCGGCAAGGCATTGCTGGAAGACTTGATTCCCGTCGAGGAATTGCAACCATTCTTGCCAAACGCATAATTCCCTGTCTCGACGTGCGTGACGGGCAGGTCGTCAAAGGCGTCCGATTTCGCGATCACCGGGTGGTTGGCGACATCTTGGAGCTTGCGGCGCGCTATCGCGATGAGGGAGCGGATGAACTGGTGTTTTATGATATTTCCGCGAGCCCGGAGGGGCGCAGCGTGGACCGCGCCTGGGTTTCGCGCGTGGCGCGCACCTTGGACATCCCGTTTTGCGTTGCAGGCGGAATTCGTTCGGTGGCCGGCGCAGAGGAAGTCCTGTCGGCCGGCGCGGAAAAGATTTCCGTCAATTCGCCCGCACTCGAGAATCCTGACCTCATCAACGCACTGAGCGAGAGATTCGGCGCCCAATGCGTGGTGGTCGGCATCGACAGCCAAACCATCGAGGGCCAATACCGCGTGCACCAATACACCGGCGACGTGCGGCGTTCGCGAAATACGGCGCGCAGCACGCTCGAATGGGCCGAAGAGGTGCAGCGGCGCGGCGCCGGCGAGATCGTTCTCAATTGCATGGCGAGCGACGGTGTGCGCGGCGGGTACGATATCCCGCAACTCAAGGCGGTGCGGGAGATCTGTCACGTACCCCTGGTGGCCTCGGGCGGCGCCGGCGCTGCGCAACACTTTGCCGACGTCTTCCAAACGGCGCACGTCGATGCGGCGCTCGCTGCCGGCGTGTTTCACTCCGGCGAGATAAGCATTCCAAACCTGCGGAGCGAGTTGCGCGCGCTGGGAATCGAGGTGCGAACATGACGCTGCCCACCCTTGATTGGGAAAAAATGAACGGTTTGGTGCCAGCCATTATTCAGGATGCCGCCTCCGGGGCGGTGTTGATGCTGGGTTACATGAATCGCGAAGCCCTGGCGGCGACTGAGGCCACCGGCCGCGTCACCTTTTGGAGCCGAAGCAAGGACCGCTTGTGGACCAAGGGCGAGAGTTCGGGTCACTTCCTCGAGGTACGCAGTATTTCCGCTGATTGCGATCAGGATACTCTGCTGATCCTGGCGCAGCCCTTGGGACCCGCCTGTCATTTGGGCACGACAACCTGCTGGGGCCGCGACGCGCCGCGATCACTCGCTCAAGATCTCGCCTTTTTGGGAACCCTCGAACAAATCGTGGCGCAGCGAATCGCCACGCGGCCCGAAGGCAGCTACACCGCAAAACTCATCGACGCAGGACTCACCCGCATCGCGCAGAAGGTCGGCGAAGAAGGCCTGGAACTGGCCTTGGCCGCCGTGGCGCAATCCGACGGCGAGGTCATCGGCGAAGCGGCGGATCTGCTGTTTCACACAGCGCTGCTGCTGAAGGTAAAGGGCTTGTCGCTGGCGCAAGTGGTCGCGGAACTGGAATCGCGCCACAGTGGGCGTGAAGCTCCCACTACTCGCCCGTGACTTCGCCGGACACTGCCCGGCCGATCATGCGCTAGGACTTGTAATTACGCCGCAGCGCATAGAATGCAATTCCCATCCAGACCACATTGAGCGCCACCGACGGCCACGCATTGTTATAGGCGCAATTGATGATGAATCCGGCCGCGCCCACGATATTCATGACCTGATAAATCCAGGAGCGTGCCTGGATCTTGCCGAACGACAGCAAGGCGTACGCCGCCAGGATGAGGGCCGCTGCGCTCCAGCCGGCGAGCGAAATAAAGGTCCTGAGCGTCAAGGCGATTGCGCGGCAGCGGGCGCCGCGGCCGCGGGCAGGCGCAGCCTGAATTCTCGCCGCACCAACCAGAGGCTAAAGATGGCCTGCAAAGCGACGCTGCCCACCGACACGTACCACACGTGGATCAATTCAAAATGCGGTTGCGTCGACATCCACAGCACCGGCAACACGAAAGTGACGAGCCGGCTTGCCGAACTCAGCACCGCCGGCACCGTATTGCCAAGTCCCTGAAAGACGGCCGAGCACGTGAACACGAATCCTGACGCCAGAAAATTCCACGAGATCACCTGCAGATATTGAGTGCCCACCGCCAAGGCGGTCGGATCCTTGGTAAAGGCGCCGATGACCCACGCCGAACCCCACTGGCAGAACAGGGTGAGGAATACCATGATGCAGCTGCCGATCAGCGTCGCCAGCGTGAAGGTTTCGCGAACCCGCAGAAATTTGCCGGCGGCAAAGTTTTGCCCAACGATGGGCGCGGCGGCAAATGCCACCGCCATCGCCGGCAAGAACATGCTTTGCATCATGCGCATGCCGATGCCGAATCCGGCCTGGGCGTCCTGGCCAAAGCGGCGCAGAACCCAGTAAAGGACTGCCATCAAAAAAAACATGAGCAGAAATTCCCCGCCCGCGGGCAGGCCGATCCGCAACAGACGGCGCCACACCGCGAACTGCGGACGCCAGAGTCCGGAATCGAAGCCGACATATTTTTCCAGGCGGTGAAAATACGTGGCGAGCATCACGACGCCGACCGCCAACGAGATGGAACTCGCGAGACCCGCGCCGGCGACACCCATGGGATGGCCCGTTATCCAGCCGGCAATCAAGATCGGCGCCAAGACGGCATTCAGAATGACGGTCAGGACCTGCACGATCATGGTCGGCTGAACGATCCCCGTGCCGCGCAACGCCGAGCCCATGACGACCAGCGCGAACTGCAGCGCGAGACTCGGCAGGAACCAGTGCAGGTATTGAATTCCGGCGGCCACCGTTGCGGGGCTCGCGCCGAGTGTTCCCACGTAGTAAGGCCCAAGCCAGAGACCCAGCACCATCGTAACCACGGTGCAACTCGCAGAGAGCGCCAGGCTCTGATTGAAAACCAAATTGGCTTCAGTCCGATCCTTGCGCCCCGCAGCGTGCGAAATCAGCGTGACGGTGCCCACGCCCAGTACCTGCGTAGCCGCAAACACGACGAACATGACATTGCCCGCGGCGCCCACGCCCGCGATCGCGGCATCACCCAGCCCGGCGACAAAGTACAGATCGATGAGAAAGTACAAGGTCTGAAAGAACATGCCTGCCGCGATGGGCAGGGCCATTTGCAAAATGTTCTTGACGATCGAACTGTCGGTCAAATCCTTCATCGGGAACCTCTGAAGCGCGCCGGCCAGGGGGGTGCGCGCATTGTGCCACAGCAAGGCTCGGGAGCCAGGCTGGGTATTCCCCATGGCGTGCAAAATGCTAGGCTGCGCTGCATGAACTCATTGCCTGCTGCCACAAAATTCTCCGACATCGAATCATTGTCGCGTGCCCTTGCGGATCAAATTGCCGCAAGCCTGACGACAGCCATCGCGGCGCGCGGACTGGCCAGCCTGGTCGTTTCCGGCGGAAAATCCCCGACCAGGCTGTTCGAATTGCTGCGCGACGAAAAACTCGACTGGAGCTTGGTTCGTATCGCGCTCGCCGATGAACGCTGGGTTGACCCTTCGGACCCCGCCAGCAACGAGAAGCTGGTGCGCGACGTGCTGCTCCAAGGCCCGGCGGCGGCGGCGCGGTTTCTGGGCCTGAAGAATGGCGCTCCCACGCCGGACATGGGCGCCGTGTCGGCGTGGGAGACCTTTGCGCGCGTGCCCCGTCCCTTCGATGCGGTGATTCTTGGCATGGGCGATGATGGCCATACGGCCTCGCTTTTCCCGGGCTCGCCCAATCTCTCGAGCGCCCTCAACCCGGCCGCCGTTCCTGGATGCGTGGGGATGCGCGCGCCGGTTGTTCCGCACTCGCGCTTGAGTCTGAATTTGAGTGCGCTGCTCGACTCGCGCCGCATAGTCGTGCTCATCGCCGGTGATGAGAAATGGCGCACGTACCTTGCTGCGAGTGCGCAGGGCCCCGTGCAAGACATGCCGTTGCGGGCGGTGCTGCGCCAGACGCGCACGCCCGTCGAAGTCATGTGGTCGCCGTGACAGCCGAAATGAATCTCGATGACGACCGCACGGCGCTCAGCAAGGAGGCCCTCAAGGGCGCCTTCCTGGACGACTTGTTCTATATGCAGGGTAAGTTTCCGGCCCTGGCCACCAAGAACGACTACTACATGGCGCTGGCCTATGCAGTGCGCGACCGCATGCTGCAGCACTGGATCAGCACCGCGGCCGCCTATACCAAACAGGCCTCACGCACGGTGGCGTATCTCTCGGCCGAGTTTTTGATGGGACCGCACCTGGGCAATAACCTGATCAATCTCGGCATCCTGGATCGAGTTCGGGAGTGCATGACCGAGCTGGGCTTGAATCTCGATGAGCTGCTGCAGCAGGAGGAAGAACCGGGCTTGGGCAACGGCGGCCTGGGCCGTTTGGCCGCCTGTTTCATCGATTCGCTGGCCACGCTGGAGATTCCGGCCGTGGGGTATGGAATTCGCTATGAATTCGGCATTTTCCATCAGGAAATCGTCGACGGTTGGCAGGTCGAGAAAACGGACAAATGGCTGCGCTTCGGCAATCCGTGGGAACTGAAGCGGCCCGAGTGGGCGGTCGAAGTGAAGTTCGGCGGCAGCGCGGATCCTTATGTCGATGAACAGAATCGCCTCAAGATTCGCTGGGTGCCGCACAAGACCGTCATCGGCGTGCCCTACGACACACCCATCCTGGGCTACAAGACGAACAACGCCAACACACTGCGATTATGGCGCTCCGAGGCTCCGGAGTCCTTCGACTTCGCGATCTTCAACAGCGGAGATTACTACGGCGCGGTCAATCAAAAAGTCGAATCGGAAAACTTGAGCAAGGTGCTGTACCCAAACGACGAGCAGGCGCGCGGCAAAGAACTGCGTCTGGAGCAGCAGTATTTCTTCGTGTCCTGTTCACTGCAGGACATGATGCGAATCCTGCGTACGCAAAAGCTGCCGGTGGATCAATTCCACGAGAAATTCGCCGTACAGCTCAATGACACGCATCCTGCGGTGGCCATCCCAGAATTGATGCGGCTGCTGGTCGATGAGGCGTTGCTGCCCTGGGCCGATGCGTGGAACGTGACGCGCAAGACCTTTGCCTACACCAATCACACGTTGCTGCCGGAGGCGCTGGAGCGCTGGCCTATCGAAGTATTCGGCCGGGTGCTGCCGCGAATTCTGCAAATCATCTATGAAATCAATGCGCACTTCCTCGAGGAAGTACGGATTCGATTTCTAGGCGATGACGAGCGCATCGTGCGCATGTCGCTGATCGACGAAACGGGCGAGCGCTACGTGCGCATGGCGCATCTGGCGTGCGTCGGCAGTCATGCGATCAACGGCGTTGCGACGCTGCATTCGGAGCTTCTGAAGCGCGATGTGCTCAAGGATTTCTACGAAATGTGGCCGCAGAAATTCAGCAACAAGACCAACGGCGTGACCCCGCGCAGGTGGATGGTGTTGAGCAATCCGCGACTGTCGCAGCTCATCACGGAGCACATCGGCGACGGCTGGATCAAGGATTTGAGCCGGCTCAAGGCGCTCGAACCCCTGGCCGACAACCCTGAATTTCGCTCCCGCTGGGGCGAGATCAAGCACTTCAACAAGCAAACTCTGGCCTCGCGTGCATTGGTGCGGATAGGCGTGAGCATCGATCCGAGTACGATGTTCGATGTCCTGGTGAAGCGCATCCATGAGTACAAACGCCAGCACTTGAAGGTGCTGCACATCGTGTGGCTGTATCACGGCATCAAATCCAACCCGTCTCTCGAGGTTCAGCCGCGCACCTTTATTTTCGGCGGCAAAGCCGCACCCGGCTATCATCTGGCCAAACTGATGATCAAGCTCATCACCTCGGTGGGCGATGTGATCAACCGCGATCCCGACGTGCGCGACCGCCTGAAAGTGGTGTTTCTGCCGAATTTCAACGTCAAGAACGGCCAGCGTGTCTACCCGGCCGCAGACCTCTCGGAACAGATTTCCACGGCGGGCAAAGAAGCATCGGGCACCGGCAACATGAAATTTTCGATGAATGGCGCGCTGACCATCGGGACGCTGGATGGCGCCAACATCGAGATTCGCGACGAAGTCGGCGCCGAGAACTTCTTCTTGTTCGGCTTGAGCGCGGAGGAAGTCTACGCGCTGAAGGCGCAGGGCTATCGCCCGATGGATTACTACAACGCCAATCAGGGCTTGAAGGATGTCATCGACCTGATTCGCAGCGGCTTCTTTTCGCGCGGCGATCCCGAATTGTTCAGGCCGCTGATTGATGGACTGCTGTACCAGGACCCTTACCTATTGCTGGCCGACTTTCAGTCCTATATCGATTGCCAGAACAAGGTTTCCGAGGCCTACCGCGATACTGACCGCTGGACCCGGATGTCGATACTCAACACCGCGCGCAGCGGCAAATTTTCATCGGACCGCACCATCCGCGAGTACTGCTCGGATATCTGGCGCGCGAAGTCCGTGCCGATCCACTTGCTCACACATGCGGAAGCAGGTAACGCATAGTGCGCCGCAGCGGCTCGGCCGCGCCCCACAACAATTGATCTCCCACGGTGAAGGCGGACAGATATTCGCCGCCCATCGCCAGCTTTCGCAACCGTCCGATGGGTATGTCCAGTTTGCCGCTCACCGCGGCCGGCGACAGCGCGCGAACGGTGGCGTCCTTGTTGTTGGGCACGATGCGCACCCACGGATTGGCGGCCGCGATCAATTTTTCGATTTCGGCCAACGGCAAATCCCGCGACAGCTTGATGGTGAGCGCCTGGGAATGACAGCGCATCGCGCTCACCCTGACGCAGATGCCCTCGATGGGAACCGGATGCGCCTCGAGCCCGAGGATCTTATTGGCCTCCGCGGCGGCCTTCCATTCTTCACGGCTCTGGCCATTGCCGAGATCCTTGTCGATCCAAGGGATGAGGCTTCCCGCCAACGGCACGTCAAAATGCGTTTTGGGGAATCCCTCGCTCGAAAACGCAGCGCTGACAGCCCGGTCGATCTCCAGGATGCTCGAGGCTGGGTTTTTCAAGAGTGCCGATGCAGACCCGTGCAGCACGCCCATTTGTTCGAGCATCTCGCGCATGTTTTGCGCACCCGCCCCCGAGGCCGACTGGTAGGTCATCGCCGTAATCCACTCGACCAGGCCGGCGCGCAGCAAGCCCGATACCGCCATGAGCATGAGCGATACCGTACAGTTGCCGCCGATAAAATCCTTGATGCCGCGCTCGCGTGCGGCCTGCATGACCGGTAGATTCACCGGGTCCAGAACGATCACGGCGTTCTTTTCCATCCGCAGCGCAGAGGCCGCATCGATCCAAAAACCCTGCCAGCCGGCGGCTCGCAAACGTGGATGGATGGCGTGCGTATAGTCGCCGCCCTGGGTGCTGATGAGCATGGGCAGTTTGGCCAGCGCCGCGATGTCGTTGGCGTCGTGCACCTTGGAGGGGGAAGAACCCACCTGAGGTCCGGCGGCGCCGGCCTGCGTGGTGCTGAAAAAAGTGGGCGAAATGAGGTCGAAGTCCTTTTCCTCCCGCATCCGATCGAGGAGGACCGAACCCACCATGCCGCGCCAACCGATGATGCCGACTTCTTTCATCTTCAGATCATAAACTCTCGCGCCGGGGGGCGCCGGTTATAGTTCGAAGACATGGCGTAACCGTAGGCTCCGCAGTTGGCAATGAGAATTATGTCACCTTCGCGGGTATCCGGAAGCCAACGATCAGACCCCAACTGATCGGCGCTCTCGCAAATCGGACCCACGATATTGACGCGATGACTCATGGGTTCCTCCAGCCGCGTGAGGTTCCTGATGTCGTGATGCGCGCCGTACAGCGCGGGACGAATCAGCGAGTTCATGCCGGTTGCGATGCCCACATAGCGCACATCGCCCTTGCCTTTCAGCTGGGTCACCACCGCCAGCAGCACGCCCGCCTTCGCCACCAGAAAGCGACCCGGCTCCATCCAGAATTCAATGTGTGGAAAATCCTGGGCAAGGCGCGCGACGCCACGGTCGAGCACGCCAAGATCGATTTCGCTGTGTCCCAACTGTTCAGGAACCCCGATGCCGCCGCCCAAATCCACGACCGCGACGTCCGGGAATCTCTTGGCGAGCGCCGCCAGCAGCGCGCCGGTTTCGGTCCAATTCGCCACATCGAAGATTCCGCTGCCGGTGTGCGCATGCAGGCCGGTCACGCGCACGCCCGCCGCCTTGGTGAGCGCGACAAGCTCGTCCGCCTCGGATATCGGGATCCCGAATTTCGTATGCACTCCCGCGGTGCGCACATGACTGTGGTGGCCGCGTCCAAACCCAGGATCGATGCGCAGGAATATCTCTCTGCCGCGAAAGACTCCGGGCCACATCTTCAATGGATAAAGATTGTCCAGCGTGACCCGGACGCCCTTGGCGAAGCCAAACTCATACTCGGCTCGGGGCGCAAAATTGGGCGTGAACAGCACTCGCTCAGGGTCAAGCGCCGGCACGGATGCAAACGCGTGCTCGAGCTCGCCGCGCGAAACGCACTCCAAAGTCAGGCCCGCGCCGTACACTTTGCGCAGAATCTCAGGATGCCAATTGGCCTTCATCGCGTACGCCCAGCGCTTCACCGACTTTACCCGCAAGACGGCCGCAAGGGTCGCCTCCAAGGTCTCGGCATCGTAAACAAAGGCTGCCGATTCGCGCGCCGCGATATCGAGCAGCGCGCTGCGCTTCTGCGGCTGTTCCCACCAATTCGCGGCCGGCACACCGCTCGTGTCCTTGTCGGAAAATAACTGCGCCCAGGTCGGACCGAGCACCCTGTCGGAACCAATGCTCTGAATCAGCCGTTCGTGCAGCTGCTGAACCAAGCGATCGCCCTGCGACTCGTCGATCACGAACGTGAAATTCAAATCGTTGGCCGCTTGCGTCACCAGGTAAATCTTGTGGTCTTGAAATAATTCAAAGGCGGAACCCATTTCATGCAAGATGCCGCGGATGTTTTGACCCAGCAGACTCAACGAGGCGCACGGCCCCAAAATTTCCACCCGGCACAGCTCGCTCAAGCCCGCCGTCAGCCGCTCGAGCGCCGCGCCGTCCAGGGTGTTGGCGGTGGGGTCCAATGACACCGTGACGTTGGTTTCCGATGTCGACACCAGATCCACCGATAGCCCGTGCTGCTTGAATATTTGGAAGGCGTCGGCGAGGAAGCCTACCTGATGCCACATCCCGGGGCTCTCCATCGAAACCAGGGTAATTCCCTTTTTGATCGCGATCGCCTTGACCTGCGCGGCGCTATCGGCGACGTTTTCCGAGACCACCGTTCCTTCCAGGCCGGGGGCCTGGGTGGCATACACATGCAATGGGATCTTGTACTGGCGCACCGGCAGAACGCAGCGCGGATGCAGGACCTTCGCGCCGTTGCTGGCTATCTCCTGAGCTTCATCGTAGTGCAACTGGCGCAGCAGCCTCGCGGTGGGCACAGCCCGGGGATTGGCGCTGAACAGACCCGGCACGTCAGTCCAAATCTCGAGGCGCGCAGCCTGGAGTTTCGCCGCGAAATACGCGCTGGAAGTGTCGGACCCTCCCCGGCCCAGCAGCACCGTATCGCCGGCCGCATTCGCCGCGATGAAACCCTGGGTGAGCACCACTCGATTGAGCGAGCGCCAATCTGCCTGCAGTTTCAAGTCGGGGGAAAAGTCACAGGTGGCCGACAGCAGACCGGCCTGATGCGTTGCATGATCGCGATCATCGGCGCGCAGCACCTGACGCGCGTCCACCCAGGCTGTGCTGATTCCCTGCGCGTTCAAAAACTCGGCGCCCAAGGTGGTCGCGAGCAATTCGCCGACGGCCATCACCCGCGCGCGCATGGCATCGTCAATGCTGCGGCGTTCGGCCAGCGATGCGGCCATGTCGCGAAGCTCGCGCATGAAATTTTCGAATTGCTGATTCGGCACGACACCCAAACGCGCCGCGAGCTCACGGTGCGCCGCAGAGATGTGCTCCAGAACCGGCGCGTGCGTTCCGGTCATGGCCGTCGAAATTAGCGATTCGAGCCGGTCGGTGATTCCCGTCAGCGCAGAGTGAACCACCACGGGGCGAAAGCGTTCTGCGACGCGCGTACGCAGCACCTGCGCAATGTTGTGCCAATTCGCGGCGCTGGACACGCTGGTGCCGCCGAATTTGAGCACAAGCCAAGCCTGGGCTTGGTCTAGCTGAGAGGGAGAAGACATTGAAATGCAGTCCTGCGAGCCCGGCGTGTAACGTCGGAGTAAAACGAAACGTCGGAGTAAAACGAGTGTTTAGTCGTCCTCGAATATATCGCGCAGTTCCTTTTCTAGCTGGCGTTCCGCCAGTACGTCTTCTACCCGGCTCCACGCGGCCTTGCCGCGTTTGCCGGCGGCCACCGCTTTGGGACGGCGCTCGGTGCGCTCAATGAGGGGATCGAAGTCGTGTGCTTCTTCGGCCTCACCGAGAAACTCATCGTCAATATCGAAATGTTCGTCTTCGCGTTCGCTCATTTTTCGAGAAAAGCCCTTGAAATCAATGGGATCGATCAGCTGGGTTTGTGAAGCTGCGCACTATATCCGATTCTGCCCGGCATTCAACTAGCGCGATCAGAATCGTCTTGAATTGGACCCGCGCGGATCAGGAGAGTTTAGATAGCCTTAGTTTCAGATAGTTTAGTGTTCTATATCAATAAGTTAACAACGATACCTCAAGTGCCGGTGCGAGCCGAGTCGACGCGTACCGGCAAGGCTTCTTGCACGATCGCGCGATTAACTGCCGATAAAAGAGCGAGCAGGGATGCCGTGATGATATTGGGGTGCATACCCGCCCCAAACAAGGTGCGCCGTGAGCGGGTGGTGATTTCGATATAGGACACTGCTTTGGCCGCGCTGCCCTGACCGCGTGAGTGCTCCTCATACGACAAGACATCAAAGGGCAAGGCGATGGCCTTGACCATGGCGTCGATGGGCCCCGACCCAGCCCCAAGCCAGGTCTCGAGACGCCCACCATTCTCGATTTGGACCGTCAGGCGCTCCGTGTCGGCACCGTCGGTGGACGCGGCGAGCTGATGCGAGTGGTATATATAAGGTACCCGCGGCGCCAAGTACTCGCGACTGAACAGATCCCATATCTCTTGCGAAGTCAGTTCCTTACCGGTGATATCTGCGGCGGCCTGTACCACTTGGCTGAATTCTATTTGCAGTCTGCGCGGCATGACCAGTTGGTAGTCGCGCTCCAACAAATACGCGACCCCGCCCTTCCCCGACTGGCTGTTGACTCGGATTATCGAGTCGTAGGATCGGCCCAGATCGGAAGGATCGATGGGAAGGTAGGGGACATCCCAGATATCCGCGTGGCTGCGCGCCGCCAGGCCTTTCTTAATGGCGTCCTGGTGCGATCCTGAGAAGGCCGTGAACACCAGATCTCCCACATAGGGGTGGCGCGGGTGAATGGGCAACTGATTGCAAGCCTCGGCGCAGCGCGCGGCCTCGTTAATGTTGGAAAACTCCAATTTGGGATCAATGCCTTGGGTGTAAAGGTTAAGAGCCAAGGTGACGATGTCCACGTTTCCGGTGCGCTCGCCATTGCCGAATAACGTGCCCTCCACACGCTGCGCGCCGGCCATTACGGCCAGCTCCGCGGCGGCCACCGCCGTTCCGCGGTCGTTGTGCGGATGCACGCTCAAGACGATGCAGTCGCGGTGCCGGATATGCCGCGAGAACCATTCGATCTGATCGGCGTAGACGTTGGGGGTGGCCATCTCCACCGTCGCCGGCAAATTGAGGATCGACTTGGCGTGAGGAGTCGGCTCCCAGACCGCATTGACTGCATCGCAAATTTCAACGGCGAAATCCAATTCCGTACCCGTAAAGCTTTCCGGGCTGTATTCGAAGGTCCAGTCCGTATCGGCCTGCCGCATGGCGTGCTCCCGCACCACGGTTGCGCCGCGCACCGCGATATCAATGATCCCGGCACGGTCGGTGCGAAACACCACGCGCCGCTGCGCCACCGAGGTCGAGTTGTAGACATGCATGATGGCGCGTCGCGCGCCTCGCAAGGATTCATAGGTGCGGGCGATGAGTTCGGGCCGAGCCTGTGTGAGCACTTGAATCACGACGTCGTCCGGAATCAGTTGCTGCTCGATCAGCTCGCGCACGAAATCGAAGTCGGTTTGCGATGCGGCCGGAAATCCAACTTCAATTTCCTTGAAGCCGATTTTCACCAGCATGTCGAACATGCGGCGCTTGCGCGCCGCATCCATGGGCTCGATCAATGCTTGATTGCCGTCCCGCAAATCCACGCTGCACCACGTCGGCGGCGCCGAAATGACCCGGTTTGGCCAGGCGCGGTCAGACAGATCGATCGGGGGGAAGGAACGATATTTGGAAGCAGGGTTGCGCAACATGTTTTTTTCTCGCTCGAGAGACCAGACGTACCCGCCACCATTTGTTGGCGTGTTTAAGAGATTTTCCCGGTCTGAAAGGCGCCGACCGATGGCGCGTGAGTGAGTGGCGCCTAGCGGCGCAGCAGCAGCGCAAGCGGGCCCAGGCACGGCACGGCGCCCGGGGAGCTAAGGATCATGCGGCTGGAGAAATGCATTACCCCGGAATCTAGCACTGCTCGCGCACCAGGCGCAAGATTGTGCCCATGGAACACGCATCCGGCACGCACTCAATTTTCAATCAAACCCCGCCGCTGACGGACTACAACCTCTTCGCCAGCGATACGGCGCTCCAGGAGGCGGTGCGGCGCGAAGGCGCCGGCTGGGCAACGCCGGAACTTCACGAAGCAGGGGCCGAATTGGGCGCGTGCACCCTTTATGAGCATGCGCGCCTCGCCAATCGCGTCACGCCCGTGCTGCATAACTTCAATGCGCAAGGCGAGCGTATCGACTCCATTGAGTTCCATCCGTCGTGGCATGCACTCATGCGGGGCATCATCGGCCGCGGCTACCACAGCAGCCCCTGGGCGCCGGGGGAAACGGCGCCGTCCGGAGCGCACGCTGCGCGGTCCGGGGTGCACGCTGCGCGGGCTGCCGGCTATCTCATGCAGGCGCAGATCGAGAGCGGCACGCTCTGCCCCACGACCATGACTTATGGGGCAATCGCGGCCATGCGCCGCGACCCGACGCTGGCGCGCGAATGGGTGCCGCGACTGCTCACGCGCGAATACGACGCGCGCGACATTCGCTTTGAAGACAAACGCGGCGGCCTGATCGGCATGGGCATGACGGAGAAGCAAGGCGGCTCGGACGTTCGCGCCAACACTACGCGCGCGCAGCGCTCGACCGACGGCTCTTACCGCCTGACCGGGCACAAGTGGTTTTTTTCGGCGCCGCAATGCGATGCGCACCTGGTACTGGCGCAATCCGGCACGGGTTTGTCGTGCTTCTTCATGCCGCGCCGGTTGCCCGACGGAACCCTCAACGGCATCTATATCCAGCGGCTGAAGGACAAGCTCGGCAATCGCTCGAACGCCTCATCAGAAGTCGAATTCATCGACGCCTGGGCGACTCTGCTGGGCGAGGAAGGCCGCGGCATTCCGACCATTCTTGAAATGGGAACCTTTACCCGCTTGGATTGCTGCACCGGAAGCGCCGGCATGATGCGCCAAGCCGTGGTCCAGTCTTTGCACCACGCGCAGCATCGCAAAACTTTCGGATCATTGTTGATCGAGCAGCCGTTGATGCGCAGCGTGCTCGCCGATCTGGCACTGGAATCGGAGGCCGCCACCGCGTTGAGCCTGCGCCTGGCGCGCGCCTTCGACAGTGAACTGCCCGGGGAGATCGCGTTGCGCCGTGCACTCACGTCCGCAGCCAAGTTCTGGGTGTGCAAACGCGGCTGCGAATTGGCCGCGGAAGCCATGGAGGTACTGGGGGGAAACGGCTATACGGAGGAGCTGCCGCTGGCGCGAATGGCGCGCGAGATGCCGGTCAATTCCATCTGGGAAGGCTCCGGCAATATCATGTGTCTCGATGTGCTGCGTGCATTCGGCAGGTCAAATGTCACTCGCGACGTGGTATTGCATGAACTGTCCGGCGCACGAGGCAACCATCGGCACTACGATGCCGCGCTCGAGCGCTTCGCCGCCGGCATCGACGCCGGTGCATTGAACGAGGCGCATGCCCGCCGTTTCACGCAATCTTTTGTCACGCTCATGCAAGCTCAGATATTGATGGCCGGCGCGACCGGAGCGTCCTCGCGTGCCGCAGCGGAAGCATTCTGCGCGACGCGCTTGGGCGAGAGCGGTTGGGGTGCGGTGTTTGGCGCCAGCGACGCGCAAGTCGACATCAATGCGATTCTGACTCGCGCCTGGGATCGGAACTAGGAGCCGGGATCCACCCCCTGAGCCGTTTCTTGACGATGGCGGCCAATGCCGCAGCGTGCTCGGCGCCATCGTTCAATCCGGGCACCAGCGTCAATCGCTCGCCGCCCCATTCCAGAAATCTGTCGCGATATTCGATGGCCACTTCCTCGAGTGTTTCCAAGCAGTCCACCGCGAATGACGGCGACGCCACCGTCAGCTTGCGCACGCCGCGATCCGCCAGTTCCTGCAATCTGTCGATCGTATAGGGCTGCAGCCAGGTCACCCTGCCAAATCGCGACTGATAGCAATGCGACCACTGAGTTTCGTTCAGCCCCAGGCGGCTCGCAACCAGCCGGCTCGTGGTTTCCGTTTGGCTCTGGTAGGGATCGCCCTTGGCGACGTAGGACGCCGGAATGCCGTGATAGGACAACAGCAGATGCGAGCGCTCGCCGATCTGGGTCCAGTGCCGCCGAATCTGAGCGCTCAGCGCATCGATGTAGCCGGCGTCGTCATGGTAGTCGTTGATGAAGCGGACTTCCGGAAAACGGCGCCAGCGCTCGAGCGCGCGATGGGTCCCGTCAAGCACGGACCCGGTCGTCGCCGAGCAATATTGCGGATACAACGGCAGCACCAGCAATTTCTCCACGCCGGCTTCTGCGAATGACTGAACGGCCTGCGCGATCGCCGGCTTGCCGTAGGTCATGGCCACCTCGACGCGCACTTGATCGCCAAAGTCCGCCCGCAGCAGCGCGCCTATCTTTGCGGCAAGGCGCGTCGAATACACCGCCAAGGGCGAGCCCTCATTCATCCAAATCTTGCGGTAGTTGCGCGCGGTTCTTAAGGGACGAAACGGCAACACCACGCCATACAGCAGCGGTAGCCAAATCAAACGCGAGGTATCGATGACGCGGCGATCGCTCAAGAATTCGCGCAAATAACGCTGCACGGCGACGTAGGACGGCGAATCGGGCGTGCCCAGATTGACGACCAGCACTCCAATTCGGTCCGCCGCCTGCGGGTCTTTGGACGCGGTGGCGGCGGCCACGGCGTGAAAATAGGCCATTGATCAGGTTCCTCAAGCCAAGAGCCCGCACAGTATACTGCCTCACGCATGAAGCCCTGCACCGAAGCGTAGAACGACAATGATGTGGCTGAGTGCCAACGAGATCGAAGCGCTTGCCTTGAGCTTGAGCGTGGCCTCACGCAGTGTTCTTTTGAGCCTGCCCTTTGCGGTCTTGCTGGCGTGGGTGTTGACCCGGCGGCAATTCGTCGGCCGCACCGTTCTCGATGCGTTCGTGCACTTGCCCCTGGTGCTGCCGCCGGTGGTGATCGGCTACCTGTTGCTGCTGCTGTTCGGGGCGCGCGGGCCGATCGGCGGCTGGCTCGAACGCGCGTTCGGCATCGAACTGATTTTTACCCGCAACGGTGCGGCGCTGGCCACCGCGGTGATGTCGTTTCCCTTGATGGTGCGCGCGATGCGCATCTCGCTCGAGAATGTCGATCGCGGACTGGAGGATGCCGCGCGCACCTTGGGCGCGGGCGCCCTGGATCGCTTCGCGACCATTACGCTGCCGCTCATGTTGCCCGGGGTGCTGGCGGGCGCCATCACCGCGTTTTCCGCGGCGCTCGGCGAATTCGGCGCCGTCATTACTTTCGTGTCCAACATTCCCGGCGAGACACGCACGCTGCCGCTGGCTTTGTATACGGCGCTACAGACACCGGGCGGCGATGGGGCCGCAGCCCGCCTGGCATTGATCTCCTGCGCCTTGGGCTTGGGCGGACTGCTCTTGTCCGAGTGGTTCGCGCGCCGCGTGCGGCGCATGCTGGGGCGCTGATGCTGACGGTTGCCGCCAAAAAGCAGCGCGGCGCCTTTGCGCTGGAGGCGCAATTCGAGTTACCGACGCCGGGCGTGGTTGCCCTGTTTGGCCGTTCCGGCTGCGGCAAAAGCACCCTGATCAATGTGATTGCCGGGTTGCTCAAGGCCGATTCGGGACGCGTAGTGCTCGACGATGCCGTGTTGCTGGATACGGAGCGGCACATCGATGTGCCGCCTGAACGCCGGCGCATCGGCTACGTATTTCAAGACGCCAAGCTCTTTCCCCACTTGAGCGTCGCGGCGAATTTGCGCTACGCCCAAGACCGGGCAAGGGTTGCCGCGTACGTGGGCTTGGATCTGGTCGCCGACCTGCTCGACTTGGGAACACTGATGCATCGGCGCACTCACCAGCTCTCGGGCGGCGAGCGTCAACGCGTGGCCATCGGCCGGGCGCTGCTGTCGCAACCAACGCTTTTGTTGCTCGATGAGCCGTTGGCGTCCCTCGACGCGTCGCGACGCGAGGAGTTGCTGCCGTACCTGGAATCACTGCGCGACCAGTTGGCGATCCCGATGGTGTACGTCAGCCATCATTTCGACGACGTCTTGAGGCTGGCCACCCACCTGGTCCTCATGGAATCGGGCAAGTCCACCGCTCAGGGAAACTTGAGCGACATGAGCTTGAACCCCGGGGTGCGCGCCATCATCGGCGCCGACGCGGTGGGCGCGATCGTCGATGGCACCGTCTTGGGCGCCGATCCGGAAAGCGGACTGTTGCGCGTGCAGGTGGGCCACGGCGAACTAAAGGTTCATTTTGGCAAAGCCGCCAACGGCACCAAGCTTCGCGTGCAATTGTTGGCGCGCGATCTGATCGTCGCAACTCGTGCGCCACAACAGTTGAGCGTCCGCAACAGCCTGACGGGCGTCGTCACGGCGGTCATGGGTGATGATGAGGATTCGGACCTGATCGCCATCGACATTGGCGGCACGATCATCATGGCGCGAGTCACCAAAGCCGCGACACGCGAATTGGGACTGGTCGCCGGATTATCGGTGTGGGCGCTGGTGAAGACCGTGTCGCTGCGCCCCCACTCTATTTGACCTTGGTGCCAAGATGCAGAATGGCCACTATGTGGTCGTCTGCTCCGAGTCCCACCGCTGCCTTGACTCTCGCACTGTAGGCAGCAGGGCCGGTCTTCCACATCACGCCGTAGCCTAAATCATTCGCGGCCAGCAGCAGATTTTCCACGGCCGCGCCGACGGCGATGACCTGCTCGATTTCAGGCACCTTGGCGATATCCTTCCGCACCGCGCAGCCGGCGACCAGAATGCTCGGGGAACGCCTGATTTTCACGCGCTCAATCTCCATCTGCTCATCGGTAAATGTCGGTATTTGGTCGCGCCTTGCCTCGGCCACCGCGTTCGCGAAGGACTCGCGCGCGGCGCCGTTCACCGCAATGAAACGCCAGGGTTTCAGGCGCCCGTGATCCGGCGCATGAGCGGCCGCCTGCAGCAGCTGTTCCATTTGTTCCGCAGTGGGCCCCGGCTCGGTCAGGCCCTTGGCCGTGGAGCGTGAGGCGATCGCATCGAATAATTCCATCAGAAGACCCCTGAATAAGCACTTGACGTCCTCCCGCGCCCTAAAAGGGCGGGGATTCCTTCTGCAAGACGGCGACGTCCCGCCGCGAGGATGTTCTTTGCTGCATTCACGTTGCGGTCATGGACCGCTCCGCATGCGCTGCAAATCCACACTCTTATTCCAAGACCTGCGATACCTTTAGGGCCGCTGCGCGAATCGCACGCAGAACAGGTCTGGGTTGAAAACGCTTCGTCAACTTCAGCGAACGTTGCACCTGCGAAATCGCTCTTATACCGGAGCATCGTTCGAAATGCCGACCAGCCAGCATCGAGCACCGATTTGGCGTGCGCTGTCTTGGCGAGCGCGGAAGCATTTACGTTACCTACAAATATCATGTCATACCCACGCACCAAGCGAGTCGAGAATTGATGCAGGGAATCCTTTCTGCGATTCGCTATCTTGGCATGGATCGTACGCACGCGGTTCTTCTTGCCCGCGCGCTGCGCGATGGCGAGCTTGGGTTCAAGGCCGCGATAGAATTGCGGTGCCGACACTTTCTCCCCATCGCTCGTGGCAATCAAATCCTGAAGTCCCAGGTCAATGGCCACGTCCCGCCGCGCTGAGGCTCTAGGCTCGGCCACCGGCACGGCGACGCAGGCATTCAAGTACCAGCGACCGCGAGCGTCCTCGCAGATAGTTCCGGCGCGAATCGGGTACGCCTCTAGACCGTAGCTATCCCATAACGACAGCCATCGGCCGGCGAATTTCACTTGACCATGAGCGGCCTGAATCGCAACCTTTTTGTACGGAATCCAACCGAGACTGCGACGGCTGCCGGTGGACTTGCGCCAGCTCAGCCGCATCATTCGAAACTGTCGGCGCCGTGTGGCGTATTCCTCCGCGATCGCCTGGACGGTCTGAGAGTGCAGATGCAATCCTTCTTTGGTCGCGCCGCGCGTGAACTTCGCAAAATCGTATCCCGAGAGAAACCGGCGTTCGCGATTGAACATCGTTATCTGCAATTCGTTGCAGTAGTTCCAGACGAAATTCACTTCGCCGGCAAGATCTCGCAAGAACTTTGCGTGCTTGTCCTTGAGCCGCAGTCTTAACACTTTGATCTTGGTGAAAGAGGCACCGTTCATAGATTGCTCTATGTGATTTTGTACTGTAATTATATCCAGTCTCTGTACGGTCGCCTACTTTATTTCTGTTGTGAATATGCAGAAATAGCGCCACTGGATAGCTGCGTCGCTCCTTAGAATCGAGCATCACTACAACGTTGGTTAGGACCCCAGAGTGCACCTGATATCCTCGGCCTCAGGGCCGAGATCTTACGGTGCAATAGGATAAACCCAAGCCACTCATGGCTTTCGGCTATGATTTGCGCCCGAGATGCCGAGTACGGCAACTCGAAATTATACCTGTACGTCTTCCAAGGAGCCCTCAATGAACCGTATTGTTTTGGCGTCGATAGCCGCGCTGGTGGGCGCGAGCGCGTTCGCAGCGCCGGTTACCTATACTCTCGACCCTGCCCACACCTATCCGAGCTTCTCGGCCGATCATTTCGGCGGCCTGTCGGTATGGCGCGGCAAATTCAACACCACATCCGGCAAAGTTGTCTACGACAAGGACGCGAAGTCCGGCTCCATCGAAGTGACCGTCGATATGAGCTCGATCAATTTCGGCATGCCGAAGTTGGATGCGCATGCCAAATCAGCTGAATTATTCGACGCGGCGAAATATCCCACGGCGACCTACTCGGGCAAATTCACCAAGTTCAACGGCACCGCACCCGCGGAAGCGCAGGGCACCCTGACCATGCACGGCGTGACCAAACCGGTGACCTTGACGATTGAGTCGTTCAAGTGCATGCAGAGTCCAATGACCAAGAAGGAAGTGTGCGGCGCCGAAGCCTCTGCGACCTTTA
>DATHFB010000326.1:0-3524 GCA_035318305.1 Steroidobacteraceae bacterium | reverse complement strand
CGATGATGGGCTGCGCTTCGATTTTGCCGCGCCATTCGGCACGCAGCACGATCACGGCTTTGACCGTCTCGCCGCGATGCGCATCCTTGGTGCCGATAACGCAGGCTTCCTGGACCGCCGGGTGTTGGTACATGAGCGACTCGATTTCGGTCGGCCACACCTTGTATCCCGACGCATTGATCATGCGTTTCAATCGGTCGACGATGAAGAAGTAGCCCTCTTCGTCCATCTTGCCCAGATCGCCGCTGCGAAAGAACTGTTTGCCGTCGAGTTCCATGAACACTTGTGCCGTGTCCTCGGGCTTTTTCCAGTAACCCAGGAACACTTGCGGGCCGTGCATGATGATTTCGCCCACCTCGCCCGGCGGCAGTTCCTGCAACGTGGCCGGATCGATGATGCGCGAATCCACATCGTGGATCGGAATACCCAGGCACTGCTGCTTCGAGTGGTCGGCCGGGTTGATATGCGTGGCGCCGATGGTCTCGGTCAGGCCATACCCCTCGACATAGGTGATCCCGACGTTGGCGAGCCGCTGCGCGACGGCGGCCGGCATCGCGGCGCCGCCGCCGCTCAAGCGCTGGATCGACGACAGATCATACTTGTCGATATTCGGATTCAAGAAAAAATCCTGAATCATGGTCGGAATCGCCGTCCAGCTTGCGACCTTGTAGCGCTCGACGCATTGCGCCGCAACTTCACGGTCCCACCGCGGCAGAAGAACCATGGTGTTGCCGACCGAAATCGAGTCGCTCATGTACCAACATCCGGCGGTCCAGGAAGCCTGCGTTATCGGCACCAAGGATGCGCATCGCGGCGAGACGGTCAAAGCCGTGATCGTGCTGCGTGCCGAATGGCGCGGCAAAATCGAAGCGCAGCCCATCATCGACTGGTGCCGGGAAAATATGGCGGCTTATAAAGTGCCGCGTGTCATTGAATTCGCCGACGCGCTGCCCAAGTCGGGCGCCGGCAAGATCATGTGGCGCGAACTGCAGGAACGCGAGAACGCTAAAGCAACCTCTCAAATGGCGGCGCAATCATGAAAGCATTACTCAGCCGTCAAGCGGGCGGCCCCGAAACCCTCGTGCTGGAGGAGATTGCGGAGCCTGTGCCGGGACGCGGCGAAGTGCGCATCAAGGTGCGCGCCGTGGGAGTCAATTTTCCGGATCTGCTGATAATCCAGGATCTGTATCAAATCAAACCGCCCAGGCCCTTTGCGCCCGGCGGCGAACTTTCCGGTGTAGTCGAGGCGTTGGGCGATGGCGTAACGAACCTCAAAGCCGGCGACCGCGTTTTGGTGAGTCCGGTGCGCAGCGCCATGGCAGAGAAGGCCGTCGCAGCTGCCGGCAATTGCTGGAAGATTCCCGACAGCATGCCGTTTGACGAAGCGGCGGCGCTGCTGCTGACCTACGGCACGTCGCAGCACGCGTTGAAGGACCGTGCCCAACTGCGTTCCGGCGAGACCCTGCTGGTCCTCGGGGCCGGCGGCGGCGTCGGCTTGGCCGCGGTGGAATTGGGCAAGGCGATGGGCGCCCGCGTCATCGCGGCCGCCTCGAGCGCGGACAAGCTGGCGCTGGCTCGCGAGCATGGCGCCGACGACGGCGTTCAGTACCCTTTGGGTCCGCTGGACAAGACGGCTGCTCGCACCTTGACCGATAGTTTCAAAGCGGCCTGCGGCACGGATGGAGCCAACGTGATCTATGACGGAATCGGCGGTGACTACACCGAAGCGGCGCTGCGCGCCATCGCCTGGCAGGGGCGCCACCTGGTCGTGGGCTTCACCGCCGGCATTCCGAAGCTGCCGCTCAATCTAGCGTTGCTCAAGGGCTGCGAAATCGTCGGCGTGTTCTGGGGCGAGTTCACCCAGCGCTTGCCCAAGGTGCACGCCGCCAATGTGGCCGCACTGATGGCGCTGTATCTGGATGGTAAAATAAAGCCTGCCGTGACCGAGCGATTTCCCCTGTCCCGCGGTGGTGAAGCGATCGGCAGACTCGGTTCGCGCGCCGCGCGCGGCAAGATCGTCGTAACGGTGGATTGAAGGAAACAACCATGGATCTCAACTACAGTCCGGAAGAAGAGAAATTTCGCACCGAGGTGCGCGCTTTTTTCGATGCCGAATTGCCCACGGACATTCGCACCAAGTTGCAGCTGGGAAGACGGATTTCCAAGGACGACATGGTGCGTTGGCAGAAGATCCTGTTCCGCAAAGGCTGGGGTGCCGTAAATTGGCCGACGCGTTTCGGCGGCACCGGTTGGGACATCGTGCAGCAGCACATTTTCGAGGAGGAGCGCGCGGACGCCTGCGCACCCCCGCAAAATCCGTTTTCACTGAAAATGCTCGCGCCGGTGATGCAGACGTTCGGCAATGCCGCGCAGCAGGAGTACTTCCTGCCGCGGATACTTTCAGGCGAGGATTGGTGGTGCCAGGGATATTCCGAACCCGGCTCAGGCTCCGATCTCGCCTCGCTGCGCACCAGTGCCGTACGCCAGGGCGATCACTACATCGTCAATGGCCAGAAGACATGGAACACCATGGGTCAGTACGCGGACTGGATTTTCTGCCTGGTCCGCACCAGCAGCGAAGGGCGCCAGCAACAGGGCATTTCGTTTTTGCTGATCGACATGAAGATCCCGGGCATCACGGTCCGGCCGATCATCATGCTCGACGGCGAGCACGAGATAAACGACATATTCTTCGACAATGTGAAAGTGCCGGTGCAAAACTTGATCGGAGAAGAGAACAAGGGTTGGACCTACGCAAAATTCCTGCTCACTCACGAACGCAGCGGCAATGCCGGCATCGGCGCTTGCAAACGCGCGCTGAAGAAACTCAAGGAGATCGCGGGCGAGCAGACGTCCAACGGCCGGCCGCTCATCGAAGACTCGCGATTTCGCGACCGCATCGCGCAAGTCGAAATGGAATTGATGGCGCTGGAGATCACCAATCTGCGGGTGCTCTCAGCGAGCGCGAAGGAAAAGGGGGCGCTGGGGCCCGAAGTATCGGTTCTCAAGATCAAGGGGTCGGAGATTATTCAGCAGCTCGCCGAGCTCAAAATGCATGCGCTCGGGCACGACGCGCTGCCCTATGTGCGTGAGGCGCTCGACATGGCCTGGGTCGGCAATCCGCTGCTGAGCGCTCATTACCGTTCCTACGCACCGCCGATTTCCGGGCAATACTTCAACCAGCGCAAGACCACGATTTACGCCGGATCCACCGAAATCCAAAAGAACATCATCTCGCAGATGATTTTGGGCCTCTAAAGAGCACACATGGAATTCAATTACAGCGAAGAGCAATTGGCGCTGCAGGACACCTTGCAGCGCTTTATTTCACGCGACTACGATTTCGACAAACGCCGCAAATTCTCGGCATCGAGCCTGGGGTATTCCGCGGAAGCTTGGAGCCAGTTCGCGGAACTGGGGTTGCTGGCGCTGCCGTTTCCGGAAGATTTCGGCGGTCTTGGCGGCAATGCCGTCGATATCATGCTGGTCATGGAACAGTTTGGTCAGGGGCTGCTGCTGGAGCC
>DATHFB010000325.1:0-4061 GCA_035318305.1 Steroidobacteraceae bacterium | reverse complement strand
ACCAGGCCGGCGATATCCACGAACTCGACGGTCGTCGGCAGAATCTTCTCTGGGTGCACGATGGCCGCCAACTTCTCGAGTCGCGGGTCCGGCACCGGCACCACGCCCACATTCGGATCAATGGTGCAAAAGGGATAGTTTTCCGCCGCGATCTGCGCGCGCGTCAGCGCGTTGAACAGCGTGGACTTGCCCACATTCGGTAAACCAACGATTCCGCAACGAATGGGCATTAGATTTTTCCTGCACGGCTGTGCAAACGGGTCATGGCGCGTTCCGCGCCTTGGTCGAGCAGCAGCGGGATGCAATCCACCGCGGTGCCGACCGCATCCAGTATCAGATCCTCTTCGGCGCGCGGCGCGCGCGTCAGGACGTAGTCGATCACTTCGGCTTTGTTGCCGGGATGGCCGATGCCTAGGCGCATCCGCCAAAAGGTCTCGCCGATGTGCGCGATGGTGTCGCGCAGCCCATTGTGTCCGCCGTGGCCGCCGCCTTGCTTCAAGCGCACGGTGCCGACGGGCAGATCGAGCTCGTCATGCGCAACCAAGATGTCTTCCGGCACGATCTTGTAGAAATCGCCCAGCTGCCGGATCGACAGGCCGCTGCGGTTCATGTAAGTGGTCGGCTTCAAGAGCACGAGCTCGTGGCCGTCGATGTTGATCTTCGCGGTTTCGCCCGAAAATTTTCGGTAGTCGCGAAACTCGCCGCCGTGACGGCGCGCAAGCAAGTCCACGAGCCAGAAACCCGCGTTGTGGCGGGTCACCAGATGTTCAGGGCCTGGATTGCCCAGACCGACGATAATGCGCAACGGTAAACCAGCCATCAAGTCGACACCCAAGCCTTGAAAAGACGAGGGCCGTCAAAGCGACGGCCCTCAGCAGAACGCCCAAAAAATTATTTCTTGGCGTCTTTCTTTGCCGGCTCCTTTTTGGCTTCCTCTTTCTTCGCAGGTTCGGCCTTCTTCGCCGCATCCGCTGCACCAGCGGCTCCCGCTGCCGGAGCTGCTGCCGCGCCTTCCGCCGCACCAGGCACGGCTGCCGCGGCTGCGGTGGGTTCAGGCTCTTCGGCACGCGGACTATGGATCGCCACCACCGCCGCATCTTCCTTCGCCAGCTCCACGAGCACGACGCCCTGCGGAACCTTGAGCTGCGATAAGTGGATGCTTTCGTTGAGCGACAGTCCGGAAATATCGACTTCGATGAATTCCGGCAGATCCTTCGGCAAGCACGAAATCTCGACGTCATTGCGCATATGCGACACGATGCCGCCTTGAGATTTGACGCCCGGCGAGACCGCCGCACCGGTGAAGTGCAGGGGAATGCTGATGCGGATCTTCTCGTTCTCTTCGACGCGCTGGAAATCGATATGCACAATGGCATTCTTGAACGGGTGACGCTGCACGTCCTTCAGGATCGCCGCCTGCGTCTCATCGCCCACCTTCAAATTCAGAATGGTCGAATAAAAGCGCTCATTCTCGAGCATGATCAATAGCTTTTGATGGCTCAAAGTGAGCGTGCGTGCGGCCAAGTGCCCGCCATAAAGAATTGCCGGCACTTTTCCGTCGTGACGCAGGCGGCGGCTCGCACCTTTGCCTTGCGTCTCGCGGAACTCGGCAACGAGTTCGAAAGAGGTTTTCATAATCTTCTCCAGTTACATCACGAACACAGCGCCCTTGCATCGCGACCAATTGCAAAGGCACCGACCTAATCGCCAAACCTAATCAATATACAGCGAGCTCACCGACTCCTCGTCGCTGATGCGGCGAATGGTTTCGGCCAATAAACCCGCCACGCTCAGCTGGCGTACCCGCGGACATGCCGCGCCGGCCTCCGACAGCGGTATCGTGTCGGTGACCACCAATTCATCCAATACCGAACCCGAAATTCGTTCAATCGCCTGGCCCGACAACACCGGATGGGTGATGTAGGCCACCACTTTCAGCGCTCCCTCATCTTTGAGCGCCTGCGCGGCCTGGCAAAGCGTGCCGGCCGTATCCACCATGTCGTCGACCAACACGCAGGTCTTACCCTTGACCTCGCCGATGATGTTCATGACCTTCGATTCATTCGGCCGCGGCCGGCGTTTGTCGATGATGGCCAAATCCGCGTCGTCCAATCGCTTCGCCAAGGCTCTTGCGCGAACCACACCGCCCACATCGGGCGACACCACGATCATATTCTTGTACTTCTGTTTCCAGACCTCGCCGAGCAGCACCGGCGATGCGTACACATTGTCCACCGGGATATCGAAAAATCCCTGGATCTGATCCGCGTGCAAATCGACTGTCAGCAATCGATCTACGCCTGCCCGCGTCATCATGTTCGCCACCAGCTTGGCGGTGATCGCCACGCGCGTCGCGCGCGGCCGCCGGTCCTGCCGCCCGTAGCCGAAGTACGGCACAACCGCGGTGACCCGCTTGGCCGACGCCCGCCTGCAGGCGTCCGCCATCATCAACAACTCCATCAAGTGCTCTGCCGGCGGATGAGTCGGCTGCAGAATGAAAACGTCGCGCCCGCGCACGTTTTCCCGCAGCTCCACACTGACCTCACCGTCGCTGAATCGATCCACGTCGGCTCGCCCCAAGGGGACGTGCAAATGCCGGGTGATCTCCTGGGCGAGCGCTGGGTTGGCACTGCCCGTGAACACGGCTATCGACAAAGACCCGAATTCATTGTTTTGCGACATCGACCTTGCCTAAATTGGCTGGGGTGGAAGGATTCGAACCTCCGTATGGCGGGATCAAAACCCGCTGCCTTACCGCTTGGCGACACCCCAACTTGGAAAACAAGCCAGCTTCAGCCGGTCCTAAATGCTTCAAGCAAGGGCGAGTCATTCAGTCCGCGAGCCAGAAAGCCAACAAATCCAGGCGGCATGTCGCGCATCAGTTCGCGGCCACGCTCCACGGTCTCACAGGCCAAAAAAACACAGGCCCCAGTACCAGTCAGGCGCGCAGAACCAAAGAGCGACAGCCAGTCGAGCGCATGTGCAACTTCAGGATAACGGCGTCGCACCACGCCCAAGCAATCGTTCCTTCCACCGGACGCCAGGAAGCCGTGAATTGTGATGGGCGCAGAATTCCTTGTCAATTCAGGATCTTGAAACACCTCGGCGGTGCTGACGAAGACATTTGGCTTTAAAATCAGATAGTTATGCTCAATCGGAGCCAGCGGCGGATACAACAGTGTCAGGCGTTCCCCCACCCCTTCCCCCCACGCGACCCGGCCCCGGACGAATACCGGCACATCCGCTCCCAGTTTCAAGCCCAGAGCGGCCAGCTGGTCGGTCGATAAGTGCAGTCCCCACAGACGATTCAGCGCTACCAAACAGGTGGCGGCATCCGAGCTTCCGCCGCCCAAGCCGCCGCCGATCGGGATTCGTTTGAGCAAGCCGATATTGGCGCCGAGCGGGGAACCGGTGGCTTGTTTCAAAGCATGCGCCGCGCGCAGGCACAGATCCGCAGGCTCAGGCAGTCCGGGTATGTCGAGCGTGCGGCGAATCTGCCCGTCGGCGCGCACCTCGATGGTGATCTCGTCGCATAGATCAACGAACTGAAAACAGGTCTGCAGCTCATGGTAGCCGTCGGGCCGCCTACCCAGGATATGCAAAAACAAATTGAGCTTCGCGGGTGCAGGCCACACCGACGTCGCGGTCACGTCGGCCCATCCCGGTGATCGATGACGATGCGCACGCGCACTTCTTCGCGGCTCAACACCAACCGCGCGGGCAACAAGTCTCCCGCCACCGGCATGTAGCGATCGTAGGCGATGCTCCATCCGGCCTGGGTCATGGTCTTCGCGCGATCCTGATCATTGCGCGACACGTCGAAGCCTGCGGCGGGATTCGGCACGCCGAGCAGCCAGTAATGCAAATTCTCGAGCGGCAGATCGAACCCCAGTTTTTCCTTGACCTGCGCCAGCACCGCATCGCTCGGCGGCGCGCCGTTCAACGAAAGACCGTCGGGGCCTTGCTTGAGCACCAACGCGCCGATGCCGAAAGGGCCGGAAAGATGGACTTCCGCAAACATTCCGGACTGGCGCCAATTGAGCGTGGCCTGCCACCCTTGC
>DATHFB010000324.1:0-6053 GCA_035318305.1 Steroidobacteraceae bacterium | reverse complement strand
GAAACGCGATGGGCGAGAACTGGCCCTCTTCGAGGGCGGCGGGGACAGCCGCCAGGTATGGCCAGTCGGCGATTTGGTCGAGAAGCTTGCCGTGTGCGTTCAAGAAGCCGCCGCGGCCGCGGGCTCGCTGGCGCTGGCACCTAGCGTGAGCACCTCAAAGCCGTCGTCGGTGACCAAAATCGTGTGTTCCCATTGCGCGGACAGCGATTGATCCTTGGTGACCACGGTCCAGCCGTCCGGCAGCAGGCGCACATCGCGGCGGCCCGCATTGATCATGGGTTCGATGGTAAAGGTCATTCCGGCGGTCAACTCGAGTCCCGTGCCCGGTTTTCCGTAGTGCAGCACCTGCGGGTCCTCGTGATAAACCCGGCCGATGCCGTGACCGCAATACTCTCGCACCACCGAGAAATTGTTGGTTTCCGCATAGGTCTGAATGGCGTGCCCAATGTCGCCCAAGTGGGCGCCCGGCTTGACCTGCCGAATGCCGCGCCACATGGCTTCGTAACAGGCCCCCGTCAGGCGCCGGGCGAGGATGGCGGCATTGCCGACAAAGTACATGCGGCTGGTGTCCCCGTGAAATCCGTCGCGAATCACGGTGACGTCGATATTGATGATGTCGCCGCTTTTCAAGCGCTTGTCGCCGGGGATTCCGTGGCATACGACGTGGTTGACCGACGTACAAATGGTCTTCGGGAACCCTCGATAGTTCAGATTGGCCGGAATGGACTTCAGCTCATCGACGATGAAGTCATGGCAGCGCTTGTCCAGCTCTTCCGTGCTGACCCCCGGCTGCACGAAGGGCTCGATCATGTCCAGGACGCTGGCGGCCAGGCGGCCGGCTGCGCGCATTTTGTCCTGCTCGGCGGGGGTTTTGATGGTCACATTCATATGAGAGTGAGGCTGGCCTTGAGGTTTCGGCGGGCTTTGTTTCCGCTAGGGGTTCATGGTATAAAGCGCGGCTATTTTTAACAACCCCGCACGCGTGTCGTCACAATCGACTGGGTGCCCGGCGGAGCAGTGAAAATGAAGGCCCGAGCCTTCGATTTCAAGGCTGAAACCGGGTTGCCGATTGGGATACGCGGAGGCTCAACCCAACCAGGAGTATTTTATGACCAGCGTGTCCATGCGACAAATGCTGGAAGCGGGCGTCCATTTTGGACACCAAACCCGCTTCTGGAACCCGAAAATGGCTCCGTTCATCTTCGGCGAACGCAACAAAATCCATATCATCAATCTCGAAAAGACGCAGCCGCTGTATGCGACGGCGGCGGCTTTCATCAAGGGCGTGGCCTCCGAGGGCGGCAAGGTGCTGTTCGTCGGCACCAAGCGCTCGGCGCGCGACGCGGTACAGAAGGAAGCGTCCCGCTGTGCCATGCCCTATGTCAACCAGCGGTGGCTGGGCGGCATGCTCACCAATTTCAAGACCATCCGTCAGTCCATCAAGCGGCTGAACGAGCTGGACGAGATGGCCCAGAGCGGTGCTCTGGATCGTCGCGGCAAGAAAGAGGCGCAGATGCTGCGCCGTGAAATGGACAAGCTGCTGCGCAGCCTCGGCGGTATCCGCGACATGACGGCATTGCCGGATGCGCTGTTCGTCATCGATGTGGGCCACGAGCAAATCGCGATTCATGAGGCGCAGAAACTCGGCATCCCGGTGGTCGCCGTGGTCGATACGAATTGCTCGCCTGACGGCATCAACTATGTCATTCCGGGCAACGATGACGCCATGCGCGCCATCCTGCTGTACGCCGGCGGCATCGCCGATTCCGTGCTGGAAGGCAAGTCTTCTCTGCCGGAGGTTCCGGTGGGCGAGGACGAGTTCGTGGAATTGGACGAGGAAGGCAATCCGAAGAAGCGCAGCGCCGCCGGGCGCCGTCCCGCGCCGCCGTCGCGCGGCGGTCAACGCAAGCCGCCTCCCCGGCGCAAAGTGCCCGTGACCGTGGTCCCGAGCGTCGCCGCCGTGGCATCGCTGGACGAGGTGGAAGTTGAAGCCGACGACGTGGATGCCCCGGATACACCGCCGGCGGAAACACGGCCGGCCAGCGCTCCGCGGCGTCGCCCGGTGGGACGACGCACTCCGGCGCGCGGCGCATAAGATCGTTCGAGGACCCGATGAACATTACGGCAGATTCAGTCAAACAACTTCGCGAGCGCACCGGCGCCGGCATGATGGAGTGCAAGAAGGCGCTGGTCGAAACCAAGGGCGATTTGGACGCGGCGGCCGAGCTCATGCGCAGAAGCGGCATGGCGAAAGCGGACAAGAAGGCGGCGCGAGTGGCTGCCGAAGGCACGGTCGCGATCGAACGGTCCGGCAGCGATGCGGCACTGGTCGAGGTGAATTGCGAAACCGACTTCGTGGCGCGCAGCGACGAATTTCAGGCCTTCGCCCGGGATGTCGCGGCAGCGGCACTAAAGCATGCTCCCTCGACCTTGGAGGACTTGCTCAAGCTGCCGCACGGCGGCTCGAGTCTCGATGAGCGGCGCCGTGCATTGATTGCCAAGATCGGCGAGAACATTGCGGTTCGGCGTTTCGTGCGCGTGAACTCCCCCGGACCTCTTGGCGCCTACATTCACGGCAGCCGCATCGGCAGCGTGGTGGCGCTGCAGGGCGGCGATGATTCGCTGGCCCGCGACATCGCGATGCATGTGGCGGCGGTGAACCCCGCCTACATCGATGCCGGCGATGTGCCTGCCGACATGCTCGCCAAGGAGCGCGAGATCCTGGCCGAACAGACCAAGGGCGAGAAGAAGCCGCCCGAGATCATCGCCAAAATGGTGGAAGGCCGGCTGCGCAAGTACCTGGCGGAAATCACCCTGATGGGGCAGCCGTTCGTCAAAGATGAGGATACGACGGTGGAGAAGCTGGTGAAGAAGGCCGGCGCCAAGATTTTGATGTTCGCCCGCTACGAAGTGGGCGCCGGCATCGAAAAGAAACAAGACGATTTCGTCGGCGAAGTCATGGCTCAGGTGAAGGCGCAAGACAAGCACTAAGCCAAGTATGACAACGCAACCCGGCACGGCCCGTTATCGAAGAATTTTGGTCAAATTATCCGGCGAGGCGCTGCTGGGGAATGAGGACTACGGCATCGATCCGGTCATTCTCAAACGAATCGCCGGAGAAATTCGCGACCTGACCCAGATGGGGGTTCAGGTCGCGGTCGTATTGGGGGGCGGGAATATTTTTCGCGGCGCAGGCCTTGCGCGTGCCGGCATGGACCGGGTGACGGCCGATCACATGGGGATGCTCGCCACCGTGATCAACGCGCTGGCGATGCAAGATGCGCTCGAGAGCTTGGGCACGTACGCGCGAGTCATGTCGGCGCTGCGGATCAACGAGGTTTGCGAGGACTACATCAGGCGCAGGGCCGTGCGGCACCTTGAAAAAGGCCGCGTGGTGATATTCGGCGCCGGTACCGGCAATCCTTTTTTCACCACCGACACGGCCGCCAGCTTGCGCGCCATCGAAATCAACGCTGAAATTCTCCTGAAGGCGACCAAGGTCAACGGCATCTACGATTCCGATCCCGTCACCAATCCGAACGCCAAGCGCTATGCGCGCCTGACCTTCGACAAGGTGCTCAACGACCGCCTCAATGTCATGGACGCCACCGCGATCGTCATGTGCAGGGAGAACAATTTGCCGCTGCAAGTCTTCAATCTGTTCAACGCAGGCGATTTGATGCGTATTGTTCAGGGTGAAGATGTCGGCACAGTGGTATCGGCCGATCCTTAAAATCTTGGGGGGTACATGCTGGAGGATGTAAAAAAGGACGCGACCGTGCGCATGCAGAAATGCGTCGCGGCATTCAAAGAGCAGCTGAAAAAAATGCGGACCGGGCGCGCGCACACCAGCCTCATCGAGCACATCAAGGTTGACTACTACGGCTCGGAGATGCCGTTGAATCAAGTGGCGAACATCGCCACCGAGGACGCGCGCACCCTGACGGTGAGTCCTTGGGAGAAGGCCATGGTGCCGATCATCGAAAAGGCGATCTACAAATCCGATTTGGGACTCACGCCGAACACCGCCGGGCAGATCATCCGCATCCACATGCCGGCTCTGACGGAAGAGCGGCGCCGCGACATCATCAAGGTCGTCAAGGCAGAAGCGGAGAATGCGCGGGTCGCGGTGCGCGGCGTGCGCCGCGAAATCAACAACGAATTGAAGGAAATGCTCAAGGAAAAACTCATCCCGCAGGACGATGAGCGCCGCGGCCAGGACGACATTCAAAAATTGACGGACAAGCACGTCGCCGACATCGATCATGCGATGGCGGACAAAGAAAAGGAACTCATGCAGGTCTGATGAAAACCCGCATTTCCAAAGAGCTTATGCCCGATTCGCCGCAGCATGTAGCAATCATCATGGACGGCAACGGCCGCTGGGCCCGCTCGCGCGGGATGCCGCGAGTCGCCGGTCATCGTGCCAGCGTCAAAGTCGTGCGCAAGATCGTCGAGGAATGCGGCGAGCGCGGCGTGAGCTATTTGACGCTGTTCGCTTTCAGCAGCGAGAACTGGAGCAGGCCGGCCGATGAGGTCGGTGTGCTCATGGGCCTGTTCCTCGACGCGTTGGTGCGCGAAGTCGCCGATTTGCATCGCAACCAAGTGCGTCTGCGCTTCATCGGCGATCGGGAATCATTGGGCCAGGAGCTCAAGGATAGGATGCGGGATGCGGAAGCATTGACGGCGCTCAATACCGGATTGGGCCTGATGGTGGCCGTGGCCTATGGCGGACGTTGGGACATTGCCCAGGCATCCAGGTCCCTGGCTGCCGATGTGCAGGCGGGTAAAATCGCGGTTGCCGATATTACCGAAGAACAAATAGCGTCGCGCCTCGCCCTCGCGGGCATCCCGGATCCGGATCTGATGATTCGCACCGGCGGTGAGCAGCGCATCAGCAATTTTCTGCTGTGGAATCTTGCCTATACCGAGCTTTATTTTTCCGAAGCGCTCTGGCCTGAATTCTCGCCCGCGCATCTGCTGGCCGCGTTCGAGCACTTTGCGCGGCGCGAGCGGCGTTTCGGCAAGACTTCGGCGCAGGTCGCGGCGAAAGCGGATGCATGAACTGACGCGTAAGCCAGTGCGTAAGGCTCGGCATGCTTAGGACACGGGTGCTGACCGGCTGTGTCTTGGGCGCCTTGCTGCTGCTCGGACTTTTCTTGTTGCCGCCCACGTGGGCGGTGCTGGCCTTCGGCCTGGTGTTTACCATCGGCGCCTGGGAGTGGGCGGGATTCGGCGCATTGCGCGGCCTGCCGGCGCGCGCGGGCTATACGCTCATCGTCGCGTTGGCGTTGTTCTTCTGTTGGCGATGGACCGATACCTTGGCGCCCTTGCTCATTATCCTGGGCGCCGCATGCCTCTGGTGGGTGATCGCATTTTTCTGGCTCATGCTCGCGCCGGCGCGGCATCGGCCTACGGTGACCCTGATCTGCGGGTTCGCGGTGCTGGCTCCGGCCTTCGTGGCTCTAGCCAGGCTGCAGATCTTCGATCATGGATTTACCCGCGGCCCGCTGCTGGTGTTGTGGCTGGTGCTGATGGTGTGCGCCGCCGACATCGGTGCGTACTTTGCCGGGCGCGCATTCGGCCGGCGCAAATTGGCGACGCGCGTCAGCCCGGGCAAGACCATCGAGGGAGCGGTGGGCGGGCTGCTGCTGGTCGCGGCGGTGGCCGGGAGCGGTGCCGTCTATTTTGGCTTGCCGACACTCGCGGTGATCGCATTCGGATTCGGTGTGGGAATCTTTTCCATTGTCGGCGATCTAACCGAGAGCATGTTCAAACGCGCGGCGGCGCTCAAAGATAGCGGCACGCTGCTGCCCGGTCATGGGGGTCTGTTGGATCGCATCGACAGTGTGACGGCTGCGGCGCCTTTGTACGCGCTCGGGCTTTTCAGCTCAGGCGTGCTGCGATGAGTATGCGCCGCGGCATCGCCATCCTCGGTTCAACGGGAAGCATCGGCCGCAGCACGCTCGCGGTCATCGCGCTTCATCCGGAAGCATTCAAGGTCGCGGTCTTGGGCGCTTTTAGCAGCTGGCAGGTCATCGTCGAGCAAGCCA
>DATHFB010000323.1:0-3753 GCA_035318305.1 Steroidobacteraceae bacterium | reverse complement strand
CTGCGCTGCTTGGCAGCCTCTGCTTCGACCACTTGATTGACGCGCCACTGCTGCGCGATCGACAGCACCGTGTTCGTCAGCCAGTAGAGCACCAGTCCTGAGGGGAACCACGCCATCATGCCGGTCATGATCAGCGGCATGAACTGCATGATCTTGGCCTGCATGGGATCGGGGGGAGCGGGATTCAATTTGAATTGCGCGAACATGGCGCTGCCCATGAGCAGCGGCAACACGAAGTACGGATCCTTCGAGGACAGATCATTGATCCAGAGCAGGAACGGCGTCTGGCGCATTTCCACGCTCTCCAGCAGCACCCGATAGAACGAAATGAACACGGGGATCTGTACCACCATCGGCAGACAACCCGCCAGCGGATTTATTTTTTCCTTCTTGTACAGCTCCATCATGGCGCGGCCCAACTTCTCGCGGTCGTCCTTGAAGGTTTCCTGGATCTGCTTCATGCGCGGACCCACGGCGCGCATCTTGGCCATGGAACGGCCGCTCGCCTGGCTCAAGGGATAGAACAGCAGTTTGATCAGTGCGGTGACGATGATGATCGACCAGCCCCAATTGCCGATCAGCTGGTGCACATAGTTGAGTCCGGTAAAGAGCGGCTGGGCCAATACGGTCAAAATACCGAAGTCGACGGTGCGCTCCAGGTTGCGGCCGAGCGCCGCCAGCTGCGACTGCAGTTTCGGACCCACGAATAACTCTTCGTGGAACTGGGCTTTGGCGCCGGCTGCGATCTCAGTCATCGGTCCGGTGGCGCTCACCAAGTAGTCGTTATCGCGCACCTGCACCTGATACTGATAGGGCTGGTTGGCGGGCGGCACGACGGCGGCGACAAATTGATGCTGCAATGAGGCCAGCCAGCCGTTGTTGATGGTCGCGGCGTATTTCGCGTCCGTATCATTCTCGACGTTCAGATCTTTGGACTTGGTGCCGTCATACACGGCAGGGCCTTTGAAGGAATAGGTCTCGACATCGAAATACGATCGCGAGGCATGCTCCCAATGGCGCAGGATCTGCGCGTACGAGGCCAGTTTTCGCGGCGCTGAGCCGTCGTTTTTCACATCGTACTCGAGGCCGATGGCGTACCGGCCGCGCGTGAAAATAAATGTTTTGGTGACGATCAAGCCCTGTCCGTCGGTCCAGCTCAGGGGTACGCGCAGCTCCTTGGCGCCCGGCGCAAGCACGAACGTTTTCTCATCCGACTTCCACATCGCCAGATGCGTGGGAGCGGCTTCACCGGCGACGCCGGTGAGCCCGCTTTGCAGCAGGTATCGAGTGGGCGGCGGCTCATGGCTCAAGAGCCTCACGGGAATATTCGGCGTGTCCTTGCGCTGCGGATAGTCCAGCAAATCGGCGCGATCGAGCTCGCCGCCCTTCAAGTTGATGCCGACATCCAACACGTCGGTGGTGACATGCAGCGGGACGGTCGAATTCGCTGCCGCTTCCGATGCGGCGCCGGGTGCTGCAAGAGTGGTTGCCGGTACCGCGGCGGCGGGCGGGGCGTTGGCGGTCGGCGGCGCAGCCGCGGGTGCGGCCGTCGTCGCCTGCGGCACCGTATCGCCCAGTGTGTTTGCGGCGGAGGCAGCGGGTGTGCCCGCGGCGGGCGGAGTCACGGCACTCGCCGGCGGCTCATAATCATGCAGCCACGTTTCGTAATTCAGAAACAGGATCGCGGCGAGGACGCCCCAGAGCATGAGACGGATATTAGGCATGGGTCAGTCCCTTATCCGGCTCCGGCACGGGATCGTAGCCGCCTTCTGCGAATGGATGACAGCGTAGCAGGCGGCGCACACCGAGCCACGTTCCGCGCAGAACACCGTAGCGTTCAATCGCCGCATGCGCATAGCAGGAACAGCTGGGATAGAAGCGGCAGTTGGCCCCAAGCATGGGGCTGATGGCGAGTTGGTACCCGCGGATGCTCCACAAGAAAATTTGGCGCGGTTTTACCATTGCTGCGTGATCGACTTCCAATGCTGATCGAGGCTGGCGCGCAAATCCGCGAGCTTTGCCGCGCGCGCCGCGTCTCGCGCGGAGACGGTAACATCGACCGGCGGCAAGGAGTGTTGGTTCAAGCGAAAGGATTCTCGTGCGAGGCGTTTGATGCGATTGCGTGATACGGCGGTGCCGAAGGTGCGCGTCGCGATGCTCAAACCCAATCGAGGATAGGTTTCATGATTGGCCAGCACTGACAAGCTAAAAAATGCATCGGCGAATTTTTTTCCGCGCCGCTTCACATCGCGAAATTCGGCCGGCTGATGCAAACGCTTGCGCGGCTCGAACGTCAGTTTACGGATCTAGACTGCCTGGCGCGTTAGGGACAGAGGCGCTTGCGCCCCTTGGCGCGGCGCCGAGCCAGCAATCGACGGCCACTCTTGGTGGCCATGCGCGCACGAAAACCGTGGGTACGGGCACGATGTAAATTACTGGGATTAAAGGTACGTTTCATAGCGCGACTCGAGCGAAAACCACCGGTTAAATCAACGATCTGGCTGATTTAAGAAAGGCGGCAAGGGTACTGAGCGAGCATGGATGTGTCAATAGACGCCCTTTCAAGTTGGAGCTAGACTCCCTGCCCTTTCGTTCGTTTGCCCCATTGCCCCTAAACCCTCAAGGAGAGCGCTCTTGCCGGAGTCGCTATGGAACCGCTGTCTGCGAGTGCTCGAGGGCGAGCTCCCGGAACAGCAGTTCAACACCTGGGTGCGGCCCCTGCAGGCGATCGAGCGGGATGGCGAGCTTAAACTGCTGGCGCCGAATCGCTATGTCATCGAGTGGCTGGGCCAGAACCTGCTGCCCAGGATCAAGGAACTCATTCTTGCGTTTGCGGAAGGGCTTGCCCCGGACGTGGCGCTCGATGTGGGTACGCGGGCCGGCATCACCGTCCCGGTCGCTCCCGCCGCCGCCCGGGATGACGGTACGGCGGCGGCCAGAATGCGCAAGCTCCTCGCGCCGACAGTCCTGGGCAGCCGCATCAATTTGGATTTCACCTTCGACAGCTTCGTCGAAGGCAAGAGCAATCAGCTCGCGAAGGCGGCGGCAATTCAGGTCGCGGGCAACCCCGGCAAGGCGTACAACCCCCTGTTCATCTACGGCGGCGTGGGCCTGGGTAAAACGCATTTGATGCACGCGGTGGCCAATAAGCTCAAGGAGCGCAATTCCGAGGCGCGCCTCGCCTACGTGCATAGCGAAAGATTCGTGGGCGACATGGTGAAAGCCTTGCAGCACAACACCATCAACGACTTCAAAACTGCGTATCGTTCCTTGGACTGCCTGATGATTGACGACATCCAGTTTTTTGCAGGGAAAGACCGCTCTCAGGAAGAGTTTTTTCATACCTTCAACGCGCTGCTCGAAAGCCAGCAACAAGTGATTCTGACCTGCGACCGCTACCCGAAAGAAGTCGACGGGCTCGAGGAACGGTTGAAGTCGCGATTCGGCTGGGGCCTGACCGTTGCGATCGAGCCGCCGGAACTGGAAACCTGCGTCGCCATCCTGATGAGCAAGGCTGCGATGACGCACGTGGATCTTCCGGAGGAAGTCGCGTTTTTTATTGCCAAGCGGATCCGCTCGAACGTGCGCGAATTGGAAGGTGCGCTTCGCCGCGTCGTTGCGACTTCCAATTTTACCGGCAGACCGATTACGCTGGAGTTCGCCAAGGAGGCGTTGCGGGATCTGTTGGCGTTGCAGGAAAAATTGGTCACGATTGAAAATATTCAGAAGACCGTGGCCGAGTACTACAAAATC
>DATHFB010000322.1:0-12672 GCA_035318305.1 Steroidobacteraceae bacterium | reverse complement strand
GCGGCTGCTTACACTTCCTGACGGGCGCTCGAACCGATCAACTTCACGACGCCGAGGTACTAGTCCGGCAATACCTTGTAGTTCCGCACCGTCTCGACCAGTAGCGCGACGCGCTCGGGATCGACATCCGGCGTAATGCCGTGCCCCAGATTGAACACATGCCCGGCGCCGGCGCCGTAGCTGTCGAGCACCCGCAAGGTTTCGGTGCGCAAGGTTTCAGGCGTCGCGAAAAGGGCCGACGGGTCGAGATTGCCCTGCAATGCCACGCGCCCGGCGACAGCCTGGCGGGCGTCGCTCAAATCGGTGGTCCAGTCGACGCCCACGGCGTCGCAGCCAATGGCGGCGATCTTGGCCAGCCATGCGCCGCCGCCCTTGGTAAACACAATGTTGGGAACTCTGCGCCCTTCCGATTTTCGCGTCAGGGCGTCGATCACCTGCGCCATGTAACCCAGCGAGAATTCTTCGTACTGCGACGGCGTGAGCACACCGCCCCATGTATCGAACAGCATCACGGCTTGCGCACCGGCGGCGATTTGCGCATTCAAGTAGAGGATCGTCGCTTTGGCAAGCAGATCGAGCAGGCGATGCAGCTGCTGCGGTGATTCGTACATCATGCGTTTGATCACGCCGAAGGTCTTGCTGCTGCCTCCTTCCACCATATAAGTCGCCACGGTCCAGGGACTGCCGGCAAATCCGATCAGAGGCACGCGTCCCTTGAGCTCGCGGCGCACGCGTGCGACCGCCTCGATCACATACTTCAATTCCCGCCCCGGATCGGGCACGCCCAGCTTGTCGATGTCGGCGGCCGTACGAACCGGACGCTCGAACTGCGGACCCTCGCCCGCCTCGAACTCCAATCCCAAGTTCATCGCGTGCGGAATCGTGAGGATGTCCGAAAACAAAATGGCTGCGTCGAGGGGAAACCTGTCCACCGGCTGCAACGTGATTTCGCAGGCAATCTCCGGATTCGTGCACATTTCCAAAAAGCCGCCCGCGCGCGCCCTAGTCGCGCGATATTCCGGCAGATACCGGCCCGCCTGGCGCATCAGCCAAATCGGGCGCCGCGGCGTGGGCTCGCGCAGCAGAGCGCGCAGCAATAAGTCATTTTTCAAGACGTCGCTCATCGATACTCTTTATGTCGCTTGTCGCTTACGCTCGCCGCTCGCCCGCCGTTCGCTTGCCGCCCGCTCACGTTCGCTCGCTCGGTTCGAACAGACGGCTGTGCTCGAGAATCGCATACCGGTCGGTCATGCCGGCGATGTAATCGGCCACCGCCCGCGCGCGGCCTGCCGGGCCGGGCACCAACTCCAATCGAGTGCGCGCCTCGTGCTCATCGGGCATCAGCGCCGGGTCGTTGAAAAATGCGTCGAACAGTTCGCGCACCACGCGGCGCGCCTTCGCGGTCATGCGCCGCACCTTATAGTGCTTGTAGAGCTGCTCGCGCAGAAAGGACTTCAGTGCGTAATTCAGTTCGCGCGTGGCGTCGCTGAATCCGATCAGCGCCTTCGGGTGCGTTCTGACCTCGGCTATTGAGCGGACTCCCGATTGGTCGAGCCGCGCCGCCGAGGAATCGATCAGGTCGGTGACCAGATGGTTGATCATCCGCCGCAAAATCTCGTAAATCAGCCGACGGCCCGCAAGCGCCGGGTATTTTGCCTGCACCGCGTCGTAATAACCGCGAAACAACGGCACCCCGAGCAGTTGCTCGACGCTGATGAGGCCGGCGCGAATGCCGTCCTCGACGTCGTGATTATTGTAGGCGATTTCATCGGCGAAATTCGCGAGTTGCGCTTCCAAGCCGGGCTGCTGGCGATTGATGAAGCGCTCACCCACGTCGCCGAGCAGAACGGCGTTGTTGTAGGAGCAATGTTTCAGAATCCCTTCGCGGCATTCGAAGGTCAGGTTCAAGCCATCGAACTCCGCGTAGTGCTCCTCGAGCTCGTCGACCACGCGAAGCGACTGCAAGTTGTGTTCGAATCCTCCGAAATCGGCCATGCAGTCATTCAGCGCATCCTGGCCCGCATGGCCGAAAGGCGTGTGCCCAAGATCATGGGCGAGACAGATGGCCTCGGACAATTCTTCGTTCAGCCTCAGAGCCCGGGCGGCGGTGCGGGCTATTTGCGCGACCTCGAGCGAATGGGTCAGGCGCGTTCTGTATAGATCGCCTTCGTGGTTGACGAAAACTTGGGTTTTGTAGACCAATCGACGAAACGCCGTGGAATGCACGATGCGATCGCGATCGCGCTGATATTCGGATCGATACTCGGGGGCGGGCTCAGGATGACGGCGCCCCCTGGAATGCTCGGGATGGGCGGCATACAGCGCAAGCGTGCTCACGTGACCTGCCCGCTCATTTTTGCCTGCCCGCTCATTTTTGCCTGACCGCTCATTTGAAATGCTCCGCGAGCGTGGCGTCGAGCGCGGCCTTCGAATACTGGTCGGTGACGATCGCGCGGCCTAGCTTTTCGAGAAGCACCAGGCGGACAGCGCCGGCAAGGACCTTCTTGTCCATTTGCATCAATTCGTAAGCCTTCGCGGCTCCGATGTGCGGCGCCTCGGTCGGCAACCCGGTTCGCGCCAGGAGGTCGCGCAGGCGTTCCTTGACGGCGGCGTCGATCAGACCCAAGCGGTGGGACAGATCCGTTGCGATGAGCATACCTAGGCCCACGGCCTCGCCGTGCAGGTACTTCTCGAAACCGGTGGCGGCCTCGATGGCGTGGCCGAAAGTATGGCCGAAATTCAAAATCGCCCTCAAGGCGCGCTCGTGCTCGTCGCGGGCGACCACCGTGGCCTTGATCTCGCAGGACCTGCTGATGGCATAGGTGAGGGCTGCGGCATCTCTCGCCAGCAGCTTGGGCATCTCGCGCTCCAGCCAATTGAACAGCAGCGGATCCCAAACACAGCCGTGCTTGATCACCTCCGCAAGCCCCGACTTTAGTTCCCGGTCGGGCAAGGTCGACAGCGCATCCGTGTCGGCAATGACGGCCCGCGGCTGATAGAAGGCGCCGATGAGGTTTTTGCCGCCGGGGTGATTCACCCCGGTCTTGCCGCCCACCGAGGAATCCACCTGGGCGAGCAGCGTCGTGGGCAGTTGCACGTAGCCGATGCCGCGCTGATACGAGGCTGCGGCAAAGCCGGCAATGTCGCCGACCACGCCGCCGCCCAGCGCCAGCACGGTTGCATCGCGGTTCATCTTGTTGGCGACCAGCGCGTCAAATACCCAGCCGGCCGTTTGCAACGTCTTGTGCTGCTCGCCGTCCGGCAAGATGCACTCGGCGATGCGCCTTTGCGCAAAGCTCCCCGTCAACTTGGCAAGATACAGCCTGGCCACGGTGGTATTGGTCACGATCAACAGGTCGCGGCCCGGGATCTGCATGTCCAGTAAATCGCGATCGGTCAGCAATCCCGCGCCGATCGTAATGGGGTAACTGGAGGGACCGAGGTCTACTTGAATGGTTTGCACGGGGTAATTATACGAACAGTTACGTTTTCTGCGCCCGGCGCAGCTCTTGGTGAATTTCTTCCGCGACGAGCTGTACCCGCCGCCCATCGGTGGTCACCGTGAGATCGGCTATCTCGGCATACAGGACCGCCCGCCGCGCCATCAAATCCTTGAGCTTTTGCTCGGGGTCGGTGACCTGCAGCAGAGGCCGATGCCGGGCATGCCGGGTGCGCTCGATTTGCTGATTGACGGATGTTGCCAGATACACGACGACGCCGCGTTCGGCGAGTGCGCGCCGGTTGGCCGGGTCGATGACGGCGCCGCCGCCGGTCGCCAGCACGATGGATTCCAGACGGGTCAGCCGATCGATCGATTCCCGTTCGCGGATCCGAAAGCCCGTTTCACCTTCCTTCTCGAAAATGAATGGGATATCCACGCCGGTTTTCGCCTCGATGTCCGCATCGCTGTCATGGAATTCATAGCGAAACAGGCGCGCAAGATGCCGCCCCACCGCCGTCTTGCCCGATCCCATCGGGCCGATCAGAAAAATATTGCGCTTCGTGAGCATGATCATCGCTGATCATAGCGGACCGCGTCGTTCGTCTGATTATCTGTCGTTAAAATAAGGGGCGCCCAACGGCGCCCCTGCATCAATACGACCAACCGGCGTTAGTAGAGATTCGAACCCTCACGCAGAATCTTCGGCGTGATGAAGATCAACAGCTCGGTCTTGTTGTTGATATCCGTGGTGCTGCGGAAGAGGTAGCCGAGCACCGGAATATCGGCCAGGAACGGCACCTTGTTGGCGGTCCTCGACTTGGTGGTGTCGAGAATGCCGCCCAACACGACCGTCTGGCCGTCGTTGACCAGCACCTGGGTGATGATCTGACGGGTGTCGATCGAGGGAACACTGCCGCCGGTGGCGCTGGTCACCTGTTGGCCGACCGAATCGTCCGACACGTCCAGGTCCAAGATCACGCGATTGTCGGGCGTGATCAACGGCGTGACTTTGAGCTTCAGCACGGCGTCCTTGAACTGAGTTGTCGTGGCGCCGCTCGAGGCTGATTCCTGATAGGGGATCTCGACACCCTGCATGATGGTGGCTTGCTTCTGGTTGGCCGTGATGATGCGGGGCGAGGAGATGGTTTCAGTCTTGCCTTCGTTCTGCGCGGCCGAGAGTTCCAGGTCGACCAGGTAGCTGCCGCCCAGCAGCGAGATGCCGATGCTGCCGTTGGTATTCGCCGCCGGGGTATTGACCTGATAGCGATTGTCGAGCGTGGTTGCGGGCAGCGTCCCAATGGCCGGCTTGCCGCCGTTGAGGATTTGATTCGCGGCCTGTCCGTTGCCCGACACGGACAACAGGCTGCCAAGCCCCCCCGTCAGTGACGACACATTGCTCACGCCGAAGCGTGCGCCCAGGTCGCGCTCGAAGGTATCGCTGACGATCACGATGCGCGCTTCGATCAAGACCTGCTTGACCGGCACGTCCAAAGTTTGCACCAGGCGACGGATATCAGACAGCTTGTCGCTCGTATCTTGGACCAACAGGGTGTTCGTGCGCTCGTCCATCGAAATGCTGCCGCGCGGCGACAGCATGGATTCCTTCGCATTGGCGGACCTGATCAATTTCGCCAGGTCACCGACCTTGGCATAGTTGACCTGCATGAATTCCGTGTGGGTGGGCGAGAGCTCTTGCACCTCTTTATGAGCTGCCAGTTCCGCCTTCTCGCGCGTCGCCAGTTCTTCGGTCGGCCCGATGATGATGACGTTGTCCTGGCGGCGCTTGTCCAAGCCCTTGGTGCGCAGCACGATGTCGAGCGCCTGATCCCACGGCACATTCTGCAATCGCAAGGTCAGATTGCCCGCCACCGAGTCGCTGACCACGATGTTCTGGCCGCTGGTATCGGCGAGCAGCTGCAATACCGATCGCACGTCGATATCTTGGAAGTTCAGCGTCAAACGCTCGCCGGTGTATTCCTTTTTCTCTTCCGCGCCCGCGGTGCGCTTCGAAGAAGGCTTGATTTCAACCGTATATTGGTTGTCCGACTGATAGGCCAGCTGCTCAAAGTCTCCCTGCGCGCTGATCACCAGGCGCGAGCTGCCTTCCACGCGAACCGCGTCGACGGTCTGCACCGGCGTCGCGAAGTCCATGACGTCATAGCGGCGCATCAAATTCTTGGGCATGGCGGTGCCGGCAAAGTCCACGACGATTTGCTGGCCTTCCTGCCGGACGTTGACCGGCGTGCGCGGGTCGGTGAGCTGCACGATCACGCGGCCGGTGCCGTCCGCACCGCGCCTGAAATCGATGGTGCGAATCGCGCGTTCTGCCGGCGCGCCCGGGGAGGAGGCGGCGGCGCGCGCAGCGACGGTCTTGCCGACGTCGGCGCCGGGCTGCTGTCCCAGCGTGACGACAATCATGTCGCCATCCACTTTCGTGGTGTACGGCATCAAGCTGTCGACGTTCACGACCACGCGCGCCCGGCCATTCGCCTCAGCGGCGAGCACCGTGTCGACACCGCCGGAACGCACGTCGAAACGGCGCGATGCGAGAGCCAGGGTCGTATTCGGCAAGTCGAACGCGATGCGCGCCGGCTTGTCGATGGTGAACGGCAACGGCTCCGGAGCCGGACCGCTCATATGCAGCTTGAGCTGCACCTGTTGGCCTGACAATGTTTGAACGTCGATCGATGTGAGCTGGACCGGATCAGCGGCCTGTGCCGTGAAGCTAGCCGCAGCCAATGCGATGACTGCCATCGCACCCATCATCGCCGTTCGTATTTGAAATCTGATCATGCTTTCGTCTCCCTGTGGCCTTCAATTAGCCAATGCCAATGAGGCCGGTCGCTCTATATAGCCGCCGAGACCATCCGGAATGATTTCGACCAGGCTAATTCTTCCGCCGGTTATTTCTGTCACCTTGCCGTCGTTCTGTCCCAGGTAGTTACCCGGTTGAACCTTGTGCACGAGGCCATCTTTCGATTGCACGAGCCCATAAAAATTGCCGCCTACCTTGAAGGTGCCCACCATCCGCAAGGTGTCGAGCGAGAAGGCTTCCAGGAATTCGCGGTTGCGCCGCGAGCTGGGCCTCAAGTTCTGTCCGTTGGCCGAACTCGGGCCCTGCGGTTGGAACGGCGAGCGTAGGTTGGCTGCTGCATACACGTAGGTTTCGTAGGGCTTCACTTCCGGCAGCGGTTGGATGCGGCCGCCCGGCTTCTTCTTGGTCGCCTCGATCCACGTTTGCAAATCCGATTGGCCTCCCGAACAGCCGCCCGCGACCAATGCCGCCAGCACGAGTCCGACGGCGCCAATACTCGATGTAGCTCTCACGTCTTGCCTCCCGCCACTGCCGCCTTCTTTTTAGCCCCTTTCGCGCCCTCGTCCTCGATATAGCGGTAGGTCTTGGCGGTCACGTCCATGGTCAAATTGTCGTAGCCGCCTTTCGCATCGACCGGCGTAATCTGAATATCGTTCAAGGTCACGATGCGCGGCAGCGCGGCGATGCCGCTGACGAATCTGCCGAAATCGTGGTAGCTGCCCACCAATTTGATCTTGATCGGCAGCTCCGCGTAGAAGCCGTTGCTCTTTTCGCTCCCGGGCTGGAACAGCTTTTCCGTCAAGCCCGCCGCCAGGCCGGTTTGCGAAATATCGACCAGAAGATTCGGCACTTCGGTCTTGCCGGGCAGTTGCCGCAGCATCGCACCGAAGCTGCGCTCCATTTCGCTGAGCTGCCCCCGGTACGCATCCAAGTTGGCGGCGCGCTGTTGCTTGCTCTCGAATTGCGCGCGCAGATCCAGCTCGTCGGCTTCCGCCTTTTGCAGCAGCGGCCGATCATCGTTCCAGACAAACATGTACCAACCGAAGGCTGCGACCACCGCAAACCCCAAGGCAATGAAGAAGGCGCGCACCGCCCAGGGCCAGCGGCCGACATCGCGCGGATCAAGACTGCGAAGTTGATCGAGGAAGTTCATTTCGCCGCAACCTTCTTTACCGTTGTTTCGCCGCCGCCATCCACGTCCACGCCGACAACGTCGCTGGTGAGCGTGAAGCTCGAACCGCCGGTCGGTGAATCCTTGGAGGTCTCGACCACCTGCAACTGCGGGTTATCCATCCAAGAGGACGAATCGATATTGCGCATGAATGTCGACACGCGCGTGCTCGACTGGGCAACGCCCTTCATCTCGAGCTTCTTGCCGGTCTCCTTGATCTGCGTGAGGTAGATGCCTTCGGGAACCGTTTTCACGAGTTCGTCGAACAGATGCACGATCTCGGGCCGCTTGCGCTGCAATTTCTCGATGATTTCCATACGCGCCACCAGGCGCTGCTTGCGATTCTCGAGATCCTGAATATCCGCGATCTGCGCATCGAGCTTGACGATCTCCTTTTTCAGAAGATTGTTCTTGGCGTTCTGCGAATCGATCCAGCTGGCATACAGGATGTATTTGCCGAACAGCACGCACACCACGCCGATGATCGCGGCGGCGCTGAGCGCGACCATGAACTCGCGGCGTCGGACTTTGCGTTCTTGTTCGCGCCAGGGAAGTAGATTAATACGCGGCATGGCTACTCTTTAGTCGAAGCTGCGCAGCGCTAGGCCGCAGGCTGTGAGTAATGCGGTGGCGTCACGCGCCACCGCTTGGGCTTTGGCCTTGGACGAGACCTTCATGTTGCCGAGCGGATCACCTTTGTCCGCCGGCACGCCGACGCGGCTGGAGATGACATCGGCGACGCCGGGTATGTTGGCGCAGCCGCCGCAAATCAGGATCTGATCCGGTTGCGCGCGGCCGCTGCCGGAGGCCAGATAAAATTGCAGCGAACGGCTGACCTGCTGAGTCATGTCGTCGATGAAGGGATCGAGGACTTCCGGTTGATAGTTGCTGGGCAGGCCGCCTTCTTTCTTGGCGCGGCCGGCTTCTTCCATGCTCAAGCCATAGGTGCGCATGATTTCCTCGGTCAGCTGCTGGCCGCCGAAGGCAAAGTCGCGCGTGTAAATCACCCGCATGTCGCGCAGCACGCTGAAAGTCGTGCTGCTGGCGCCGAAATCCACCACCGCGACGGTGCGGTCGAGACCGCCGTCGGGCATCTGGTGGCGCATCAGAGCGCACGCGTTTTCCAACGCGAACGCCTCCACATCGACCAGGTGCGCGGTCAATCCCGAAGCCTGCACTGCGGCCTGGCGCTGCTCCACGTTCTCGGTTCGCGTTGCGACCAGAAGCACATCGAGCATGTCCGGATCTTTTTCCGAGGGGCCCACGACCTGATAGTCGTAGCTGACTTCTTCCATGGGGAACGGAATGTACTGGTCGGCCTGCATCTCGACCTGACCTTCCAATTCGTTCTCGCCGAGACTCTTCGGCATCTGGATCACTTTCGTGATCGCTGCATCGCCGCTGATGGCAATCGCTGCGAGCCGGCTCTTCGCGCCGGAGCGCTTCACCGCGCGACGGATCGCTTCGCCGACCGCTTCCGCGTCGACGATGGCTTTCTCATTAATGGCGTTGTGCGGCGTCGGCTCGGCGGCATAAGACTCAACGCGATACTGGCCACCCGACATCGAGAGCTCAATGAGCTTCACCGACGAAGTGGTTATGTCAAGTCCTAAGAGCGGACGGTATCTTTTTCCTAACGACCACACAAATTTTTTCCCTTTTTGCTCAATGCCTTGTAGGTCGAATCTGACGGGAGATTAGCCATGACAAGCAAACTTAGCAAGAAACTGTTAAATAGAACGTGAAGCTACTCACAGCTATAACCGACCGGGGAGGCCGGGTCGGCAAAGTGAGACCTAGGACAGTTTCGTCGCTTTTAAGGAATCGAATCATCCGTTCAGACCTCATCGCTAAAGCCCGCAAGGCCTCAGGCGCTTGGTTAATCTGGTCTGGCAACCCCGCTGTCCTTTAAAGGGATTCAACCCGCAAAAGGATCGGTGGCTTTGCGTCCTCATCTTTCGATGAGTATGCCCACGTAACCGGCGGTAATATGGTGTCCATGTCCGCCGCTGCAATAAGTTAGAACGGTTTTCAGTGTCCAGACGTTACCTAGTTCTCATCTCGCGCATTTGTGCGGTTTTAGTTGGTGTAATAGCCCTGATCGTCTTCGCCAACGTCTGTGCTTATGTTTACTTGAGGCCGGCCCTGCCGGATGTGGGCACCTTGCGGGAGGTGCAGCTGCAGGTGCCGCTGCGCATCTATACCCGGGACGGCAAGCTGATCCAGTCGATCGGCGAGCAGCGGCGCATCCCCGTGCGCTACGAGCAATTGCCCAAGAAACTGGTGCTGGCCTTCCTGGCCACCGAGGATGACCGGTTTTTCAGGCATCACGGCGTGGATTGGCAGGGAATTTTGCGGGCGGCCGTGGCCAATCTCAAAGCCGGCGGCATCCGCCAGGGCGCCAGCACCATCACCATGCAGGTGTCGCGGGACATGTTTTTGACCCCGCGGCGCGACATGAAACGCAAAATGAGCGAAATCTATATTTCCCTGCTCATGGAGGCTGAATTCACCAAGGAGGAGATATTCTCCCTCTACGTCAACAAGATTTTCCTGGGGCAGCGAGCCTATGGCGTGGGAGCCGCGGCCGAGGTGTATTTCGGCAAGAGTTTGGACCAGCTGAGCACGGCCGAAATGGCCACCCTGGCGGGTATCCCGACGGCGCCCTCCACGGTCAATCCCGTTGCCAATGCCGACGCGGCCAAGGTGCGCCGCGCCCATGTATTGGGCCGAATGTTGGATCTTGGCTACATTGACCAGGCCGAATACGACCAGGCCAAGAACAGCCCGATGGAATCGCGTCTGCATGGCGCCTCCATCGAGGTAGACGCGCCATACCTGGCGGAAATGGTGCGCAACGACATGCAGAACAAGTACGGCGATGCCGTCTATACCGCAGGCTACAAGGTCTATACGACAATCGATTCCCGGCTGCAGGCCGCGGGCACCACGGCGCTTCGCACCTGCCTGCTGGAATACGACCGGCGCCACGGCTTTCGGGGCGCCGGCGCCAAAGTCGACATGTCGAAGATCGCGACCCCGGCGCAGTTTGACGCGCAGCTGGAGGAATTTCCCATCATCGGCGGCTTGAGGCCCGCCATCGTGGAGAATGTCGAGGGCAAGACTGCCAAGATCTACGTCAGAGAACTTGGGACGGTCACCCTGCCCTGGGACAAACTATCCTGGGCCAGGCGCCAGTTACCCGATGAGAAAGTCGATCGCGCGCCCAATGACGCCGCCGAAATTTTGGCCCGCGGCGACGTGATTTACACCGTGGGACGCACGCCCGAGTCCCTGTTGTTCGTGCAAGTGCCGGAAGCGCAAAGCAGCCTGGTTTCAGTCGATCCGCGCGATGGTGCGATCGTAGCTTTGGTGGGCGGTTTCGACTTCTTCCAGAGCAAGTACAACCGCGTCACCCAAGCACGGCGTCAGCCCGGCTCCGGGTTCAAACCCTTTATTTACGCGGCAGCCTTCGACAAGGGATTTACCCCGTCCAGCGTCATCCCGGACGCCCCGATCGTGATCGACGAGGAAGGCAAGGAACAGGCCTGGCGGCCCAAGGAATTCGAGAGCCGGTTCGCAGGACCCGTCAGGCTGCGCGAGGCGTTGGCGCAGTCCAAGAATTTGGTTTCCGTGCGCCTGATGCGCGAGATCGGCGGCGACTACACCTGGAAATACGTGACTCGCTTCGGCTTCGACAAGTCCCAACTGCCCAACGACCTGACCTTGGCCTTGGGCACGGCAGAATTGAGTCCGTTGCAGGTCGCCATTGGCTACTCGACCTTTGCCAACGGGGGTTTCAAGGTCAGCTCGTACTACCTCGATCGGATCGAAGATGCCTCGGGCAAGGTGCTCCAGCAGGCCGACCCCGCGATCGCGTGCCCCCAATGCGGCCGCACCGCGGATGGACCCAGCCCTCGCACCATCGCTGCCAACGCCAAAACCGGCGGTCTGGATGAGGCGCCGCATGATGGTAAGACACTGATTTCCGGCAAGAATTTGGCTCCGCAAATCATTACTCCGCAAGTGGCGTATCTGCTCGCCGACATGATGAAAGACGTCATCCGCCATGGCACCGGACAGCGCGCCAAATCGCTCAACCGGGATGACATCGCCGGCAAGACCGGTACCAGCAACGACGCGCACGACACCTGGTTCAACGGCTTCAACGGCGACTTGGTGACGACCGTATGGGTGGGCTTCGATTCGGATCGCTCGTTGGGCGAAGGCGAGCAAGGGGGCCGCACGGCGATACCGGCTTGGACTTATTTCATGCGCGCAGCGCTGGAGGGCACGCCGGCGCATGGCGTGCCGGTCCCGGATGGCATCATCAGCGTGCGAATCTCGCCGAGGACCGGATTGCTGGCGAGCTCGGACGACCCCAGCGGCATCATGGAAAAATTCATCGAGGGGAATCTGCCCAAGGCCGAATTATACGAAGGGCAGAACCCCAACAACCCCGAAGGCGATAAACCGCTATTCTAGGAGCCTGTCTGAGTATTCCCAGTGGCCGCGAGCGTGACGGATTTGCCTTCAGTCGAGGCGGAGCCGACGCGGTTGGGTTTGATCCCAATGAGGAGGCGACAACGACGAATGAAGGCAAATCCGTCCGCTCCCGAAGGGTTGGCTCTGCAAGGGGCGTCTGCGGTGTTGCGCGGCTTGCCCGTGGAATTAACCACGGCCTGCGCCGCGCGCCTTGCATCCGCTCCCTTGCAGAGCCAACGCGGCTCACGTGGAATACTCAGACAGGCTCCTAAGACCGATGCCTAAGAAATTTTCGCAGCGTGCCGAAGATCTACGCCGCGCTCTCGCGCAAGAGGCCGCGAGAATCATGGCCGAGCACGGCATTGAGGATTTCCTGCAGGCCAAGCGCAAAGCGGCGGATCGCCTCGGCGTGAACGACGTCGCGGTGCTGCCGAAGAACATCGAGATCGAAGACGCACTGCGCGCCCACCAGCGACTGTTTGGGCGCGATACCCATCACCACACCCTCAAGGAACAGCGGCGCATCGCACTCGACACCATGCGGATGTTGGCGGAGTTCCAGCCTCGCCTGGTGGGTTCGGTGCTCACCGGAACGGCAACGAATTACAGCGACATCAATTTGCACTTGTTCGCGGATGCCTCCGAGTCCGTCGCGATTCACCTGCTGGACTTGGGCGTGCCCCATGAATTCTATGAGCGGCGCGTCAAGATGGATGCGGAGCGCAGCGTGAACTACCCGGCGCTCAGATTCGAGGCCAA
>DATHFB010000321.1:0-3759 GCA_035318305.1 Steroidobacteraceae bacterium | reverse complement strand
TGCCGGCACGTACTCGATGAGTTGCGGCTGGATGTAAGGTACTGGACATGCCCCAAATGCCGGGTATCCCATGACCGAGACGTCAATGCCGCGCGGAATCTGCTGATGGAGGGACTCCGTCAGCTTGCCGGTCGTGATGACCGGGACCTGTGCGTGGATGCGGGAGATGCATGCCCAGAAGAGATTCTGGTGCAGGTGCTCGCAGAGGGCGACGGAGTGCAGTTCACGCGAAGCGGGCAATGCAATCGAGCCTGTTTGGAACAGGCAAGATTGCATTAGTAGCGCAGTCAAGACCTGAAATCAGTCTCTTTCATGGGCATACTGGCGGATTGCAGGCATGATGCCCTCGGGGCCGGGATGATCTGATGAAGGTGAATTTGTACGCTGCCGCCGCGCTCGGGCTGGCGGCAGGCTCTGTGGGCAGTGTCCGCGCAGAAACTTCCCTGGACGAGGCGGTGGTTACCGCCAAGAGTCTGGAAGACGACCTGCCCCAACAGCTTTCCAGGTACGGCACCAGGGTCGATACCCTCTCGGCCGCCAAGATTCAGAATGGCGGCTATCTGGACGTGGCCGGCGCATTGGAGGCGTTGAGCCCCGGGCTGTACATCAGCCCCCGAAATGGACCATTCGACTACGTGCAGATCTCCCTGCAGGGATCGCGAACGTCCGACGTGCTATGGCTCGTGGACGGCATTCGCATCAACAACCGGCTGTACGCGGGAACCACGCCGCTCGACACGCTGCCCGCCGGCATGATCGACCGCATAGAAGTATTGAACGGCGGCCAAGCGCTGTTCTACGGAACGCAAGCCGTGGCTGGAGCGATCAATATCGTCACCAAGGATTTTTCCGATCACCCGGACGGCGCCGTCAGCGTGGGCTACGACACCAATCGCGCGCAGCAATACAACGGCTACTACCGCGACAGTATCGGCAACAACCATTTCGTCGTGTACGCGACCCATGACCAATCGCCGGGCATAAAACCCTTTCCTGACGATGAGTTCCAGCCCAGCGGCACCGACCGGCGCCGCTTCTACAAGGTGACTTCGCTCGGAGCGAAGTACGCCTACGACTTTGCGGACAATCTGACCTTCACCGCGGCGTATGAGCACACCAATGCCAATCTCGACTTTGCGCAGCCGGAGTTGACCGCGATTGCCTACAATCAGCGCAACGAGGATCTGGTGAGCGCAAAGCTCGACTATGCGCCCAGCGACGAATTTCAGCTTTACATCAAGGACTACTACCACTGGTGGTATGCCCATTACACCGAATTCGACAATGTCATCGGCAGCCCCGGATCGTTGGAAACCATCGATGATCACGATTTCTGGGGATTCAAGGACTACGGCGTCAATTTATTGACCAAGATCGCAGTCAACCGCGGCTTTGAATACCTGGCGGGCTACGATTTCCAAAACTACACGGGCAAAGATGTCGTGCTGGTCATCCAGCAGCAAACCGAGCACGTCAACGCTTTTTTTGGTCAAGTACGCACGACGCCGGACTTGATACCGGACGCTCACCTCGCTGCAGGACTGCGTTACAACATCCCGAGCGTTGGGGAATCGGCGCTGGTTTGGAACGGCAGCGGTCAGTACGATTTTTCAAAATCGCTGTATGTGCGCGCAAACTTCGGAACGGCGTTTCGATTGCCCACGGCGGAGGAGCTCTTCGCCAACGATCCGGAAGACGAGCGCGGCAATCCGAATCTTAAGCCTGAGACCAGCACCAATGTGAACCTGTCCATCGGCGGAATCGCGGCCGTGGGCGCGGCGTCGGTGAAATGGGAATTCATCGGTTTTTATCGCGATATCAAGAATTTGATCGATTTTGAAACCTTCGACGCCGATACGAATCAGGACGTGTTCGGCAACGTGCCGGGCACGGTCACCACGCGCGGACTCGAAGCGACGCTCGAGGGTCCCATCACGGCCGCGCTTTCGGGCAACTTCAGCGCCACCTACAACAAGACCCGCCAAACCGGCTCGGATTTTCAATTCAAACAAATTCCAGTCACGCAAGTGAAGTTGGGATTCGACTATCACCCACTAGGCGCTCCGTATGGAGCCAGCATCAATATCGTTCACCTGGGCGATGTCGATGACTCACCGTTGGGTTCGGATGCCGGGCGCTTTGAGTACGGCAACTACACCGTCGTGGATCTGGGTACTCGCCTGTTCCTGGACGCGGGCCATCATCAGAGAATTGATCTGCACCTCAACAATGCTTTTGATCGAACATACTCATCGTCCTTGGGGCATGGCGTCGATGATGCTTCAGGCGATGGCTACGTCGTTCACAATCTCGCACTGCCGCGCACCTTCGGGGTCAATTACACTTACTCGTTTTGAAGTCCCCGCTATAGTGGGGCGTGTCCAACGCGGCACGTGAATCGGCACCATGATGCGTATTCTGCTGCTGGCACATCGCTATCTCGGTATTGCAGTGGGCCTGCTGATGGTCATGTGGTGCCTGTCCGGCGCGGTCATGATGTATGTCAGTTATCCCGCTTTACGCGAACGGGTCCGGCTCGAGCACCTCGCGCCCCTTGACTGGAGCGAATGCTGCAAGATCTCCCCGGCGCTCGAGTCACAGTCCGCAGGCCATTCGCAAATCGAGATGTTGGCAGGTCGGCCGGTTTTATTTACGGGCTCTCCGGACAGTCCCCGCCCGATCGACCTGCGCACGGGAACCACAGTCGCGCATATCTCCGTCGACCAGGCCGCCTCCGTAGCGCGAAACTTCGGCGGGCGCGCAGGGGCCGCCCCGCGTCTGCTCGGTCTCATCGGCGGTGATCAATGGACGGTTTCGGGCGACTTCAATGCGGACCGCCCGCTGTTTCAATTCGCGATCGATGATGAAGCGCGCACCGAACTCTACGTATCCAGCGTCAGCGGCAAAGCGGTGCAAATAACCACGGCCCACGAACGAATCTGGAACTGGTTCGGCGCGGTTCCGCATTGGTTGTACTTCAACGAGCTGCGGCGCAACGCGAGGCTCTGGAGCCAGGTCGTGATCTATGCCTCGCTCCTGGGGTGCTTTCTTGCGGCAGTGGGCATCTATCTGGGCTGGCGGCAGCTGGCCGCGCAGCCGGCGGGCCGCTGGTCGCCCTATCACGGCTTCAATTTGTGGCATCACGTCGCCGGACTTGTTTTCGGCATTCTCACGCTGAGCTGGGTTTTGAGCGGGCTTCTGTCGATGAATCCTTGGGGCTGGCTCGAGGGCGGCGGCACACAATTCGAAAACGCCAAGTTGCGCGGCGCGCCGGAACCTTCGCTCGAGTGCGTCGGCGCGGCGTTGCAGCTATTCGCGCACGATGCATCTGGCGCCGTGTCCCTGCGAGTTGCGCCGTTCAATGGCAAGATCTATTTCATCGCCGGCGGCGCCGGCGGCGAGCGTCGGCGCTTCGATGCGGCCGCTGCGGCCGCACCGCTCAATCGCGAGGATTTGGAATTCCTGGCCGGCGTTTTGACCGGCGCCGGCGCACCGATCACGCCGCAGCTCATGAGCCGCGAAGACAACTTGTACTTCAGCCATCATCGCGATGAGGTCGAACTCCCGGTCTATCGCATGATCCTTCCCGGGTCCGGCATAAGGTACTACGTGGATCCTGTCGCGGGCATGCTCGTGGCCAAATTGGATGCGAATGCCAAGGCATATCGGTGGCTGCATGCGGGGTTGCACCGACTGGATTTTACGGCGTCGTTGCGAGGCCGTCCCCAATGGGATGTGCTCATGCTGATATTGCTGTCC
>DATHFB010000320.1:0-14459 GCA_035318305.1 Steroidobacteraceae bacterium | reverse complement strand
CGCCTGCACGGCACTGTTGACCATGAAGGGAAACGCCAACGTGGCCACGGCCAGGTAGTCGAGCCGCGGCCTGCCGCTCCTGCTGAGGGCCTGCCCGGGAAGTAATTCTATCGGCTCATCCAATGGCAGATCCTTGCGCGCGCACGGTCAAATCGCGGGTAGGATGCAGTAATGAGCCCAAAGATGCGACGCAATTTTTCCGGCGCGTTCATGCCGCAGGATTGCGGCAACGGCGCATGGCAACTGACCCGCGCAGCACCGCACGATTTGCAGGTGTTCTTGCGGGAAGCGGAGCATGGAGCGGCGCGGGCTTTCGGAAATACGCCCATCGTCGATCTCGGTATTGAATGGCATGCCGCCAAAGTGTTGCTCACCTTCATGTCGGGCGATCGAGTGGCAACCGTGGAAGCCGCGACCGCCATCGTGCATGAACCATTGGGGCATCTGTACGAGAGCTTGCCGCTGGTCAGTATCGACGCGGATGCGCGGCGGTTTTGGCGCAGGGTCTTCCGATTGGTGCGCATTCCCGGCGGCCGCTTCCTGCTGAAGATCTTGAGACCATCGGGCGGGCGCTAACTCAGGCTTTGAAGGGAACCGCGATATGCATCACAAGAAGCGGTACATATTGTCAATTTTGCAGCATTCCTGCGGTTGGCCTGCACGGGATTCCCCTGATTCTTGCGTTGAACTGCGACGCTCGTCAAAGCTGCTGGACGAGGTTTGCAGCACATTGATCCGTGACTTCAAGTTCAAGAATCCCCGAGCAGGCCGCCGTGCTGGATATCAGGTCTAAAGCCGTTGAAATAGCCGTCGCGGAAGCGTCGTTCGACCCCTATGGCCGTTTGTTGCGCATGCTCATGCCGAGCCTGCGCTGCGTGGTGGTGCACGACGGATATTCCAACCTCGTCTGGGCCTCGGACGACTGGGACTTGAGCGACGAGCCCGAAGTCATCAACGACGCCATTGCGAACGCCCTGTCGGACACCGGGGAATTTCCCGGCGTCGCCAGAACCCTCGATGCGGATCGGGTCGTTTACTCCTTCGCCGTACGCGGCGAGCACATCGAATTGTTGGGCGTCATCAGCCTGGTGGTCCGGCTGGCGGGAACGCAAATCGAGCCGCGTCCACTGCAGACCGTGCGCCAGCTGGTCCAGCCGGCCCTGGAATGCCTGCGCCGCGAATTGGCATTGCGCGCGAAACTGGGTTCCAGTGAGCGCGATCTGAACGTCAAAGAACGTGATCTCGAGCTCATGATGGAGATCTCTTCCAATCAGACGGCGGCGAGCGACGCCGACGAATTTTCGCAAATACTGAAGACCGGGCTCGATCGCATGGGTTGCGCGCTGGCGGCACTGTGGGTGCCGGACAAAAACATCTCCGTGTCCATGACCCGCAGCGGCACGCCGATGGCTCCGGAAGCGCTGAAGCGGGCGCAACACCATTTGACGGCGTGGATGCAGATGCAGCAGCGCACCATCGTCATCAATCACATCTCCAAAGTCGCGACCGACGTGGCCGCGCCCTATAAAATTTTGGCCTGCCCGATACGCCACAATTCCGGCCGCGTCATGGGCGTGCTCGCGCTGTTCAATCCGCCGAGTGCGCCGGATTTCGACACGCAGCAAACTCGCGTGGTGGAGATGCTGGCGAAGCGCTCGACGAGCATCATCCAGGCGCAATACGACACCAGCACGGGCCTCATGACCCGCCAGGCTTTCGAGCGGCATGCCGGCGCTTTGCTGGCGGCGGCGGGCGCCGCGGAATCGCACATTATTCTGTATCTGGACATCGACCGCCTGCACGTCATCAATGAAACCTTCGGCATGCACGTCGGCGATGATGTCATCGTCAGCGTGGCGGACCGCATGGCCAAGACGCTGCCGGCGGCAGCGCTGTCTGCACGCATTTCCGGCGATCGGCTCGCAGCGCTCATCCCGAACTCCGGCATGGACGCGGCTGCGGTCATCGCCGAGCAGATTCGTGCCGCCGCCGAAGGTATCGTGCCCCGCGCGGGCCAGGGTTCATTCGAGGTGTCGGTCTCCTTGGGGGTGGCGCCGATCGGCCGCTCCGACAATCCGCTCGCGCACGCCTTGGCCACGGCGGAGATCGCCTGCAAGGCGGCGAAGGACCGCGGGCGCAACCGGGTTGAAATGTTTCAGGACTCGGACCAAAGCATCATCCGGCGACACACCGATATCCTGGTGATCGGCCAGCTGCGCGAGGCGCTCGACAGCGATGGATTCCGGCTCGATGCGCAGCCCATCCTGCCGCTGCGCGGCAACTACGGCCGGCCGCGCTTCGAACTGCTGATCCGCATGCTCGGAGAGCGCGGTGAAATGATTCCTCCGGGCAAGTTTCTCTCCTCGGCGGAACGCTATCAGCTCATGCCGACCATCGATCGTTGGGTGGTGCGCCGCGCCTGCGAGCTGCTCGGTGAACACAGCGCCTCGGTGGGTGAAGAATTCGCGCGATTCGCCATCAATCTTTCCGGCCAATCGCTGCAGGACGAATCGTTCTTGGGGTTCGTGATCGATCAGCTGAAGTCGAGCGGCGTGCCGCCCGCCGTACTGTGCTTCGAATTGACCGAAACGGCAACGATCGGCAATCTCGCCAAGGCGCAGGTGTTCATTCGCACGCTGCAAGAGTTGGGTTGCCAGTTCGCGCTCGATGATTTCGGCACGGGAGTAAGCTCGCTGGCGTACCTGAAGGATTTGTCGGTCAATTACATCAAGATCGACGGCAGCTTCGTGCGCGATGCCGTTACCAACGCGCGCTCCGAATCGATGATCAAGGCCATCGCACAGCTTGCCAAAGTCATGTGCATGGAAACCATTGCGGAATACGTCGAGACCGATCTGTTGCGCGTGCGCATGGCGGATCTCGGCGTGGATTATGGGCAGGGTTTTGCCATGGGCAAAGCACAGCGGCTGGAAGATCTGCTGCAAGAGCTGGCCTTTTATGAAGCCACGGTCAGCAACTGGAATGCGCCGGAGAGCACGGTGGAAAAAGTCACCGCCAAACGCTAGTCGTGAGCATGCGAGGCCGCGCCACTAAACAGTGCGGCCGTCGGTGCAGTCCTACAGCGAATTCAAGGTATTCCCCACAGGAAAAAAATCGGCCGCGTGTATAAATGCGCCATGCTTATACTGACTCGGCGGGCCGGTGAATCCTTACGGATAGGTGACGATGTAGAAGTGACCGTGATGGCGGTCAATGGCGCTCAGGTTCGTATCGGCATCAAGGCGCCCATCAACGTCTGCGTGGATCGCGAAGAAGTTGCGGAACGCAAGCGCCGCGAGCGGGACAATTCGCTCGGATCTTTAAGTCGCTAGCCGCTTCCCCCATACCGCACACCGTGGAGCGCTATAAAATGCGCGGTACGCCCAGTTTGGTGCTGATCGATCGGCACGGCGTGGTGCGCAAGCATGCCTTTGGCGCGGTCGACGACTTGCGCATCGGCGCGGAAACCGCCGCGCTCGCCCGCAGTTCGGCGGCCTAAGAGAGGGTGAAACGGACTCGGATTTGAGTGCGCACCGGCACCGGCCTGGCATCGCGCAAGATCGGCTGGTAGCGCCACTGAGAAACGGCCTTCACCGCGGCGTCCTCGAAAACGCCGGGGATGCTGGCCGCGCGGACGGCAACGTCCTTCACCTTGCCGGTTTCCAAGACGGTGAATTCTACGTCGACCCAGCCTTGCATTTTTTTGGCTTCCGCCTTTGAAGGATAGACCGGTTGTACCGACTTCAGCAGCGTGAGCTGGTTGGCCGGGACCAAATTGGTCATGAAGTTCTGTTTGGCGAGAGCCGCATCGAGATCGTGCTGCGCTGAGCTGACCTCCGCGGAGGTGAAGCCGATCGCGCCCGCCTCGTCCAGCCAGCTCTTCGCGGCATCGACTTGCCCGAGAATCAGCGCGCGGCGCGCTTTGCCCGCCAAACGCGTTCCAAGATCCTGCAAAACCGAACTGAGCGCGGCATTGCCCGGATCAAGCTGCTTGAGCGTCAGGTAAAAATATTTGGCATTGTCATTCGCCGGTTCGATCAGCCGGTCCTGCAGCAATCGCTCATTGGCATTCTTCAGAAGCTGTCCCCAGGCGTCGACGTCCGCTTGTTTGCGCGCGGCGGCGAGCAAGCCTTGCACCGACTCGATGTTCGCCGGAACGGCGATGCCATTGGCGCTGTCGATCAAAGCTGCGGCGTGCGCAAATTCCCGCCGATCGATGGCGCTGCGCGCTTCCTCGAGCAGGCGTGAGGCCAGCGCGCGCTTCGCGTCCAGCGCCGCCGTGCTTTGCGGTTCGGTGCGGGCGCGGGACTGCTGCTGAATTTGCGCCTGCGCCGTTTTGGTCCGTTCGCGCGACTTTGCGAGCTGCGCCGTCAAGAATGCGATGCGGCCGCCTTCGATGCCGGATTTGCGCGCTGTTTCGATTGCCGCCGCCGCTTCATCCAAGCGCTCCTCGAGCAGTGCATTCTCCGCACGCGCCAGCAGCCGCTCGTGGACTTCAGCGAGACCGGCCCGGGCGCTCGAGTCAGCGGGATTGCGAGCCAGCAATCCCAAATAAAATTCCAATGCGTTATCGCCGGGCGGCTCTGTCAGCCTGTTGGCCGCCAGCGCGGCCGCGGCGCGCGCCAGCTGGGATGAGTCCGTCGAGGCCGCCTTGGCTGCCTGAGCCGTCGGCGGCGCGGTGGCCTCTTCGCCGCCGCTTCGATGCACCATCCACGCGACGACAGCGGCCAGCGCCAATGCCCCGATCGCGACGCCGGCGAGCCGGTTGCGGCCCGAGGGCGGTGCGGGCTTGCGCCGTGGCGCTTCCGCGGCGCGCCGCCGCTGGTCCTCGTACTTTCTAATGGCGGCTTCAGCAAACAATTTGGCGCGCGCCGGGGACATGGGTTTATGGATGAAGCGATAAACCAATCCCGCGCTGATCAAACCAGCCAGCGAAGTTTCGTCGTCGCGGTGACCGGCAGCGACGACCACAAGATCGGGAAATTGGCGCTTGATCTGTCCGACGAATACGCTGGCCGCCTCATGCAGTGCCTGCGCGTCGAGTACCACGATGCCGACCTCACCGGCGACCAGGAGGTCGCTGACTTTATCGGCGGACAGGACATGCCATAGGCGCCGGGCACCGCCGACTGCATCGCGTAGGGTCTGCAGGAAGTCCCCGTCGGTGGTGAGGACGAGGAGTTCGACAATGTCGCTCGCGAGGCTGAATTTCAGCGCCTCCAGCGTGCCGCCGTCTTCGTCAGAAGCTAGCACCAATTGTTTCCTCGCATGCAAAATCTGACTTTGAGCGGACCGCAGGAATACTGCAATGCAGCAATATCGTTGGCTGCTGGGGCTAGTGTCATTCCGCGGGCGACGCTATACGATACGGGGTCTCAGACTGCAGACAACCTCTGTTGCACTGCGTCAACACCGTTCTGTGACTGGTCGCTCATTTGTGGCGAAGATGCTCGGGGGTTAGATTGGGCGCGTCAATCGGCATTACGTCGAAGCTAGCTGCGGAGCAGCGACCGGCCCTGGAACAGCTGCTGTTCTTCAACGTCAACCAACACCGTGTACGCCTGGGCATTCAACAGTCGATCGACACCTATGGGGTGCCGGAGATCTATGAGCAGGACGGCGGCTTGCGCGTCCGCGTCGGCGACATTGCCGGAGTACAAACCCTGTTCGCGGTTTCCGACGAGGGCAGGCCCGTCGGGGTCGCCGTTTTCGTTCGATCGGCACATGAACGATTTGCGGTTCTGCATCTCGGGGTCGACCCCCGATGGAGCGTGACCGCGGACTTGAGCACCCGCGTACTGCTCAAGCTCATGCACGAAATTCGCAGCACCGCGCGCCGCACGCGCGGAGTCGATTGCATTGAATTGGTTTATAAGGTCCGTCCGTCACGCCGTGCGACCGCACGGTTAAATCATTAGGGGATGCGATGTTCAGCATGATCCATGGGCGCAAGCTCATTCTCGCCGCGGGTATTATCGCGTTGGTTGCAGCACCCGCAGTCTTCGCCGCCGACCATGCGAAAGCCGCGAAGGCCGACAAGGTCGAGCGATTGGCGCTGCCGGATGGCAACGATTTTCCGATTTCCTCGGCGGTCACGGTCAAGGCCGGCGTCGACACCTATTTTTTGAGCGGCGCTCTGGCGCCCGTGATCAACAAGGACGCGCCCAAAGGCAGTGCGGCAGCCTTCGGCGATACGGAGACTCAAACGGTCGGCGCGCTCAACGCCATCAAAGGCACGCTCGGCAGACTCGGGCTGACCATGGGCGATGTGGTGAAAATGACCATATTCTTGGTCGGCGATCCGGCCAAGGACAATAAAATGGATTTCGCCGGAATGATGGCGGGGTACAAGCAATTCTTCGGCACTGCCGAACAACCCAACAAGCCATCGCGCAGCGCCGTGCAAGTTGCCGCTCTTGCGGCTCCCGGAGCGCTGGTGGAAATCGAGGTCATTGCCGCCAAATCGCACTGATCGCTACCTTACGGCTGTGGATCGTCGAAAACTGAAGGCCCAGCGCCATGCCGACGGCAAGCTGCGCTGCGCATGGTGTCCGCCGGACCCTGTGTACGTTGCCTATCACGACACCGAGTGGGGCGTGGCAGTGCGCGCGGATCAACCCCTGTTCGAGATGCTGTGCCTGGAAGGGGCGCAGGCGGGCCTGAGCTGGATCACGGTGCTGCGCAAGCGCGAGACCTACCGGCAGGCCTTCGACAATTTTGACGCCGAGAAAATAGTTCGCTACGGCGCCGCGAAACGCCGGCGTCTGCTGCAGGACCCGGGCATCATCAGGAACCGTCTCAAAGTCGAGGCATTTATTGCGAACGCCGGTGCCTACCTCAAAATCCGTTCCTCCCCAGGATCTTTCAGCGACTACATTTGGCAGTTTACGAATGGCAAGGTGCTGCGCCGCCGACCGCTGTATCTCGGCGGCATTCCGCAATCGACGGCGCACAGCGATGCCATGAGCAAGGACCTTAAACAAAGAGGCTTTAAATTCGTGGGATCAACCATTTGCTACGCCTTCATGCAGGCCGTGGGAATCGTCAATGAACATCAACGTTACTGCTGGGCGGCCGGCAAAGAGATCAACAATGCTTGAACGATTTGCAGTGAGGCGATTTTCGCTGAGTCGAGTTTGCGCCGCGACGATTCTCATCCTCAGCGTGGGCACGCCGGTTCTTGCGCAGCCGCAGAAGCCGGCATTCAAGCCGCTCGACGTGTTCGATCTTCAATGGGCGGCCGATCCGCAGGTTTCACCCGACGGTCGCAGCATCGCGTATGTGCGCATGGCTTACGACATCAAGGCCGATCGAGCCCACGGCAGCGTGTGGCTGGTCGGGGTCGATGGCAAGAATGAGCGCCCGCTGGCCAGCGCGCCGGCCAGCGGCTCGCCGCGCTGGTCGCCGGACGGCACGCGCATCGCCTACATCGGACGCGCCGCCGATGGTTCCGCGCAGCTCTTCATGTATTGGACGGCCAGCGGCGTCACCGCATCCATCAGCAATTTCACCGATGCGCCCGGTGGTCTGGCATGGTCGCCGGACGGCAAGTGGCTCGCATTCACCATGCCCGTGGCGCAGGAACGCAAGCCGCTGAAAGTGGAATTGCCGGAAGCGCCCAAAAACGCCAAGTGGGCCGACCCGCCGAAGCTGATTGACCGTATGGTCTTCCGCGCCGACGGCGAGGGCTATCTGCCGAGCTCATTCAGCCAGCTGTTCATCGTGTCCGCCGATGGCGGCGCCGCGCGCCAATTGACGCATGGCGATTTCGATCATCAAGCACCGCCGGCCTTCACGGCTGACGGCGGCGGCGTACTGGTCGGCGCAAATCGCCGCGCCGATGCTGACTACGATCCTCTGGACAGCGAGATTTACCGCGTCGACCTGGCCGACGGCGCCATCCACGCGCTGACCGATCGGCGCGGTCCCGACCGTCATCCCGTGCCCTCGCCGGACGGCAAGCACATCGCCTACCTGGGCTTCGATGACAAGCAATTGGGCTATCAGGCGACGCAGCTCTATGTCATGGACAGCGACGGCAGTCATTCGCATTCGCTCACCGCGTCGCTCGATCGTGATGCCGCGTCTCCGAAATGGCTGGGCGACGGCAAGCAGGTGGTCTTCCAGTATGACGATCACGGTTCGACCAAGATTGCCGCGGTTGATCTTCTGGGCAAGATGCGCGTCCTCGCCGACGGGGTGGGAGGCAACGACGTGACCCGTCCCTATTCGGGCGGTTCGTTTTCTATCTCCCCGAACGGCCGATTCGCCTTCACCAAGGCCAGCGCAAGGGCTCCGGCGGTGCTGGCCACCGGCACATCGATGCGCGATATCACGACGCTTGCGTCATTGAGCGACAATCTCCTGGGACAGCGCGCCATCGGTGCGCTCGAGGAAATTACCTTCGACTCCTCCGCCGATCGCCGGCGCATGCAAGGTTGGATCGTCAAGCCGCCCGGCTTCGATCCCGCAAAAAAGTATCCCTTGGTCCTGGAAATTCACGGCGGCCCATTCGCCATGTATGCGCCGAGCTTCGCTGCGGAAATACAGCTCTACGCGTCGGCGGGTTACGTCGTGCTGTACATGAACCCGCGCGGCAGCACGGGCTATGGCGAGGAATTCGCCAATCTCATTCATCATGATTATCCCAACAAGGATTACGACGACTTGATGTCGGGCGTCGATGCGGTGGCCGGGCGCGGCTACATCGACACCCAACGTCTGTTCGTCACCGGCGGCAGCGGCGGCGGTGTGCTCACCGCGTGGATCGTCGGGCACACGGATCGCTTTCGAGCCGCCGTGGTCGTCAAACCCGTGATCAATTGGACCAGTTTCGTGCTCACCGGCGATATGACCAACTATTTCTACCGCTACTGGTTCGGCGAGTTCCCTTGGGACGATATGCAGGCGTACTGGAAGCGATCGCCGCTGGCCTATGTCGGCAACGTAAAGACGCCGACCATGTTGATGACCGGCGAGGTGGACTATCGCACGCCGTCAAGCGAGGCTGAACAATTCTATCAAGCGCTGAAACTTCGCAAAATCGATACTGCGCTCGTGCGGGTGCCCAACGCCTCCCATGATATTTCCGCGCGCCCGAGCCTGCTCATCGACAAGGCGGCATATGTACTGGCGTGGTTCAAAGCGCATGACGTGAAATCGCCCTAGCTTGGCCAGCCCAGGAGCCTGCCACGGGGAATACTCAGACAGGCTCCTGGGTGTTCGTCTGCGCCGTTTGACCGAACAGAATTTTTTTGGCCTCTTCGGTCATGGTGTTGTTGTTGCTGCTGATCGCCGCGCCTTTTTCATACGCGCGCACGGTCGCGGGGCGCTCCTTGATGGCCTCGAACCAGCGTTTGAGATGCGGAAAGTCCTCGAGCTTTTGCCCCTGTGCCTCATAGGGCACGATCCACGGATAACACGCCATGTCGGCGATGGAATAAGTGCCTGCAACAAATTCCCGGTCGGCAAGGCGCTTATTCAATACGCCATAGAGGCGATTGGTCTCCTTGACGTAGCGCTCGATGGCGTAGGGAATCTTCTCGGGCGCATACCTCGTGAAATGATGATTTTGTCCGAGCATCGGTCCAAGTCCGCCCACCTGCCAGAACAGCCACTGCAGCACCTCGACGCGGCCGCGCGACTCGTTCGGAATGAATTTCTCGCTCTTCTCCGCCAGGTACAACAAAATGGCGCCCGATTCGAATACGCAGATCGGCGCACCGCGTTCAAGCGGCGAGTGATCGACGATCGCCGGCATGCGGTTGTTCGGTGAGATGGCGAGGAATTCCGGCTTGAATTGCTCACCCGTGCCGATGTTCACCGGCACGATGGTGTACGGCATGGCCATCTCTTCCAAAAACATCGCGATCTTGTGGCCGTTCGGCGTGGGCCAATAGTACAAATCGATCATCGATGATTCTCCGCCGGCTCGAGCGCCATTTTGTGTTCCCGCAGCAAGGCTATGCAAACATCTTCTTCGCGCGGCCTCAAGCGCATTTGCGCGAGCCGGGTTCGCGCCCGCGCATTTTGCGTCCAGGGCAGAATGGAAGAATCCAATTTGCCTGCCGCGCTCGCGCGCCATTCCAGCAGGCGCCTGCGCTCGGCGAGACTTCTCGCCTCCTTGCTGTCCGGCGGCACCAAGCGCTTCTCGATGCTGAATCCGACCATCTGCACGATCACGGTGTCGCCCCGCTGCATGATTTTTGCCAGCTTCAGGCAATCATCGCGCCGCTCGCTCGAGCCGGTTGATTCCCGGCAGGAATCGATCAACGGCGACAGCGGCGGAATGATCTCGGCATTGGCGACGCCGGCGAGCGCGGTCAGCTTGGCGGTATCGGATGCGACCACGCCGCCCGGCAACTCACGCCGCACACCGCTCAGCGCATCGAACATCAGGACCATGAGTCGGTTGTAGTAAAGATCGAAGCGCGTACCGCGCGCCATGTCGGCCAGCACCCGATCGACTTCAATCGTGTCCTTGTCCTTTTGTGCGGTCGACAATTGAGACAGCCACGCGGCGCCGTTATCCGGGTCAACCCAGCGCAGAACGATCGCGACCTCGCGGCTGTCGCAGCCGGGGGCGGCGGCGCACAGCTGCAGATGCAGCCAGCCGATGGCCGCATCCTGCGGCGCCAGCTCACTGGCGCGCGCGATGAGCTGCAGCGCCGCGGGCGCCGCCGATGGAACGGAGTAGCTATTGGTAAAGCTCAACGCGGCCGCCGTCGCCTGGGAATTCGCGTCAGGCCGGGCCGCCAGCGCCCGCACGGCTTGGTTGCGCCAGACTTGGAATTTGTGGGCTTCGGATTTGGGATTCACCGCAGGCGCGTTGCTTGGCAGCGCTGCGCCGGCGTGCAATACCGCAAAGGCCAGCATCAGAAATCTCAAACCGTGCCTGACCACGAGTCAAACCAGCCTTTAAAGGTGGCTGCGATGGCCGGCGGCCGTCAACCCCGCGGTGATCGCCAGGCGCATGGCGTCCTCGACCGAAATGTCCAATGGTTGAACACGGTCCCGCGGCAGGTAAATGGTATAGCCGCCAAAGGCATAGCTCATCGGAAAATATACGGTCACCCAATCCTGGCCGCCGTGCGCCAACAATACGGTGGGCACATCCTCGCGGGTGACGAAGCCGATGGCGTGCACGTCGGCAAACCGCGCCAGCACCACCCGCTGCAAGTCGCGCTTCTCGCCGCTGCCGGAAGGCAACAAGCTCACGACGTCGCGGAATCCGCCGTACAGGGTCTTCACAAACGGAATCCGGCCCAAAAAATCATTCCAGTACTTGAGCAGGATTCTGCCCGCGTAGGCGTTCACCACACCGCCGACGAACAGCAGCAACAGAAAGCCCGCGATCAATCCCAAGCCGGGCCAATAATGTTCGGGGCTGACGATGCCCAACGCAATCAACGCACGCCGCAGCCAACCCTCGACCGTATTCACCAGCCACCAAATCACATACACCGTCAAGGCCAACGGCAGTACGGTTACCAAACCGCTCATGGTCAGCGTTAAAATCTTGCGCATGGGATTATCATCGCATGATCGGGCCTAACGCGCCCACAGGGGCCTGAGCTTCAATGACGCAATCTTGCGGTCTCGACATCTCGCCGGCCAAATCCTCGGACGTGCCGCTGATTCTTTGCTTGATCAATGAACTCGCAGACTACGAAAAACTGCGGCACGAGAGCGTCGCCACCGAGGCATCGATAGAAAAAGCGCTCTTTGGACCAAAGCCGGGAGCCGAGGCGGTGATCGCACGCTTCAACGGGGAGCCGGCCGGCTTTGCCCTGTTCTTTCATAATTTTTCGACCTTTCTCGGGAAACCCGGGCTGTACCTGGAGGATCTTTTCGTGCGCCCGGCGTATCGCGGCGGCGCCATCGGCAAGTCACTGCTGAGTCATCTGGCGGCGCTGGCGCTGGAGCGCGATTGCGGCCGCTTTCAATGGCAGGTTCTCGACTGGAACCGGCCTGCCCGCGATTTCTATGAATCGCTCGGCGCGCAGGCGGATCCCGCTTGGGTCAACTACCACATGACGGGCGACGCGCTGCGGCGCCTGGCCAGCCGCAAATCATGATTGACGCGGCAATATGAAGCGCAATCCCTGATAGTTCAGCACCACCCCATCGCGCCGAATGTGCTCGACGACGGGGCCTTCCGGCAGGGAGCTGCCTTCATGATATTTGCGCATGTTGATGTACACGAAGCGATCGCCCGCCTTGGTCGCATAGACATGCACGTCCAAGTGCAGCTCGGGCAAGGCCTGCGCGCCCGTCAGGTTGATTTCGTTGATCGACGGCAGCGTTTCCTCGTTGTCGGCTTTGGCATCCTCATCGATCAGCACCGGGTCGGGCCGGCGCAGGGCGGCTCGCGGCGCAGAACGCTGTGCACTGGAACGAGGGGCGCCGAGAGGTGCGACCAGAGGCGCGACCTGAGACGCAGCGGCCGTCCCTGACGAAACGTCATCAGTGGCCGTAACAGGAATCTCGGGCGCGTATACCGGCGCCGGTCCCAAGGGACTGAAGTGATCTGCCGCGGGTGCCTTGCCCTCCGCCAACGGCGCGGGCTCGGTGTGCCTTTTGGGCGGCGATGCCGGCGCCGGGGCGCCGTTTCGCAGCAACATCACGGCGAGCACGACGATGTTGATGGCCAGCAGCGCGCCGAGCAGTATCGCCCAGAGGGGCAGGCGGCTGCGCCGCTGTGCCGTCGGCGTATCCATGAATCCCGGCTGGGATTGGCGTTGCCGTTCGATTTCAGATTTTTTCAATGCGTCGAGAATGAAGGACATGTAAATCCCTAACCGCCGCGAAGCGCGTTGGACAGCAACAAAGGTGAACTGGGATCGGCCAGAGCGGTGTCGAGCACGACTTGGGTCTGCACTCCGGCAATTCCATCGACGTTGAGACGATGCTGACGCTGGAAATTCTGCACCGCAATCGCCAATTGTTGATCGTATACATCGGCGTGTTCCGGATCCGAAGCACCGCCCGCCAAGGCATTCAGGCTGCGGCGAAGCCAGCGAACCTCATCCCCCTGCATTCCCAACGACAGCGATCGGGTGCGGGAAGTCTTCGGTTTCCAGACGACGGTAAATTCCCCGAACCAATCCCGCGAAAGATCATCGATGGAGACTTTCTCGTTATGCTCGCCCAGGTTCAACGTCGCGGTCTTGTCGTCCAAACTCGACAGTACGACGCGATGGCGCTGACCGCGCTCATCGGTCAGCGTCAAGATGGCGGGCCGATTCAGCGTTCTTACCTGAGTCCAGGAACCGCGCTGCTCCAAACACGAAAGGCCCGCTTTAGCGGCCTGACCGCACGGATCCCGGTCGTCCGCCAACGCGGTTCCCCACAATGACAGCAGGCGGCGGAAAGCGGCCGCGTCCGTGGTGTTGGCCTCATTGGCCTGAAGAAGCGCATTGACTGAGGCCAATTTGGGCGCGGGAACCGGTGCTGCCGGAGGTGGGACCACCGGCAGCGCCCCCGGTGTGGTCGCCCCCGGCGTCGCTGCGCCCCGCGTCGCGGGATGTGCCGCAGCCGCGCTTTTTGGCGCGCGGGATGCGCTAAAAATGGGACTCGACTGGAGCCAGACTTGCCAGCCGAGAAACAGGGTGCCGGCAAGCGCCGCAAGCCCTAGGGAGCCCACGGCCCAGCCCAACCAAGTCGGCAGGAATCGGCGACCATAGACTTCCCCTGCCGCACGGCGCACCAAACCCGCGCTGATTTTCTTGGTTTCCTGCGTGTACGCTCCCAACAGGGCGCGATCGCAGGCGACGTTGATGACTCTCGGGATCCCTTCGGACAGGCGATGCAATTCGACCAGCGCCGCTGGCGTGAATATGTCCTCCGTTGCGCCGGCAACGCGCAGCCGATGCCGCACATATCCCTTGGTTTCCTCGCGCGACAGGGGCTTCAAGTGATATCGCCCGGTAATGCGTTGAGCCAGTTGCCGCAGGTCGGTTCGGTCGAGCAATTCACGAAGTTCAGGCTGGCCGATCAATATGATTTGCAGCAGCTTCTGTGTGGGCGTCTCGAGATTGGTCAGCAGACGGACCTGTTCCAGCACGTCGATGGAGAGGTTCTGCGCCTCATCCACCAGCAGGATGATGCGTCTGCCTTCCGCGTGAGCGCCCAGCAGCCGCCGATTGAGCGCGTCAACCATTTGTTTGACGCTGTCGCGATCCTCCTCGGCGATTGCCAATCCCAGCTCTTCGCAAATCGTGAGAAGGAACTCCACCGGTGTGACACGCGGATTCAAAATCACCGCGACATCGGCATGATGCGGCACGCGCGAGAGCAGCGTGCGCACCACCGTGGTTTTGCCCGTCCCGACTTCCCCGGTCAACTGGATGAATCCACCGGACTCATTGATGCCGTACAGCAGATGCGCCAATGCCTCGGCATGCCGCTCGCTCAAATAGAGATAGCGGGGGTCCGGGGTGATGGCGAAGGGCTTCTCG
>DATHFB010000319.1:0-7140 GCA_035318305.1 Steroidobacteraceae bacterium | reverse complement strand
CTCGTGGGCGGTGTTCAGTCGCGAGATGAGCACGGCTAAAACCGCACTGAATCCGATGATCTCGAACGCGAAATAATATTCGGGTGCCTTGAAGAGGGCGGAAACGAATATTCCGAGAGTCCGGTAGTTGGCCGACAAGATGGACCAGCTGCGAATTTGCGGCGCGATCGTCTCACGGTATTGCTCACGGACCGAAGCCGCCGTTGCGGAGTCACTTTGTAGGGCGGCAGCCATGCCTGCGCGAAATTTCCGGGTGATGCCTGCCGTGGGGAAGCTCAGGCCCACGAAGAACAGCCGGTGCAGGAAATCGAACAGCCAGCGGATGACCGGGGGGCCGTCCCGACCGCGCTCCGGGCTGTTCCGGGGCGGCGGCTCCTGTGGTTTTTTTTCCCATCCCAGATACTCGTATTCCTGCCGCTGCGTTTCGTAGCTCGCCGACTGGATCGCGTGGCAGACTGCCGATATTGCGACCAACGCATAGATCCAGTTGCCATACTGGCGGCTGAGAGATATGGCGAGAGCGGTGTAGACGGCGAGGAAAGTCACATTGTCGGAAATTCCGTCAATGACCTTGCCGAAGTACGAGTACGACTGCGTGAAGCGCGCAAGTTGGCCATCGGCTCCGTCCATCACGTGCCAGGCAACCATGAGGGCAAAGCCGGTGGTCGCATATCGAAAGTCCCAGTAGCGGTAATACGCAACGGCCGAAAGAATGCCGAACAGCATGCCCACGATCGATACGGCATTGGGCGTGACATGAAGCCGGGCGAAGATTGGCACGAGTCGGCCCGCCAGTGGATGGATGAGGTGGAGGTTGGTAATCTCCTCAATTTCCGTCGTTCGCTTAATGGGAGTGCGGCCCGTCATTGCGGTCTGTTGTTGCGTCATCTACTGCTTCCGGGAGTTGCTACACTCGCTCGGCACGAACCGTATGATTCACTATTTAAAGTCCTGCGCCCAGCTATCCGTCGTGCCGGGCCGTCGTGTGGCGGCGATCGTGGCTGGAGCGTCGCTCATCGCAGGGTCTGCGGTGGCGCAGCGCCCCGCGACATCTGCGGAGCCTATCGTCATCAACTCTGTCGTTGCAAACATGGATGAGGCGAACAACACCGCGGACTTCACGACTATCAGCATTACTCAGGGGAAAACACGACTCACGGCCGATCGGGCCAGTGCCACGGGCGTGGGTTTCCAGAACAGCAAGTGGACCTTCGTGGGCCGGGTAATGATCATTTCGGAGACACGCGGCTCGCTCTGGGCAGATCGAGCCATTCTCGAGTATCGCGACGGCGAACTTGCCCAGGTAACGGCGACCGGCTCTCCGGCGCATTTCGAGCAGCGGCGCACCGACTCCCAGTTGGCTGAGCACGGTCAAGCAGACGAAATTACATATGACGCGAAACAGGGAACCGTCCGCCTCCACGGCCATGCGCACATAGTCGACGGGCAAAGCAACGAGATCACTGCACCGATGTTCATCTACCATGTTCGGAACCACAGCTTGCAAGCCATTTCAGAAAGCGGGACGCCAGCGGTACACATCACAACCCGGCCAACCCGTCCCCTTGTGACTGAATGACGTGGAGATTTCTCCATCAGAACAGCAATGCGCGCCCGCGCGGTTCGTGGGGATGACCCAGGAGCCGCCAGGGACTGCGCCACGGCGGCGGCCACCACCGCAATCTCCCGACGTCCAGCAGCCTTTCGCCTGAAAACAGGTGTCGGAGGTCCGGGCTGCTCCCCGGCGGCTGGGCATACAGCACCTCGTGTGCAGGCCACCGATGGGCTAACGTCCACGTCCAGGCGCCGTAACGTCGGTAGACCTGCATCAACGCGCGAGCAGTGACCAAGTCTGGTTGCACCACTGTGCGACGAGCCCAGCTCAGGCGCTCGGCAAGTCCTCTGACAAAGGTCCAATTTCTGGCGCCCACGTAGTTTGAAAACCAGACGGTATAACCGAGCTCATTCTGCAGGGCAGTGACCGCACTGTAGACTTGAATGTGCTCGGCGTGACCATATTCGCCCCAGGGATTGTGGGTGTAGACATCCCGGCATCCGGTCAGAGATGCGCGCAGGCCTTCAAGAAGCCTCGCATAGTTGGATTCATAACGCTTCCGCACTGCCGATTCAGAAATCATCACACCAGACAGCGTCAGCTCCGGCTGGGTCAGATAGGACTTCCAGCGCACACCGCTTTCAGGTATCTCCAGGTTGACGATCCCGCTCAGCGGCAACGCAGCGACGGCCTGTCGACGCGCCTGGGATCTGTCGGGGTCGTCAAAGACGGCACCGAAACCAAACACGATTCGCTCCACCGAGCAGACGACGGAGCTCAACCAGAGCGCTTCATCATCCGGATGCGCCACCACTACGGCATTCATCGGCTGCCGCAATGTCATGCTGTCAACTCAACCGTCCGAGGAGAGAGTCATAGAAACTCTCGAGCACTGCGGTTTGCCGGTCAATGTCGAATCGATCCTCGACCAGCGCACGGCCTGCTGCGCCCATCCGGTGCCGTCTGACGGGATCCTCGAGCAACTCCGCCATCCTTCGGGCAAGCGCGTCTTCATCGCGCTCCGGGACCAGAAAACCCGTCTTTCCTTCAAGCATGCATTCGGGAATTCCGCCCACTCGGGATCCGACGATGGGCAGCCCTGTGGCGGCCGCTTCCAGCAGCACCATGCCCAGCCCCTCCTCGCGCCCGGTGGCGGTTCGAATGCCCGGCAGCACCAGCATCGCCGCACTGCGCATCCAGGAAAGCACCGCAACGTGGGGAACAGCGCCTAGAAACTTGACGCGGTCTCGCATGCCAAGTGAGGCTGTGAGCGCGTGAAGCTGCCGTCTCAAAGGTCCATCGCCGATGATCAGCAGTTGGACGCGGTCGTATTTTCGCGCCACGGTCGCGAATGCCCGCAGGAGGTACCGAGTTCCCTTTACCTCCACCAGACGTGCGACGTGCAGGATCAGCGGTGTTTCCTCGAAATCCGCGCGCGGGCGGATGGTCTGGCAGTCCACGCCGATGTAGTGAGTGTGCGTGCGCGACTCGGGGAAACCCGTCTCCAGGAGCTTCTGGCGGATGAATGAGGAGGCACAGAGGAACAGATTGCCCTCGCGTGCTAGCCTTCGTCGCAACAACGGATAGCGAAACCACGCGGGGGATCCTAACATCGCGTGCGTCTTGAGTGTCGCATCGAAGCCGTGGAACGTCGTGACGAGCGGTATCTCGAGCTGCATCGCGAGCCCGAGCGCTGAGACGCCTTCGATACCGAAATGCGCATGAATCAGCGACGGGCGGCCTCGCCCCAACAAACGCAGATATGGCTGCGCATCGCCTGTGAGCATTTGCCAGCCGATGCGAGGGAGCTTCCACCTTTTGTAGAGGTCCTCGAGCGCGAGGGAGCTTGCCCCATCGGGAGGGAGGCCGAAACGTTTCCTGCCCACGTAAAGCGGTCGGTACCGGCGCAGATGTTGTGCCTGCTCGGCAATAAAGGGCTCTGAGATCCTGAACAGGTTGTGGCGGAAAATCGCCACTTCAGGCAAGACGTCTTCGGCTCCGATGGCTTGCCGTCTCTGATCCAAGACCTCAGGCGATGGAATTTGCATACAATTCGGCTCGCAGGCATTTAACCTTAACATGAGTTGGCGCTATCGCATGATTATAAGTCGTTATCTGCTGCGCGAGATCCTCGGACCGTTGGTGGTCGTGCTGAGCGTGCTTTGCGTGCTGCAAGCGAGCTACGGCGCCGCCAGCTTCCTGTCGGATGCCGTGAGCGGGCTGTTGCCGACGGACATGATCGTTCAGGTGATCAGCCTGAGGACGCTGATCGCGCTCGAGATGCTGATTCCGATAGCGCTCTACCTGTCCGTCGTCATGGCCCTCGGCCGGATGTATGTCGACTCCGAAATGACGGCCCTGTTCGCGCTTGGATTGACCCCAGCCAGGTTGATGGGGATCATTTTCGGTCTGTCTTTGTGCGCGGCTGTGGTTGTCGCCGGGTTGTCTCTTATCGCGAGACCGTGGGCCTATAGCCGATCACACCAACTGGCCAGTATTGCGGAGGCATCGCTCAACACCAACAATATGCAGGCCGGCACTTTCTATGAAGGTGGCAAAGGAGAGCGTACCATTTACATCGAGCGGCGCGAGGGTCCGGGGGCGCCGGCCGGTGGCGTTTTCGTGCAGTTGAGGCTCCGCGGAGGCGGCACTCGCATCATCTACGCGAGGTCCATCGAGCAAACGCCGCACGTCGGCGAGGGCTCGCAGATGCGTCTGTCCGGCGCTCACGCCTACGATATCGACTCAAATGGCAGCGGCAGTGATGTCGTCCTCAACGCGAACGATCTCACTCTGCATCTTCCCAGCCCGTCCGTACACGCGCCCGAATACAGCGCGATCGCTGCCAGCACTGCACACCTGAGATTCTCAGATTCCGCCGCCGATGTCGCGGAGTTCCAATGGCGCCAATCTACTTGCGTCACGACGCTTCTGCTGGGCATGTTGGGCGTGCCGCTGTCCCGAGCGCGGCCTCGTCAACACAGGAACGCCAAGGTGGGGATCGCGATTCTGATCTATGCCGGCTATTACCTGCTTTACGAGTCAGCGCGGGTCTGGGTCCAGACCGGGGTGATTCCCGCCTTTCCCGGTCTGTGGATTGCGCCGGCTCTGCTCGCCCTCGTGCTGATCTTCGCCCTGTTCGAGCCGCGACTCGGCCTGGGGTTCAGACGCAGGGGTGTGGCGTGACCTTGCTGGAGCGCTACATCGCGATCGCCACCCTGAAGGCTCTCGTGCTGGTGTCCGCCGGCATGACATTCTTGTTCAGCCTGTTGGAGCTCGTCGATCAGCTCCACGACGTCGGTAAGGGACACTATCGGCTGATCGACGCCTTTGTCTACGTGCTGCTGACCGCGCCAGCCCGGTTTCTGCAGCTCATGCCCGCAGCGATGTTGTTCGCCTGCCTTTTCGCTCTGGGTAGCCTGGCGGCGCGCGCTGAGTTGACGGTGATGCGGGCGGCCGGCGTCTCCCCGGGCCGAATCGTCGGATCGGTGTTCAAACTGGCCGGGGCTATCCTGGTCGCGCTGTTCCTGCTGGCGCAGTTCGTGATTCCGCCTGCCCAGCAGCTGGCACAAACCCAGCGGGCTACCAGGCTCTCCGCGGTGGACGCTGTGCGCAGTAGTAACAGCTTCTGGGCTGCGGGCGATCATCAGTTCCTCAACGTGCGCCGATTCGCAGACGCGAACGTCCCGATTGACATTTATCTCTATGAATTTGCCGCCAGCGGCGAGCTGCAGAGCCTGATCCAGGCCGATCGAGCCGAGGTCCGCCCGGACGGCACCTGGCTGTTGGAGGGAGTTTCTAGAAAGCGATACGGTGGCACCCCATTCGACACCGAGCGGCTCGCTTCTCTCGTCTGGCATTCGTTTCTGCGGCCCCGGCAGGCTTCGTTGCTCACTCTGCCCGCCGACAGCATGCAGCCGCTCGATTTGTATCGGTATGTCCGTGATCTGGAGCGCCGGCATCAGCCTGCGGCCCACTACACTCAGGAATTGTGGGCCAAAATCGACATACCGCTGGCGATGACGGCAATGATCCTGATTGCCGTTCCCTTCGTATTCGGGCTGCTGCGCACACAAGGGATAGGACAGCGCATGATGATTGGGACGATGATCGGCATGATCTTCTCGCTCACTCAGCAGATAACGACTTATCTGGGTCAGTTGCTCAATTTGAGCCCGGCGCTCACGGCCACGGCACCCTCGATCGTATTGATGGCGCTTGCGTTCTATCTTTTCCGCCGGGCGGTTGCATAGCCGGTGCTGGCGCTGCGCCACAGCTCACCCGCTGCTTCCAGAAACCCGCGCCGCATCGTGCCCCGGTAAGGAGAGTCCGCGGGCAGCTGGGCCATCAGCCTTCGATGAGCGATGCCCATTGAGTGATAAGGGAGTGCCGGAAACAGGTGGTGCAGGCAGTGATAGCGTAAGCCTACCGGGAAAAGCAGCTCCGTCAGCAACGGCTGGCCGATGACGGTGTTGGAATCCTCGATCTGTTCGACAAAGCTCATCGTGGCGCCGGTGTTGCGGTAGCCGTGCGCGGCGACGGTGCGGACCCAGTTCAGACCCGCCGCCGCCATGCCCAGAACATAGAGCTCGACAAAAATGCTCCAGGGCACTCTCCCTGAAAACAACAGGAAGGCAAACACGGCGAGTTCCAGGAAGATTGCGGCCTCGAGCGCGATCCAGCTCCCGTGCCGTTCGTCGCTCGGCACCGTTCGCCGGTACGTCGGGTTGATGACGAACGAGGAGGCCTGCTTCCACACCCATCGGCGTAGCCGTGGATGCAGGAACGCAAGGGGTGTCAATATCAGAAATCTAAATATTCCCAATGCCGGCAACAAAGGAACCTGCAGGAAGTACCAAACGATGCGCCTCACCGGACCTGCTCCCAGGGAGAGATACTCCCCGTCCCTCGGTGTGCCGAAATGGCGCGGATTGTGATGGTCCAAGTGGCACTTGTACATGAAATAGGGCATCAGGGCGGGGATGCCGAACAGGATATTCCAGGCGGCTCGGAATAAGGGCATACGCCCCTGGGGAATGTGTGCGATTTCGTGAATGAACACGCCGCAACGGAAGAGGGCGAATGCGGCGACCGTGAAGCCGATGCAACATCTCAGCGAGAAAATCGGACCGGACAGATACAGCGCTACGGCACCATACGCGACGAACAGGGTGAGGAGGAAATCCGTCCAGTAGATCCGGGCGCTGTGCTGGAACAAGTCCTTCACCAGGATTCTCGCCTGTGTGGGAGAAAACTCCTGCTTGCTCTCGGCAGCTTGTGTGCCGAGGGGTGGATCGCAAAGCGCTTCGATCATAGTTCGCCTCACTCTCTCAACGTCGCGTGATAACCGGCTGCGCCCATCGCCCGGTGATCCCGCGGCGATCGTGCAGCAGCAGGCCCATGCAGGCCAGCACCGAGAGCGTCAGGATCATTGCCACCTGAAGCGCAGGGTTACCGGTGCCGATCAGGTGTCTGCCTGCCTCCACCGCTAAGACGAGGAAAATCACTGCCGCGAACGGTGCAGCTGTGGCTCGGATCAGGTCCCGCGCGCCGATGTTCCAGTGGCGATGCAGGTAGCGAACCTG
>DATHFB010000318.1:0-3680 GCA_035318305.1 Steroidobacteraceae bacterium | reverse complement strand
TTTTCAGCGGCCCGATCGGGCTCACCGTTCTGCTCGGCTGGACATTCGCATTTTTGTTTCACCTGCTGAACGGCGTTCGCCACTTGTTCTGGGATGCGGGGCGAGGATTCGAGCGTACACAGCGGCATGCGAGCGGTTGGGCCGCTGTGCTCGGTGCAATTGCATTGACTCTGTGCGTCGCGGCTTGGGTGTGGCCCCGGCTACCATGAGTCTGCGAAGCCCTTTGAGCCGGGTCGAAGGTTTGGGTTCAGCCAAAGACGGCACCACGCATTGGTGGGCTCAAAGGGTCACTGCGGTGGCGCTGATTCCATTGACGCTATGGTTTTTGATTTCCTTGCTGACGTTGCCGGGCCTCAACTATGAAACCGTGCACACCTGGCTTTCGGTGCCCATCACGGGATTCTTGGCCGTGTTGTTGGTTGCGGTGCTCACCTACCACTCTTACTTGGGCACCCAGGTGATCGTCGAGGATTACGTGACTTCGAACGGCATGAAAATTTTGAGCCTGATGGTGCTGCGATTTTTGTACGTCTTGGCCGGAGGCGCGGGAATATTTGCCATCTTGCGCGTCGCCTTCGGATTCCCCCAGCTATGAACGACTACAAGTTCATCGATCACACCTATGATGTGGTCGTCGTCGGCGCCGGCGGGGCGGGACTGCGCGCCACGTTCGGTTTGGCCGAAGCCGGTCTGTCGACGGCGTGCTTGACCAAGGTGTTTCCGACGCGCAGCCATACGGTCGCGGCGCAGGGAGGTATTTCCGCAGCGCTCGGCAACATGGGCGCCGATGACTGGCGCTGGCATATGTACGACACGGTCAAGGGTTCCGATTGGCTTGGCGACCAGGACGCCATCGAATTCATGTGCAAGGAGGCGCCGGCCGCGGTCATTGAACTCGAACATCACGGCGTGCCGTTTTCGCGCACCGAGGATGGGCGCATTTATCAGCGGCCCTTTGGCGGCATGACCACGCATTACGGCAAGGGGATTGCGCAGCGAACCTGCGCCGCGGCGGATCGTACCGGTCATGCCATGCTGCACACGCTGTATCAACAGTCCTTGAAGCATGAGGCCAGTTTCTTCATCGAGTACTTTGCGCTCGATCTCATTATGGAAAATGGCGAGTGCCGGGGCGTGGTGGCGCTCGACATGTCCGATGGCACGCTGCACCGCTTCAGGGCGCACCAGGTGATATTGGCCACCGGCGGCTACGGTCGAGCCTGGTTTTCATGCACGTCGGCGCACACCTGCACGGGCGATGGCGGGGGCATGGCGCTGCGCGCCGGACTGCCCTTGCAGGACATGGAATTCGTTCAGTTTCATCCCACAGGGATCTATGGGGCCGGCTGCTTGATCACCGAGGGCTCGCGCGGCGAGGGCGGATACCTGACCAATTCGGCGGGCGAGCGATTCATGGAGCGCTATGCGCCGAACGCCAAGGATTTGGCGTCCCGCGATGTCGTCAGCCGTTCGATGACCATTGAGATACGCGAGGGACGCGGCGTCGGCAAGCTCAAGGATCATATCGATCTGCATTTGGAACACCTGGGTCCCGCGGTGATCAAGGAGCGATTGCCCGGCATCGCGGAAACCGCCCGAATATTCGCCGGCGTGGATGTCAACAAAGAGCCGGTACCGGTGCTGCCGACCGTGCACTACAACATGGGCGGCATCCCTTGCAACGTCCACGGCGAAGCACTGACACGGACGGGCAGCGGCGAGAGTTTGGTGCCCGGCCTCATGGCGGTCGGTGAGGCAGCGTGCGTCTCGGTGCATGGTGCGAACCGCCTGGGGTCCAACTCGCTGCTCGACCTGGTGGTGTTCGGCCGCGAAGCGGCACAGCATTGCGCGCGCGTGGTGAAACCGGGCACCGCGCATCGCGCGCTCAAAACGGACGCTGGGGCAGCTTCCGTCGGGCGATTGGATAGACTTCGCAACGCCAAGGGCTCACAGCGCACGGCCGATATTCGCTTGAACATGCAGCGCGTCATGCAGAGCGACGCCGCCGTGTTTCGCACCGCGGAGACCTTGAACGAGGGCAAGCGCAAGCTGGCCGAGGTTTTCGCGTCTTTCGCCGACGTCAAAGTCGCCGATCGTTCCTTGGTGTGGAACAGCGATCTCATCGAGACGTTGGAGCTGGACAATTTATTGGGGCAGGCGGTGGCCACGCTGCATTCGGCGGAGAATCGCAAGGAAAGCCGCGGCGCGCAGGCGCGTGAGGATTTTCCCAATCGGGACGATCAAAAATGGTTGAAACACACGCTTTGCTGGGTCGATTCCGCCGGCGCCAGCCGCTTCGACTATCGGCCGGTGCATTTGAATACGTTGACCGACGAGGTCGAATCGATCCCCCCCAAAGCGCGGACCTATTGAGGAGCATCGATGGCTGAGTTCTTTCTGGCGCCCAATTCCAAGCTACGCAAGGACGGCCGTGTCTACAAAGCGCCTTCCGGCGCGAACAATGTCCGCGTTTTCAAGATCTACCGCTTCGATCCGGACGTGAAGGAGAATCCGCGGCTCGACACCTACGAAATCGATATGGACCACTGCGGCCCGATGGTGTTGGACGCGCTCATCAAGATCAAGAACGAGATCGATACGACGCTCACCTTTCGCCGCTCATGCCGCGAAGGGATCTGCGGTTCCTGCGCCATGAATATCGATGGCAAGAATGCGCTGGCCTGCATCAGCGCCTGCGCCGATGTCAAACACGACATCAGGATCTATCCGCTGCCGCACTTGCCGGTCATCAAGGATTTGGTGCCCGATCTCACCAATTTCTACGCCCAGTACGCTTCGATCAAGCCGTGGCTGCAGACTCGCACGCCGCCGCCGCCCGACAGAGAGCGGCTGCAGTCCAAAGAGGACCAGGAAAAGGTGGATCGTCCCTCGGCTTGCATACTTTGCGCCTGCTGCTCCACGAGTTGCCCGAGCTATTGGTGGAACAGCGATCGCTATCTGGGGCCTGCGGCGCTGTTGGCCGCGTATCGCTGGATCGTGGACAGCCGCGACGAGGCGGCGGGCGAGCGCCTGGATAATCTCGAAGATCCGTTCCGGCTCTATCGCTGCCATACCATCATGAATTGCACCGAGGCCTGCCCCAAGGACCTGAATCCGGCCAAGGCGATCGGCGAAATCAAGCAAATGATGGTCCACCGGCGTCACTGATGACGGTTGACGTCGGGAAATTGCGTTGGCGTTGCCGCCGGGGAATGAAAGAGCTCGATATTTTGCTGACGCGCTATGTGGATGAGCGCTATGGCTCAGCCCCGGTCGATGAGCAGCAGGCGTTCCAGGGTCTGCTGGAGACCCAGGATCCCGTGATTTATGCCTACTGTTTGGGCCAGGAGCGTCCGCCTGAGCACCTGGCGGCGCTGATCGAACGGATTACCGCCTTCTCGCAGTCCGAGCGCTAACGCGGTCCGGTACCGCTGATAGAATCCCAGCGTGTGCGCAAATTCACGTTTAATCATCCAGGCGCGGGAATTGTCGAACTTTTCCGTCAGGCGCGGGTCTATCGCAACAGGCTGGGTTTTAAGCTCGCCGGTTTGTGATCACCCATGAGCGTCGAGGAGAGTGACCTCAAACTGGTCGAAAGAGTCCAGCGCGGCGAGCGCGCGGCGTTCGATTTATTGGTCCTGCGATACCAGCACAAGGTGCTGAAGCTGATCATGCGTTAC
>DATHFB010000317.1:0-3757 GCA_035318305.1 Steroidobacteraceae bacterium | reverse complement strand
GCGCACCTACCCTGCGGCGTGTGCTCGGCCCGCTCGACTTGGTGCTCGTCGGCATCGGCGTCATCGTCGGCGGTGGAATCTTTGTCGTCACGGGAAACGCTGCCGCGCAGTTTGCCGGACCGGCGATCGTGCTGTCCTTCCTGCTGGCAGGCGTTGGCTGCGCCCTCACCGGCATGTGCTATGCCGAACTTGCCGCCATGATTCCGGCAGCAGGAAGCGCGTATGCGTTCACGTACACCGCGCTTGGCGAGGCGGCGGCCTGGATCATCGGCTGGAATTTGCTTTTGGAATACGTATTTGCCGCGTCGTATGTTTCAGTGGGTTGGTCCGGCTATCTGGTGTCGCTGCTGACGCAATGGGGTGTGCCGGTACCCGCCTCATTGACGAGCGCACCGTTTGTCATCGGACCCCACGGTTTGACGACCACCGGCAGTGTGATCAATGGACCGGCCTTCCTGTTCGCGATTACTATCGCGCTCGTCGCGCTGCGCGGCGTGCGCTTGTCGAGTATCGTCAATGGCGTCATCGTCGCGCTCAAAGTGGGCGCGCTGGTGTTGGTGGTGGGCTTTGGAACAGCTCACGTGCATCCGCATAACTGGACGCCGTTTATTCCGCCCAACGAAGGCTTTGGCCGGTACGGCTTGAGCGGCGTTCTGCGCGCGGCGGCCGTGGTGTTCGTCTCCTACTTGGGATTCGATGCGATTGCGACGCTCGCGCAAGACACCCGCAATCCGCAGCGGAATATGCCCATCGGCATCCTCGGATCCCTGGCGGCGGTGAGCCTGTTGTACATCGCCGTATCGCTGGTGCTCACCGGCCTCGTGCCGTATCAACAACTCGACAGCGCGAGTCCGCTGTCGGTCGCGCTGCGCGGCGGCGGCCCTTCTCTCGCCTGGCTTTTGCCGGTCGTTGATCTGGCGGCGGTGATCGGATTGGGTTCTGTGGTATTGGTCGTCATGCTTGCACAACCCCGCGTGCTCATGGCGATGGGCCGCGACGGCCTGGTGCCGCCGGCCTTTGCGCGCGTGCATGCACGCTTTCACACGCCTTACTGGGGCACGTTGATTTGCGGACTGTCGGTCGCGGCGCTGGCCGGTTTGTTTCCGCTCTCGATCCTGGTGCAACTGGTATCGGTTGGAACGTTGCTGGTGTTCATCGCGGTTGCTCTCTCCGTCATCGTCCTGCGGCGAACGGATCCGCAGCGGCAGCGGCCGTTTCGAACCCCCTTCGTGCCCGCGGTTCCCATTCTGGGCGCACTGCTCTGCGCCTATATGCTGACCGGAATTCCTCTGCGCACCTGGGCGGTGTACGGAATCTGGCTTGTCCTCGGGATTTCCATTTATCTCGCCTACGGCCGACGCTCAGGTCTACGTCTGCGTGGGCATGCGGCGACCATGTGGTGAACGGCATCATCCAACTGTCATCAATTCCAATCGCGCCCCCGGAATAGAGCGCGTTCCTCCTGAGTCTTTTCTAACGGGATTCTCTGGGAGGGAAATGTGATGAAGCTGAGACTCACTGCTGTTTTGATTTCCGCAATCGCCGTGCAGGCGCCGCTGTGGGCGGCGGCGCCGCAGCCGGCCACCGAAGCACCGGCAGGCTTTGATACCCCGACGCTGGTGAAGGCTCCCGGCTCGATGAGTTCGAGCAACGGGATACTCGAGCCGAGCGGCGATCACTTCGCGCTCGACCAACAGGTCTATGAAACGCAGCACGATGTAACCACCGGTCTAGGGCCGGTATTCAACGGCCGGGCATGCGCGGAATGCCATCAGAATCCGGTGAGCGGCGGTTCGAGCCAATTCACCGAACTGCGGGTGGGACACCTCGATGCCGGCGGCAACTTCGTCAATCCGACGGTGCCGATCAACGACGGGGCCGCCACCATCACCGGCCGATCTCTTATCAACGATCGGGCCGTGCTGCCCGAGGCGCAGGAACACATCCCGCTGACGGAAAACATCCGGGCGCTGCGGGCTGCCCTGAACACGCTGGGCGACGGCTTTGTCGAAGCGATCGATGACAGCACATTACTTGCGATAGCCGCCGCGCAGCCCCGGATCAGCGACGGCCGGATTCATGGCGAGGCCATCGAGGTTCCGGTGTTGGAGGCGCCCGGGCAATCGCGAATCGGCCGTTTCGGTTGGAAGGACCAGCACAGCAGTCTGCTCTCCTTCATCGGCGATGCGTACTTGAACGAAATGGGCGTCACGAACCGGCTGCGGCTCAAGGATGAAACCACCATCGGCAAAGTCACACCGGATCCGGAAGACGTTCCTGACGAATTGGGGTTGGCCGACATCGATCACTTTGCGCAGTTCATCCGCGGCACCAAAGTGCCGCCGCGCGATACCGCTTTGGCGGCAACGCAGGCCGCCCAGTCGGGGGACCGCTTATTCGATCACATCGGCTGCGCAGCCTGCCATGTCGCGAGCATCACCACCGCCAAACCCGGTACCCTCATCGACGGCGGGACATTTGCCGTGCCCGTGGCGCTGGGAAACAAGATCATTCACCCGTACAGCGATTTCCTCATGCATGACATCGGCACCGGCGATGGCATCGTGCAGGCCGGTCCCGCGGACACGGCGAACAAATTACGTACCGCCCCCCTGTGGGGTTTGCGGATGCGCCCCCGCTACATGCATGACCTGAAATCCCTGACGCTGCAGAACGCCATCGAGCGTCACGAAGGTGAGGCCGAACATGTCGTGCGGCGATTCCGCGATCTGACCGAAGCGCAGAAGAAGGACCTGCTGACTTTCCTCGAGTCCCTATGAGGCTTTAAGCAGGCGGATACTGGCAGGCGGCGCCGTGCGCGCCGCTTGCCAGGTCATGGCGGGCTATGCAGCGCAGTCGATGCGATCTGCGCGCGGCGCGAAACCGCGACGGCGGACTGCAGGGTTTCCAGATCCGAGATGCCGGGGACGATGCGCCGACCCACCAGAACACCCGGCGTTCCACGCAGACCCAAGCCGCGCGCCTCCGCATCATTTCGCCTCAGCAGGCCGTCGATGGAAGCCTCATGCGTGGCCAGATCTTTTTTCAGCTGGCCCATGTCAATTCCTGCCCCTTTCAACGCCGCGTCCACCTGCCTGTTTTCGCCAAGGCGGGGGGCGCTCATGAGCGCATCGTGCGCCTGCAGATACTTGCCTTGATAGTTTGCGGCCAAGGCCGATTGCGCCGCATAAACGGATACTCCTCCAAAGATGGGCCACTCTTTATAGAGGACGGCCGCCGCGTGATCCTTATCGATGAATGGATGAAAAGCCGGGGCTAACGCCTTGCAGAAGGGGCAGTTGTAGTCGAAGTACTCAACCACGGTGACATCGGCGGCGGCAGACCCAAGCAGGGGCACACCGGGTTCACGCAGTATGTGCTTCTGTGCCTCTGCCGTAATCGAGGGCGGGCTCTGCGCGCCGACGACAGTCGGGAAACCCAAGACGAGCGCCTGCGCCGCGAGCAGCGCAACCAAGCAACACCTTAGAAATCTACCCTGCATGGATCGCCCCACTGGTTGTCTCGAGCAACAGCTTACGTAAATGCTGCCTTTTGAGCTGCGTCATGCGAAGGAGACCGCCCCAAACCATGGCTTATTACCAGCGCCGCCGTGAAATGGACCTGCTTCCATCGGCGCGGATCGCCCTGGGCGACCCGCGTTCCGATCTCACACTACTTCGGCAGCTTAACCGCCAATAGGTCGACCTGTTCGATCTGCGGAGGCTGCGCGAGTAGCTCCGTCGCGTTGGCCATCAAG
>DATHFB010000316.1:0-2792 GCA_035318305.1 Steroidobacteraceae bacterium | reverse complement strand
AGTCGATCGCGCGCTCGCGGACGATGTTGGCGTAGTAGGGGGCGAGCGCATGGGCATGGCGCGCCAGGGCGCGGAACTTCTGAGTCTTGATCGCCTCGAGTTCGGCGCGGGATTTAGGATCAGCCACCTGCGCGCCTCACGAGACCATATCTGCAATATAGACGCACTAAGTCGAATTCGCCAGCTGGTTCAGCCACTTAGGATTGTCAAAAAGGCTTGTCACCTTTATGTCTCCTCCAATCAATGGTATTTAGCGTGGGCTGAAGAAATTCTGAGGGGGTCCCACAGGTCCTGCTGCGCATGAACCGCTTTTCGCCACATCTTGAGATTCTTCCCGCGCCTCAGCGGGCGCTTTGGAATGAGCTGACCGAAGTATCCCGGGAATTCGTGCTCTACGGGGGAACGGCGTTGGCGCTGCATCTGGCGCACCGACAATCAGTGGACTTCGATCTCTTTGGCAGCCGCGCGCTGGATCTCGCTCATATTGAGCAGGGAATATCGTTTCTGAAAGGTGCGAATATCATACAGCGTGATAAGAACACGCTGAGCGCGATTGTCGATCGCGGCGGCCCAGTTAAGGTGTCGTTCTTTGGAGTGCCGAATCTACCGCGACTCTCCGCGGCAGTCGTAGCCAAGGATAACGGACTTGGCGTTGCTTCCCTTCTGGATCTCGCGGGTACCAAAGCATCGGTAGTCCAGGTGCGCGCGGAGGCCAAGGACTACATCGACATTGACGCGCTCATTACAGTGGGCAATGTGGATTTGCCTCTTGCTCTGTCTGCTGCACAACGGCTCTACGGCTCTACTTTCAATCCTCAAATCACTCTCAAGGCTCTCTCCTTTTTCGACGACGGGGATCTGACACTACTTCCTCAAGACATTAAACTGCGTCTCGCCACGGCAGCTCGCGAAGTCGATCTGGACCATCTGCCCGGTATCGACAAGTTCAGCCGTCAAATCGATCAGGACCGCGGCTACGAGTTATGAAACCTATTCCAGCCACCGCGCAAATGTTGGGTGTCGCGCCAAGAATCATCTGGTTCGAGCCGCCAGAGCGGGCGCTCGCGAACCCAGTCCGATTCATGGCGTATGCCATGACATACGCGCGACATGAGGATATGAGGGTGATTCGCGAGTATGTTTCGGATGAGGATTTTCGCGAGGCGTTGGACCGGGCACCGCCGGGGATCATTGATCCACGGTCGTGGGCTTACTGGAACTCCAAGATGGGGCGTTATCCGCCGCCACCGTTGCCAAAACGGCATTTTGGAAATGATGAGGCTTCGACGGGCCCCTAACACTTGATGATCTATGACGACCTTCCTCCCGTGCATCGTTGGGCTCGTCTGATGGGCTGAATCAGGACAAAGGTAAAAAGGCGTGACGGGCGCGCCCTTTTGAACTCTCGGCATGACGCAGGTTGGGGAGACAAGGTATTCTTGCCCTATATATGCTTCCCGGTAACCCATAGACTCGCACGATACGCAGAAATATCGCAGAAACGCACAGCATGGAAAGCACTCAAAAATTAGTCATTTCCCCCGGGAAAAAGGCCGCTTCGATCGATCGGAGGCTGTCGGTCGCCCCCATGATGGACTGGACCGACCGTCACTGTCGGTTCCTGCATCGCCTTTACGCGCCCCATGCCCTGCTTTACACGGAAATGATCGTTGCCGCGGCCATCGTGCGCGGCGATGTGCGTCAATTGCTCGACCATGATGCGGGCGAGCATCCGGTCGCGCTGCAGCTGGGCGGCTGCAACCCTGCGGAGCTGGCCAAGGCGGCACGCATCGGCACCGCCGCCGGCTACGCTGAAATCAATCTGAACGTGGGCTGCCCGAGCGATCGCGTCAAGAACGGCTCCTTCGGCGCCTGCCTCATGCTCAAGCCCGCGTTGGTGGCCGACTGCGTGCGCAGCTTGCGCGAGGCCACTCATTTGCCGGTCACGGTGAAGTGCCGCATCGGCATCGATGAGCGCGACGACTACGAGTTTTTCAGTGAATTCGCCCATGCTGTGGTGGCTGCGGGCATCGATGCGCTCATCGTGCATGTGCGTGCCGCGATCCTGGCCGGTCTGTCCCCTAAGCAAAATCGCGAGATCCCGCCGCTCAAATATGACTTCGTGCATCGCTTGAAGCGTGAACGGCCCGAATTGACCGTGATATTGAACGGCGGACTGTCCGATGGCGCGGCGGTGAGCGCGCACTTGAGCGAGGGCATCGATGGCGTCATGTTGGGGCGGGCTGCCTATCATCACCCCGCGTTGCTCGCCGAACTGGAGCGCGGCCTCATCAACCCCGCTTGGGTTGTTCCCGAGCCCTGGCAGATCGTCGAGCGCATGGTTCCCTATGCGAAAGCCTGCGCGCAGCGAGGCATGCGCTTGCATTCGATCACGCGCCACATGCATGGCGTGATGGCGGGCCGCGAAGGCGCCCGGGCGTGGCGGCGGTTTCTCTCGGAGGTCGCGGCGCGCCCCGAAGCGGCTCCGGAAACGCTGTTTTCGGCCTTGCCCATCATAAAACAGGGCATCGCTGCTTAAACACCCTAAGCGGGCTCTACGTACAATAAGTATAATAACGTTGGCAATGGGCAAAGAAATCGAAGTCGCCATCCTATTTGCCGATGTCGTCGGCAGTACCAAGCTCTACGAGTTGCTGGGAGATGCGCGCGCGCGAGACATGGTCGGCATCTGCATCGACGTCATGCGCGCGGCAACCGACCAGAATCACGGTACGGTCATCAAAACGATGGGCGATGAGGTGATGGCGACCTTCCCCACGGCCGACGATGCC
>DATHFB010000315.1:0-3808 GCA_035318305.1 Steroidobacteraceae bacterium | reverse complement strand
AATTCCCCAGACCAGTGAACGCATTCGCCAACCGGGCGCACTCATCCGGCGTCTCCGGGTACAGCAGGACATCGGTGTTGATCGCGACCCAGCCGCGACCGTGATCGAGCAGGATCGGCAGGACCTCATCGGCTGCGGTGATGCCGACCTGCACCGTCATCGCGGTCATGCCGACACCACCGTCAGCACACGCCGGCCAGCGAACAGCAGCTCCAGGGCACCGGCCTGCTCCTCCATCGCGGTGTCCCGGACGTGGGTCCACTCGTAGTGGTCCAGCGGGTCGCCGGTCTCCTTGTTCGCCGCGGTCAGGAGCGCGAGCGTCGGGTTGGCGCCGTCGTCGATGTCGGCCAGCACCTCGAACGTGGCGACGAACGTCGACCATTGCTCCGCGCGGGTGTGCGGGGAGATGCCGGGCGTGTACTCCGCGACGGTCTCCAGGATCATGCGGGCGGCGCGGTCGGTGTAGTCGTGGGCGTGGACGAGTTCGAGCTGGTGGCGGGCGAGTCCTCGTAGTATCGCCAGCGATTTAGCTGTGTCGTGAGCGTTCATGTCGTTGTCCCCCTTCTGGTGCTGCTGTGCGATAATTCGGTGGATTCCCCCCGGGTGCGGGCCCTGTTGTCTCAGGGCCCGCACCGCTACGTTTGGGGCAGGAACCGGGTCGTTAGGAGCGATCCGGTTCCGTTACTTCACTGGCGGCTTCGGCTTGCTGGTCTGCGGTTTGGTCTTGCTGCGCGGTGTTGCGCCTCCCTGACGTGGCATCTGGTTTCACCTCCTGACCTCCTTTCGCTTGCGTCAAGCACGGACGGGGTGGGCTACCGGGTGGGGACGTTCGGTCTCGGCTTGGCTGGGGGCCTAGGCCCCCAGGGGGTAACTCGCATTGCGGTGGTCCTCCTCTCGGGCTTTTTGGATCGGGCGCATGGCGAGGGTCAGCTTTTTCAGCGCCGACCTCTTCGGAATGCCGTGGCCTCGGTGCATCCGGTGGCTGCGGTGCTTGCTCCTGGGCTTGCGGCTCGTGTTGCCGTCCTTGTGGGGAATGGCGTCCTCCTTCGTTATGCGGCTTTGCGCCGCGCGGTTTTCGCTGCTGGCCGTAGGAGCAAGGCCAGCCGGTCGCGTTGCTCGGTCGTGAGTGGTGGTGCCGCAGCGACGTTGGCGGCGATCTTGGCCAGCGTTTCCGGTGAGAGCGTCACGACGCACGCTGGCTGGTCTTGCACTCGTGGTACCTAATTCGATTACAGGCCCGGCATTGTCGGCGCACTGGATAACCCTTGACCACGTAGAGGTTGTCGCCAGACATTTCGTGGCCCCGAGAGCAACGATCTCTGAATCCAGAGGCGATAGACTGTTGCCGTCCAAGGTATTTTTGAGTGCCTTCTGGCTTGTCCAGCATTGACGGATACGGGTCCCGATATCCGAAACGGATCAGGCGGAAATACACGGCAGCTTGGGTTATTCCCAACTCTTTAGCTATCCGATATGCGCTGATCCCCTGCTTCATGCAGGCATCGATGAGGCCGGCCAGCTCGATGGATGCACCCCTAACGGGCGAGCCGATTGGAGTTGTACCCCTGCATGTCGTAGCTAGGGAATGCAATTCCCGCATTCGATCAACGACCTGGGGCCTCAGTGTCGGGCCGCTAGCACGACGTTTGATTGACTGTGGTTCCCATCGCGGCGACGCTCCGATGAGATAGTCCGGCTCAGGCACCCATCTTTTTTTGCGCCAGCTGTAGACCGATGCCGGCATTATTCCAAGTATTTCGGCCGCGCCATCGGCCCCAATGCCCGGCAATTGCGGAACCTCGGGCAGATCGTTTCCACGAAATTGCCCCATGGTCTGACTGTTCCGTTGCGCCTTATTAATCCATAGGCGCACGCATTCGCGGGTAACACCAACAGTTGACCCGATCATCTCCAACGTCCAACCCGCATCGTGTAGGGCCTTGGCGTATTGATGGAGCAGCTGGCGGTCGTCGCTTTCCCTGGCGCTATCCACTGCTTCTGCATATAGATGCCGAAGATCGTCGCGTGCGTTGTGAGGTAGAGCGTCAATGATCTCCGTCACGAGGACTTCCTGCCTTTGAACAGGCGGCGGGCCGCACGGGCTGACTTGCCCCGTGCCGACCGCTCCCGTGCTGCTGCTTCGCGCAGGCGCTGCATCAGCGCGGCGTCGGCTGCGTTGCCCTTGCTCCCGGAGCCCTTGCCGCCGTCGTCCATCAGGACGCCACCTTCTTGGCCTTCGGGTAGTTCCAGATGGCGCCGACCTCGACGCCGAGCGCCTTGGCAACGCGAGCCCGCGATTCCTCGCTGGCGTTGATCAAGCCGTTCTCCAAGCGAGAAAGGCTGCCCTGATCGATGTCGGCGAGGCGAGCCAGCCGCACAACCGTGAGGCCGCGTGCCAGTCGCAGGGAGCGAACGTTGGCTCCCCAGTGGGTCGATATCGGTGTGGCTTGTTTCATGGGCATGAGTCTTGCACATGGCCCAATGCCCGTCAAGGGTTTCTGATACCCACCCTTGTCCACACATTGGGCGGCGTGCAATGCTCACGACATGGAGCCCCGAGAACGCCGGGTTCGGCTGGAGGCCGCCGGCCAATGGCTACGCGAACGGCGCCGGCGAAAATACCCGGTCGCTGCCGCATTCGCCCGCGCCATAGGCGTAGACGGCTCGCAAGTATCCAACTACGAGCGCGGCGTGCACGAGGTCCCGGCCGAGCGGGTGCCAGTCATAGCCAAGGTGCTAGGCCTGGATGAGATAGACGTGTGGCGCGGACTGCAACGACAGATGCCCGATGTGGAATCGCCAGTGACCGGCGGCGCAGTCAGTGAGATAGCGGAACTCCGCGCGCTCGCGGCAGACGTCGGCGATCCTCAGCGAACAGCCGCGATGGAGCACCTCGACGACATTGAGCGGCTGCTCGCGCGGGTCCGGAGGGCCATCGACGAGGGCACCGGCGTCGGTCTGGGCCCGTTACATATTGAGCCGTCTGCTCGTACAAGCGACCAACCGCAGTAGGCCAAACAGCGCATTACGGTCAGTTGCTGGACGCTGACGGATTGTTCACGGAAAACGCTACCAACGCAGCCTCGACGGGCGTATGAATGCTGATTATTCGATTCGCCCCAGACGAACCCAGACCATGTTCCCGAGGCGAATACCTCTCACATTTCACGCCCGGGGGCCACCACCCATGCGTATCACGATCGGCTTGCCAGAGTTCTGCTGCTACCTGCTATGGCTGGGGGTGGGCATCGCCGCGCTCATCGACTACCGCGCCAACACGCACATGGCAGGCCTCGCCGCAATCCTGCTCGCCATGATCGCCTGCACCATCCACGTCCGCTCCGGGCAGCGCAAAGTCGCCAAAGAGATCAGCCTCGCCGTCCGCATCGCCGGCCTGGACGCGAAGGTCACCCAGATGGCCCGGGCGCGCGGCATCCGGTGATCGACCTGTCAGCCCTTCCAGGTGACCGCGATCGCGTCCGGGTCGAAGCTGGCGCCCTTGCCCTGCGGAAGGATCGTCACGTCGGCGAGGGCCAGGATCACGGCGCGCTGCTGCAGCAGATCCAAGCCCATCCAGACTGCCCGGGCGGAGGCGTGCTCGGCGGTGAACGGGGTCAGCGGGGAGTCACCCAACGCGGCCGCGACCTGACCGTCGATGCCGGACAGGTCGGTGGTCAGCTTCTCCGCCTGCGCCCGACCTTCCGCCGGCGAGGTCAACCCGTCGGCGATCATCCGCACGATCGCGTCCCGCCGCTGCCGCAGGTCCACCGCCTCGGCACGTAGCCGGTCCACATCCACATCCGGCAGC
>DATHFB010000314.1:0-2712 GCA_035318305.1 Steroidobacteraceae bacterium | reverse complement strand
TCGAACCGTGGTCGCCGAGGGTATTCGTCAGCAATATCAGGCGCGAGTCGAGGCGCGGCTGCAGCGCGCGGCGCAGCGGTCTCCCACTCCAGCCCGTGCGTCCGAACCCAAACTCAGCCCTGACGAACTTCGGCGGCAGTCCGCCGAAAATTGGCGGCGCTACCGCGCGGCGCAACCCAAGCTCAGCGCCGAGGAGCTTCAACGTTAGTCTGTCGAGAAATGGTTGCGCTACCGCGAGGAGCGTTCCAAATCCCAATCTCCATCCCAATCCCAGGCTCGCACGCGCGACCACGATCATTCGTTATGATCCGCAGCGTTGCCTTTGCTTCCTGCTACGTGTATTCGCCCGCCGGAAAGGGCGCAATTTGCGAACGCTCCCGCCTGCTGCGTGCCCTGCTGAAAGAGGGCGATGCCCATTTCATGGTCAGATATGCCGTACGCGTCCAACAGCAGGCCGCGCAGTGCCCGCAACTCGCCGGATTTTTCCGCGACACCGATGTGTTGGTGCCCGTGCCGAGAAGCTCGACCAAGACCTGCGGCACGTGGGTGGCGGCGGATCTGGCACGTGCCCTCGTGCACGAAGGATTGGGGACCATGGCATGGCCCGGTCTGCACCGCGTCTGCGCGGTGCGCAAATCCTCAACCGCCGCTCGCGGCGCCCGCCCGACCGTTTCGTGCCACTTCGAATCGTTCCTGATGGAGCGATCCTCAGTCGCCCCTGCGAGCGTCGTGCTTGTCGACGATGTAATTACGAAGGGGCGAACCTTTTTGGCCGCCGCCGCCCGCGTGCGCGAGGCGTTTCCGCATGCGCAAATCCGAGCATTTGCATTGCTGCGAACCATGGGTTTTACCGCAGGTGTTGAACACCTGCTGGACCCCTGCAGAGGGGAAATCCGCTGGCAAGCAGGAGACGCGCGCCGGACTCCCTGAACGCAAATCGCGCGCGGGCGTTCTCGCCTATAATGCGTCGCGCTTGCGCATTGATGTAAAAACTCCGCCTGGCAGCCGGCCGCTTCAAAATCTGGCGCCGGCGGATATTGCCAACCATCTGCAGCATGCGTTCGCTGCCGCGGACGGGCTCATCGGCGCCCACTGCATACACGAGCTGTGGATGCGAGGCGCGATGTCGATTAACATTGAGCGCGCGCTCGAGCAATTATGGGCATGCGCTGCGGCATCCGTTCCGGAATGGCTGCCGATGCGCTATATCGAATGGCTGCCTGAGGCCTACGAGATCGCACTCGGGTTTAGAGCCGCCGCCAAGGGGCGATCGAACATCTACTTGGTGCTCCTGGATTTCGCCGACCGCGGCGAAACCTACGGCGCGTATGTCGGCATGAGCAAGTACAGTCCGGCGCAGCGCTTCGATCAGCACAAGGCGGGGATTCGCGCGGCGGGAAGTGTATTGAAACGAGGTATCGAAGTGCTGACAGGACCCACCATGCATTTGCAGTACATCAAGCGCAGCGAGGCCGCGCGCATCGAAGCGCAATTGGCCGAGGCCCTGGCCGGAGCCGGGTTGGTGGTGAAGGGTGGCCATTAGATGAGGAGCCCAAGATGATTCTCATCGGCATGTTCGATTCACCGTTCGTGCGGCGCGTCGCGGTCAGCATGAATCTGCTGCAGATGCCGTTCGAGCATCGCAACTGGTCGGTCGGCAAGGACTTTGAGCTGATTCGCCAGTTCAATCCCCTGGGACGCGTGCCGGCATTGGTGCTGACGGACGGCGACACACTGATCGAGTCCGCCACCATATTGGACTTCCTCGACGAGACTGCAGGTCTCGAGCGGGCACTGCTGCCTAGATCGGGCGAGCCTCGGCGGGAAGCACTGCGCATCATCGCGATTGCGGTCGGCGGCGCGGAAAAGGGCGTGCTGCAAGTGTACGAAACCGCGTTTCGCCCGCCGGAGAAACGCTATCGGCCCTGGGTGGAGCGCTGTCACACCCAAACGCATGCGGCGCTCGCCGAGCTGGACCGTATATGCCAGGTGCGCGGCGGCGAGTGGTTGATCGGCAACCGGATTACCCAGGCAGATATAACCGCGAGCTGTGCCTACTCATTCTTGAGCGACGCGTTGGACATCAATCGTGATGAGGTGGTGTACCCGGCCTTGGGTGCGCTGGCGGCGCGCTGTGAAGCACTTCCCGAGTTCCGGTCAGTCAAAGCTGCTTGGTTCGCGCCAGGCGACCCCTAAGAGTTCGGCTCAGTGATGATGACCGGTTGGAGTATTGCTCGATCGGAAGAGTAAGCAGCCTCGAGGTAACGATAAGAAACAGTTACCTCGCGGCTGCTTCCCCTTCCTCACGGGTGCTCGAGCCGATCAACATTACGACGCCTGTACCGGCGGGTGTTGGACCGACAGCTGACTTTCGGCCTAAGAGCGCGAGTGAGATCACGCGACCGGGAGTGGCCATTCGTTCCCCTGCACCGTGACGTTGAGCGGTCAGCGCGATTGGACTAGGGGCATGGGAAGCTTCAGGGCAACTGCGTCTTCGTTGCCCTGAAGCTTCCTATCTCCCAGGCCATCCGAACCGGTTAAATTCACAATGCCGAGGTCCTAGGAGCCCGGGCTCCCAAGGGTCTACAATGGCCCGATGGTCGTCGTTCACCATCTCAACAACTCCCGGTCGCAGAGGGTGTTGTGGTTGCTCGAGGAACTCGGCGTCCCTTACGAGGTGAAGCGCTACGAGCGGGACGCCAAGACGATGCT
>DATHFB010000313.1:0-5981 GCA_035318305.1 Steroidobacteraceae bacterium | reverse complement strand
TTCGCTCCTGCCAAGGTCGCGCAGCGCAGTCTCGCGGAATCCATGGCGCGCAAACTGTGGCCCATGGGAATTCACGTCGCGCTGATCATCATCGACGGTGCCGTGGATTTACCGCGAATCCGCGCGGCGATGCCGGACAGAGCCGCCGACACGTTCGTCGATCCCGCCGGCGTTGCCGAGATCGCATACCAGCTGTGGCGCCAGCACCGACAAGCCTGGAGTTTTGAAGTCGAAGCGCGCCCGTATATCGAAAAATGGTAAGCGTGTATCGCCGTGAAGGACGCTAATGCTGCAGAAGTATTTCGCGCCGCGCTGAAACTCGGGCTCACCTCATTTGGCGGCCCGATCGCGCACATCGGCTATTTCGAGCGCACCTATGTGCGGCAACGTCGCTGGCTGACCGCCGAACAATACGGCGGCATCGTGGCTTTGTGCCAGATGCTTCCCGGCCCCACCAGCAGTCAAATCGGATTTTCCATCGGCCTGCACCGCGCGGGGTGGATCGGCGCAGCGGCGGCCTGGTTGGGATTTACCTTGCCGTCGGCGTTGCTGATGTATCTCTGTGCCGTGTTCTTCACCAACTGGCAGGGCGCAATGGCGCACTCTTTATTGCACGGGCTGCAATTGGTCGCTGTGGCCGTGGTAGCTCAGGCGGTGTGGAACATGGCGCACAGCTTTTGCCGAGACCGGCTCACCTTGGCGATAGCGCTGGCCGCCGCATGCCTGCTCGTGAGCATCGGCGGTCCGGTGACGCAGCTCGCGGTACTGGGCGCGGCAGCCCTGGCCGGAATGAGGTGGTGTCGCAATTCCGGAGTCGAAGCGGCACAACTCGAGTTGCCCATCTCTTCGGCAGGAGCATGGGGTGCGCTGGGATTGTTCGCGGTCTTGCTGCTGGCGCTGCCGGCATTGGGGGTTCTGTTTCCGCGCAGCATCATCGCGCTCGCCGATATTTTCTATCGATCGGGCGCATTGGTCTTTGGCGGCGGACACGTGGTGCTGCCGTTACTGCGCGATGCCATGGTGCCGCCTGGCTGGATCAGCGATGATCGCTTTCTGACCGGATACGGCCTCGCGCAGGCAGTGCCGGGGCCGCTTTTCACATTGGCGGCCTATCTGGGCGCGGCCAATGCCTACGCGCCCTCGGCGTGGAGCGCTTGTTGCGCGGTGATTTTTATCTTTCTACCGGGCCTGCTCATGACGATCGCCGCACTCGCGCTGTGGAGCCGCGTTTCCCGGCACGACATGGTCCGCTCTGCTTTGGCAGGCGTCAACGCGGCGGTGGTCGGGATTCTGGCAGCCGCCCTTTACAATCCCGTGTGGAAGACGGCCGTTCTCGCGCCAATCGATATCGGCATTGCTCTCTTCGGATTGCTATTGTTGGTGCGGTGTCGCGTACCGCCCATTGCTGTGGTTCTATTCACGCTGATCTGCAGCGCCTCCGCTGATCTGATTTGACTCCAACGAACCCGGGCTTTGGCGCGGCCGGCGGCTCAATTCCGGTTGCGTTGGTTGTAAGGACTTTCCTACGATAGTCTATTGGCCGGGCCTAGCAGCCTTTTCCCCGCGAAGGGAGTAGATTCGCGCAGGCGCTTTGGGGAGAAAATACGATGCTCAGACCGGTGCCCAATAGGGAGCGAAATAGACTGCCGGCTGCAGACGGTCCGGTGGACGAGGCTGAATTATTGCGCGCCATTACTCAGACCACCCCTGAATGCATCAAGGTCGTGGCGAGGGACGGCCGTCTCATACAAATGAATCCCGCCGGATTGGCCATGATCGAGGCCGAGTCCTGGGCGAGTGTCGAGTCCGCCTGCACGTTCGACTTGATTGCGCCCGAACACAGGGCCGAATGGATTGCGAATCATGCACGCGTCTGTGATGGAGAACGGCTCACCTGGCAATTCGATATCGTCAGCTTTAAGGGCACACGTCGAAACATGGAGAGCCGCGCCTCGCCGATTGCCTTGAGCGACGGCACCGCAGCACAGCTCGCCGTCACGCGGGATGTGACCGAGCTGAAGAACTCCGCGAATGCCTTGCTGCATCTCAATGCCGAGTTGGAAGAGAAGGTGGGCGAACGTACGCATGAATTGAAGGAGGCGCTGGTTCGTTTGCAAGAGAGCGAGCGCAGCTTTGAGCTGCTGGTTGATAGCGTCACCGACTATGCCCTCTATATGTTGGATCCGACAGGGCGCATTGTCAGCTGGAATTCGGGCGCGAGACGCATCAAAGGATATGAAGCGGAAGAAATCATCGGCAAGCATTTTCAATGCTTTTATTCTGAGGAAGACCGCGCCGCGGGAATTCCGGCCGCCGGCCTGCGCACTGCCGCCCGCGAGGGCCGATTGGAGACCGAAGGATGGCGAATGCGAAAGGACGGGACGCGATTCTGGGCTAACGTGATCATCGACGCCATCCGGGCGAACGGCGAGCTGGTTGGCTACGCCAAGATTACGCGTGACATCACAGAGCGGCGCGCCGCGGAAGGCAGGCTGCGCCAAGCTCAAAAAATGGAGGCAGTTGGTCAATTCACCGGTGGCGCAGCGCACGACTTCAATAACTTGTTGATGGCAATTCTGGGAAGTCTGGAGATTTTGCGAAAGCGGCTGCCGAACGATCAGCGGCTTCTCTCGCTCGTGGACAATGCCATGCTCGGAGCCAAGCGGGGCTCAGCGCTGACGCAGCGAATGCTGGCGTTTGCGAGGCGCCAGGAATTGAAGCACGAGGCCGTCGATGTGGCGTGTTTGGTCAACAACATGATGGAGCTCATGGAGCGGTCCTTGGGGCCGGCCATTGACATTGAGACTCGATTTCCGCTTGAGGCGGTGCACGTACGCACAGACGCAAACCAGCTCGAGACAGCGCTTCTCAACTTGGCCATCAATGCCCGCGATGCCATGCCGCATGGCGGCACCATTACGATCGCGGTCGATGTACAACAAATCAAAGGCGCGCATCCGACGAATCTTCCGCTTGGACAGTTCGCATGCCTCTCGGTCAGCGATACGGGAGTGGGCATGGATGAGGCAACGCTGGCTCGAGCGACAGAGCCTTTCTTCACGACCAAAGGGATAGGGAAGGGCACAGGTTTGGGCTTGTCCATGGTCGAGGGTCTTACCGGGCAATCGGGCGGCAAGCTCATGGCGCGCAGCACCTTGGGACGGGGCACCACCATCGAGCTTTGGCTGCCCATCGCAACGGATGGCATCGAGAAGACGAGCGAAAGCGATTTGGGAGAGGCTTCGGGTACCTCGTCTGCAAAGCGGCAACTTTGCATATTGGCCGTCGATGATGACAACCTCGTGTTGGCGAACGTGACGGTGATGCTCGAGGATCTGGGACACAAAGTGATCGCCGTCGGTTCCGGCGCGCGCGCGCTCGAAGTGATCGACTCGACGCCTGAAATTGACTTGGTGGTCACCGACCAGGCGATGCCGATGATGACAGGCCTGCAGCTCATCGAGAAAATAAGAGAGCGGCGGCCGGCTCTGCCGGTGATTCTAGCGACCGGCTATGCGGAATTTCCGCACGGCGTGAATGCTTCCATCGGGCGACTGGCCAAACCCTTCACCCAACGTGCTCTTGCAGAATCCGTGGCATTACATGTATCCGGGCGCGCCAGAGAATAGTCCGCCGGCGTGCTGCGGAGCGCTGAGCTACGATTTTGCCTCGTCGAGCAAATTTAAATTGGCCAATTCCGCCTCGCGCAAGTCCAAGTCTCTCTCAATTCGGCGCCGCGGTTCATCCTTGAGATGCCCCTCTCTGAAGAGATTGATCATCTTGTCCCGTTCGACGGCGAGCAGTTGAGCCACGATGTCTGCGTGCGCCGGTACGGCATCCGGGCAGCCGGATTCGCCGCCTCCCGCCTCAACGTGCTTCAGCCGATCGCGATAAGCATTGCGAAGCGCCTGAAGAGTCTTCCCATCGATAGGGGCGCGTTTATTTGAGTCATCGAGGTGGAGCATTGCTGCTTCGATTGCCTCGCGGCGAGCGGCGATCTCCTCGGCTTTTTCGATTTCCAATTCCCTGCGGCCTGCATTCGCCAGCCCAAGCGCCCGAATCACCGCCGGCAGAAAAATGCCTTGGCCAACCAGCGTCACGAGGATGACCGAGTAGGTCAAGAACAAAATCAAGTCGCGATGCGGGAATGCCTGACCGTTTTCAATCGTGAGCGGGATGGCAAGCGCGGCAGCGAGCGAGACAATGCCGCGGATTCCGGTGTACGCCAGCAGAAATGGCCATTGCCACGGAGGCGCGGGATCTTTGCGGGCGAGTGCGGGGAAAAGCCGGCGCGGCAGATAGGTCGCCGGATACATCCAGATGAATCGCGCGGCGATGATGACCACGCTGATCAGCAGAGCCGATAGAGCCAGCTGCCGGGTGTCGTACGTGTTGAACGCGTCAAGCAGCGCGCGAGCCTGCAGTCCGGTAACAAGAAACAGCAGTCCCTCCGTGCAATAGATCAGGAAATCCCAAAAGAAGATCCCCTGGAGACGGGTTGCTGCACTGATCAATCGCAGGCCATTCCAACTGATGTAAAGACCGCAAGTAACCGTAGCCAGTACGCCGGACCCGCCGGCTTGTTCGGGCGGCCAATACGCCAGGAACGGCGTCAGGACTGAAAGTAGAATCTCGAGCCGCGGATCTCGGACCCAATGCCTGAGTTTAAGAATGCCCCAGCCGACTGCCAGGCCCCACAGGACTTCGCCGACAGCGATCTCCGCAAAGTTTATGATGGCATGGCCAAGAGAGAATGCGCCGACGCTGACCGCGACCACGGCGAAACGATAAAAAACCAGCGCGGTGGCATCGTTCGCCAGCCCTTCACCTTCCAAGATGACCAGCAGCCGTCGCGGCAACCCCATCTTGCGCGCCAATGCCAGCGGAGCGACCGCATCGGGTGGTGACACGATCGCGCCCAAAACAAATCCCTCGGGCCACGGTAAACCCAATAGCCAATGCGCCGCCGCTGCGGCCGCCCACGTGGTGAAGGCAACGCAGCCGATCGCGAGCTGCGATATTGGGCGGATGCTGAATCGGAAATCGCGCCAGCTCATCGCGACGGCTGAGGAATAAATGACGGGCGGCAGCACAAACAGCAGCACGAATGACGGCGCGAGCTTCACGGTAGGCAACCCGGGGGTTAGAGCCAGCAACACACCGGCCAGCACCAACAGGATCGCGGGTGATGTTTTGAGTCGCGAGGCAACGATCGAGACTGCTACAAGCACCACAGACAGCAGCACCAGGACTTGAAGTTCAGGAGGCATGGGTATTCCTTGGCATGGGAGCACTGGATTTGCGGTCCAGCAAGGCGAAAGCGCTGAGCGAGGCTGCGGCACATGCGGCGGCGCCTACCATCATCGCCGCGTGGAATGCGCTCAGGAGTTGATTGCCCGCCGCCGCCAGAACGGATCCGAGCAATGCGGTGGCGACCAAACCGCCGGTGCGTGCCACGGCGCTGTTGAGGCCGGAAGCGGAGCCGGTGTGCCGTGCATCGACTGCTGTAAGCACCGCCGTCGTGAGGGGCGCCACGGCCGCGCTCATGCCAACCGCAATCACCATGATCATCGGCAGCACGTCAGCCCAATAGTTGGCGCTGATGTCGATCCTGAGGGCGAGTAGAAAACCCGCGGCAACGATGAGCGGACCGATCGTGAGCGGCAGTCGCGGACCGATGCGGCCGGCGAGCGCGCCGGCAATCGGCGAGGTCACTGTCAGCATCAACGGCAACGGCAGCAGCGCCGCGCCGGCGGCCGTTGCAGAGTAACCCGCCGTACGAATCAATAAATAGGGGATGAGCACGAATAGCTCCCCCAACGCGCCGTAGAGAAGGAGTGTGAAAATCGTAAGGCCCACGAATTTTCTGGATGCAAACAATTGCAGCGGCATCATCGCGCGCTCGCCGCGCCGCTTCTCGACTCGCACGTAAAACAGCAACAGTCCGATCGATAACACCGCGGCGGTCAAGGCCCCGGGAG
>DATHFB010000312.1:0-6009 GCA_035318305.1 Steroidobacteraceae bacterium | reverse complement strand
CTGGATTTCGTGCTGGATCACAAGCGTGCGACGCTCGTGACCTTCCTCATTACGCTCGCCGCGACCGTGATGCTGTACATCGAAATACCCAAGGGCTTCTTTCCGCAACAGGACACCGGCATCATTTCGGGATTGACCGATGCGCCTCAGGACATCTCATTCGAAGAGATGGTGCGCCGGCAGCATGCCGTGTTCGATGTGGTGGGGCGCGATCCGGACATCGCGAGCTACGGCACCGGTATCGGCGGCAATCGGCCGATCAATACCGGCTTCGTCATTCTGGGGCTCAAGCCGCTCAGCGAGCGCAAATCCAGTGCCGACGAGGTCATCACCCGATTGCGTCCGCAGCTCGCGAAGGTGCCGGGTATCCAATTGTTCCTGCAGGCGTCGCAGGATCTCAATGTCGGCGGCCGGACCTCTCGAACTCAATACCAGTATACGGTCCAAGATGCGGACATCAACGAACTCAACGAGTGGGCGCCGAAGCTGCTCGAGGTTCTGAAGAAACTGCCGACGCTGCGCGATGTCGCCTCCGACCAGCAGACCAGCAGCGGCATGTTGACGCTGGAAATCGATCGCGACCAGGCCTCGCGCTTCGGCATTCAGCCGCAGGCGATCGATCAGGCGCTCTACGACGCCTTTGGCCAACGTCAGGCAGCCCAGTTCTTCACGCAGGCCAACAGCTACCACGTGATCCTGGAGATCACACCGTCGCTGCAAGGCGACCCTGATTCTCTGAAAAAACTGTATCTGAAATCGCCGCTGACCGGCGAGATGGTGCCGCTGTCGGCGATGACGAAGTTCGACACCCAGCACGTCACCTATCTGTCGATCAACCATCAAGGTCAATTTCCGGCCGTGACACTGTCCTTCAATCTCGCCCCGGGCGCCGCGCTGGGCGATGCAGTCGATGCGATCAACCGCGCATCCGTGGACGTGCATTTACCGGCCACCATCACGGGAAACTTCCAGGGCACGGCGCAGGCATTTCAAAGTTCGTTGAAAAGCCAGCCCTACTTGATTCTTGCGGCGCTGGTGGCTGTATACATCATCCTCGGCATGCTCTACGAGAGCTACATTCACCCCTTGACGATTCTCTCGACGCTGCCTTCGGCCGGGGTGGGCGCGCTCTTGGTGCTGCTGCTGTTTCACATTGAGCTGTCGGTCATCGCCTTGATCGGCATCATCTTGCTGATCGGCATCGTCAAGAAAAACGGCATCATGATGGTGGATTTCGCGCTGCAGGCGGAGCGCGAGCAGCATCTGTCGCCGCATGACTCCATCCGGCAAGCCTGTTTGATGCGATTTCGCCCCATCATGATGACCACGATGGCGGCCTTGCTGGGAGCACTGCCCTTGGCGCTGGGACACGGCACCGGTTCGGAGCTGCGGCGACCGTTGGGCTACACCATGGTAGGCGGCCTGATCTTGAGTCAGGCGCTGACGCTGTTTACCACGCCCGTCATATACTTGTACCTGGACGAATTCAGCATGCGGATGCGCGGCCGCCGCAGCAAGAAACGCGCTGAGGCTGCCTTGGCCGCCCAAGGCGACCGGCCGTCGGCGCTCGGGGAGCACTAGTGAAGATTTTGCTGGTCGAAGACAATGAACGGGTCACCCAGTTCGTCGTCAAGGGCCTGCAAGAAGCCGGGCACACGACTGATCATGCGGGCAACGGACGCGACGGCATGTTTCTGGCGGCGAGTGAGCCCTATGACGTCATCATCATGGACCGGATGCTGCCGGGCGGTATCGACGGCCTCGCCATAATCGAAGTGCTGCGCAAAGCGGGCAAGCGCACGCCGATTTTGATCTTGAGTGCGCTATCCGAAGTCGACGACCGCATCCGCGGACTGCGCAGCGGCGGCGATGATTACTTGACCAAGCCCTTTGCCTTCGGCGAATTACTGGCGCGTCTTGATGCTTTGCATCGCCGCGCCGAGGGCGTGAATCACGAAACCCCGCTCGTCGTGGGCGACTTGCACATGGATCCGTTAACGCGCAAGGTAACCCGTGGAGACCGGCCGATTGCGCTTCAGCCCCGCGAATTCAAGCTGCTCGAGTACCTGATGCGCCATGCCGATCAAGTCGTGACGCGCACGATGCTCCTGGAAAACGTTTGGGACTACCATTTTGATCCTCAAACCAACGTGGTCGATGTACACATCAGCAAGCTGCGGCAAAAAATCGACGCCGAGTTCGAACGGCCGCTGCTGCGCACCGTCCGCAATGCCGGTTACACGGTGACCGCGGGTGAGTGACCGCAAGTGACCAGCATGATGCGATCTTCGGCTCTCTCCCTGGCGATGGGCTACGTCGCACTGGGGCTGGCCGCGCTGGTGCTGTTCGCCGCGCCGCTGTGGTATGCCTGGCAGGTCACGATCCAAGAAGGGCGCGCTGAGTACCTACAGATCGATGCGCAGCGCCTGACCGAGGTGTACCACCGCGAGGGTGCGGATGCCCTGAAAAGCTTCATCGATACCCGCGTTGGCATGCAAATCCCCAGCGAGAGAATCTTGCTGCTCACCGACGCATCCCTGCATCCGCTCGCCGGCAATCTGCAGGCGTGGCCTGCCGCGGTGCCGGCAACGCCGGGAAACTACAAAGTCAATCTAGGGCTCGGCGACCGTGGCATCCAAGAAGCCCTCGTGCACGTTACTAACCTGGGCAACTACAACCTGCTGGTGGGCAGGGACAATCTGCTGTTCAAACCGCTGCAGACCCGTTTCTGGTACGGACTGGCCGCAGCGGTTGCGGTGCTGTGCATTGCCGGCTTATTCGTCGGCATCATCACGCGCCGCGCGCTGATGTCACGGGTCTACAGCATCCGCCAAACCGTGTCGGCCATCATTCACGGCGACTTGAAGCACCGGCTGCCGACCCACGTGAACGACGATGAACTCAACACCTTGTCGCGCACCATCAACGGCATGCTCGATCAGATCGAGCTGTTGGTGCACGGCGTGCGTAACGTATCGAATTCCATCGCACATGATCTGCGTACGCCGCTGGCGGAGCTGCGCTCGCGGCTGGAGGAACTGTCGCTCATACGGCCTTCCACCGACGAGACGTACGCGGAGATCGACGGCGCGGTGGCCGATGTCGACCGGGTCATTCGCATTTTCGATGCGCTGTTGAGATTGGCGGAAATCGACGCCGGCATGCGCCGTTCGGGCTTCGTGTCGCTGGACGTGTCCGATCTGGCTGCCAATGCGGTGGAGTTCTATGAACCAGCCGCAGAACTCAAGAGCATCGATCTTACATTTCGATCGAATGGACCGCTGCTGGTATCCGGCGATCCGGTGCTTCTCGCCCAGGCATTGAGCAATTTGATCGACAATGCACTCAAGTACGCCCCGCAACACGGCTCGATCGAAGTGGCGGTGCAAAAGCACGGCGCCGCCGCGGAAATCTCGGTCTCCGACAATGGCCCGGGAATCGACGAGCTGGAAAAAGTCAAAGTCGTGCAGCGGTTTTATCGCGGCGACGCCAGCCGGGGCACGCCGGGCGTCGGCCTTGGCTTGAGCCTGGTGCAAGCCGTGGCGAAGCTGCACGGCAGCCCGCTCGAGCTGCGCGATAACGGCCCCGGGCTGCGTGCCGTGTTGATCCTGGCGGCCGAAGAATCAGGCAGCTTGTTGCGCGAGACGGCGCAGACACAGCCCACGCCGGCCGACGGCGTCGCGCCCTCGACGCTGGCCTCTTTGCCGTAAGATCAGCGAATGCTCATCAGCTGCGTCGCCTATCAGGACGGCACCAAGCTTGGCGATATCCCGATCGCACAAATCCCGGAATACGTGAGCCGGCCGCATTGCTTCGTCTGGGTGGCGCTGAGCGACCCCACCGCCGACGAGCTTGCAGAAATGCAAAAATCCTTCGACCTGCACCCCCTGGCGGTGGAGGATGCGCTGGTCGGACACCAGCGGCCGAAAGTCGAGGAATACGGCGACAGTCTGTTCGCCGTGCTGCATCTGGTCGAGCCTGCCGATGGCGACTATCGCATTGGCGAGCTCGCCATCTTTGCCGGGGCTCACTACGTCCTGTCGGCGCGTAGCCGGGCGCAGAAGGGTTTTTCCGAGGTGCGTGCCCGCTGCGAACGCGAACCGAAGCTGCTGCGCCAGGGCCCCGGCTTTGTGCTGTATGCGCTTACCGACGCGGTGGTGGACCGCTATTTCCCGATTCTCGACGGCCTGGAAGACGAACTCGACGGCATCGAACAGCGCATATTCGCACCCGAGGGCGCGCCGCGCGCCAATATCGAAGCACTCTACGCCCTCAAGCAGCGCCTCATGGTCATGAAGCACGCCGTGACACCGCTGCTGGAAGGAGTCTCAAATCTGTCCGGCGCCCGCGTGCCGGTGCTGTGTGCGAAAATCACGGAATACTTCCGGGATGTCTATGATCACTTGCAGCGTCTGAACCAAACCGCCGATTCCATTCGCGACACCATCGCCACGGCCATTTCGGTGAATTTGTCCCTGGTCACGTTGCAAGAAAACGAAACCATGAAGCGGCTGGCGGCTTATGCGGCGCTGCTGGCCATACCCACCATGATCGCCGGCATCTACGGTATGAACTTTCAGTATATGCCGGAATTGAAATGGCGCTTTGGCTATGAAATCTCCCTGCTTTTCATGGGGGCGATCGACGTGTATCTTTATTTTCGCTTCAAAAAAGCCAAGTGGTTGTAGGTGTACCGACGCTTCGCAATCCTGCTCGCGCCACTGATCGATATCGTCGCGTTCTGCGCCTTGATGGCTGCGGGCGTCTCGCTCAGAGCCGGCAACGGTCTCGCCTGCGCAGCCGGCATCGCTGTCATGTGGGTGTTGCGATGGCAGGCAATGAGCGTTGCCGAGCGCCAATCTCAAAATTGGCGGGTACTCCCGCGTATCTTGATCATCGGATTCATGGCGATCTTCTTGCGCGGCGGCGCATTGGCGCTGTTCCAGCGCTGGGGCTGGCCGCCGCAATTCTCCATCTTTCCGGCGGTCGCGCTGGGGCTCGCGGTGAGCTTACCGGGATTCTCGTACGCCACCTCCGAGGCCGCGAAAAGGCCTTGGCGGATTGCCATTGGTCTCATCGCCTATGCCGTTGTGCTGCGATTGATCTATGCCGGCTCGGTCGAACTGATGCCCGAGGAAACCTACTACTGGAATTATTCGCGGCACTTGGACTTCGGATACTTGGATCATCCGCCGATGGTGGCATGGCTCATCCGGCTCGGCACCGCTCTATTCGGACAAACTGAATTCGGCGTTCGCGCCGGGGCACTGTGCTGTGGAGCCATCACCTCGGTTTTTATTTACAAGCTGACCCGTAATCTTTTCGGCGCGGCCGGCGCCGTGGCGGCATTGCTGCTGGTGCAGGCTCTGCCCTACTTTTTTCTCTCCGGCCTGCTCATCACACCGGACGCGCCCCTGGCTGCGGCGTGGGCGGCCTCGCTGTACTTTCTCGAACGCGCGCTGATCGGCAACCAATCGCGCGCTTGGTGGTTTGCGGGGATTTCCTTGGGTCTCGGGATGATCTCGAAGTATTCCATCGCGATACTGGTGCCGGTGACGATGGTCTTCATGCTGTGGGATTCAACGTCGCGCCGCTGGTGGCGCCGCGCCGATCCGTATGTCGCAGCCCTGCTGGCGCTTGCCATTTTTTCTCCGGTTTTGGTCTGGAATGCGCAGCACGAGTGGGCGTCTTTCGCCTTCCAGACGTCGCGGCGGCTTGCAGAGACGCCACAGTTCGCACTGCATAAATTGATCGGCTCCATCATCGTGCTGATCACGCCGACGGGGCTGTTGGCGGTCGCCGGCGTGCTATTGGCGCGTCCCGCCGGCGAGCCGCACTCCGGCGAACCGCCCGACGATGCTCGCCGCCGGCGCCTGTTCACTCTTGCCGTGCTCTTGCCGCTCTCGGTATTCGCGGCGTTCAGTTTGCGCCATGAAGTGAAGCTCGACTGGACCGGCGCATTGTGGACGGCCGCGCTGCCCGCGCTCGGCTGCGCCATGATCGCCGGGG
>DATHFB010000311.1:0-7448 GCA_035318305.1 Steroidobacteraceae bacterium | reverse complement strand
TATTTGGACGAGCAGCCGATTACAACGATTGACGGCAATCTGAACATCCATCTTTACGATATCGAGCGCGTTGAAGCCCTGGCGGGTCCGCAGGGCACCCTGTACGGCGCCAGCTCGCAGGCGGGAACGATTCGAATTATTTCGAATAAGCCCGATCCATCCGGGTTCAAAGCCGGTTACGACTTGGATTTGAACAAGGTTGATCACGGCGGCACCGGCTGGGGCATCCAGGCGTTTGTGAATCTTCCCCTGACCGATTTCGCGGCCATCCGCCTGGTTGGTTGGGACGAACACGATGCCGGCTACGTCAACAATGTGCATGGCGTAGTGACGTTCCCCACATCCGGCATCGTTTTCGATAACGCCGGTCAGGTGAAAAAGGACGCCAACACCGTCGAGACAAAGGGCGGCCGCGTCGCGCTGAAGGTCAATATCAACGACAGTTGGACCATTTTGCCGACCGTCATGGGCCAGGTGCAGCAGACCGACGGCGACTTTGCCTACAACCCGGCAGTCGGTGATCTGAACGTGCAGCATTGGTTTCCGCAAACCATTCACGACTCCTGGGTTCAGTCAGCGCTGACCGTCGAAGGTAAGATCGGCAATTTCGATCTCACTTATGCCGGCGCATATTTAACCCGCAACACGCACGAACAGTCCGATTACACCGACTACTCGTTGTACTACGACAGCGCGTACGGCAAGTATTTCGTGGACAACGCGGGTAATCTAATCAACCCTGCGCAAACCATTATTGGGCGCGATCACTACACCAAGTACAGCCACGAACTGCGCGTGTCTTCGCCCAAAGACTATCCGCTCCGATTCGTCGGCGGCTTGTTTCTCGAGCGGCAGGTGCACGAGATCCTCCAGGATTACGTCGTTAATAACGGTGACCCGTTGGGATCCGTGCCGCCTAACGACGTTTCCGTTCCTGGGTGGCCGGGAACGCTCTGGCTCACCAATCAGGAGCGGGTCGATCGGGACAAGGCTGTATTCGGCGAGCTTACCTATGACTTTACCGATCACATCTCGGCCAGCGCCGGACTGCGGCACTTCAGTTACGATAATAACCTGCAGGGATTTTACGGGTTCAGCTCAAATTTCAGCTCGCATACCGGTGTCGCCCTCTGCCCGACACCCACCTTTGAACCTTTTCACGGCGCACCCTGCACCGATCTTAACCGAGGAACCTCTGGCTCCGGCAATTCACCAAAGTACAATCTGACATACAAAATTGACCACGATCGGATGATCTACGCGACCTTTTCGAAGGGCTTTCGACCCGGCGGCGTCAATCGCAACGGCGGCGGCACCATTCCGCCTTATCAGCCGGATTTTTTGAAGAACTACGAGATCGGTTGGAAGACCACTTGGTTCGACCACCGCTTGCGCTTCAATGGCGCGTTCTTCAGGGAAGACTGGTCGAATTTCCAGTTCTCCTACCTCGGACCGAATTCGCTCACCATCGTCACCAACGCGGGGCAGGCGAGGATTGATGGATTGGAAACAGAGTTGGAATTCGCGGCGACACAGAATTTGACAATTACCGGCGGGTTCTCGCTGCTGGATGCCAAGCTCACGCAGACATTTTGCGGTGATCCGAGCATATGTAGCGCGCCCGGTTTCGATCCCGGCACGTACGAGCAATATGCGCCGTCCGGCACCCGGCTGCCCGTCACGCCAAAGTTCAAGGGCAATGTCACCGGAAGGTATACTTTTCCGATCGCGTCTTACAAAGGAAACGTCCAGGCCTCGGCGGTCTATGTGGGCGAGCGCACCAGCGACTTGCGTACATTGGCAGCGAACGCGTTAGGCGATGAGCCTTCTTACACCGTTGTCGATGTTTCGGCGGGGATGGAAGTGAAGAGCTTTCATTATGAGGTATATCTCAACAATGCGTTCGATAAGCGCGCCGTTCTCAATAGATACGCGGAATGCGACGTTTTGCTTTGCGGCGCGATATCTCAATACATTGTGCCGAATCAGCCGCGGACCGTTGGCGTGAAATTCGGACAGAAGTTCTGAAGCAAAGGTGCGAGGTTCAGGCGCCAATCATCGCATTCGGCGTAGGCGCGAATTGATGAACTCCGATTTGGCATGAGTGTAGGAGTCTCGATCGCCGTTGTATCGCTCGGCAAGCGATCGCTTGAGCGCACCGTAACTGTCTCGTAAATCGGGATCTGCGCGTAAAGCATCGCGGCCTGCGATGCCGAGGTCACCTTCGTGAGCATAGCCGATGCGGGCGAGTCGACGGATCGCCTCCGGCGGATCGGCCGGTGATGCCAGGACCACATCAAGATCGATGATTGGCTTGGCGGCAAGCCCTGGAACGCTCGTGCTTCCGATGTGCTCCACCGTCAATACGAGGCTTCCCAAAGCGGTCCTCGCCCTGGCAGCCAGCTTGGCGAAGACATCCGGCCATGCGGGGTCATAGTCTCGAATTTCGGGGATATCAGTGGGAAAGTCTCGCATGAAAATTTCGGTCCATAAGCGCATTCGAAGCGTATTCCTGAAGTCCACACTACAATCGCGGCATGCTCAAGCGCATTTGCGTATTTTGTGGGTCGAGCTCGGGCGTGCATTCTTTGTATGCCGAGGCGGCGCAGGCCGTTGGCAGGCTGCTGTGTCGGCGCGGCGTCGAGCTGATCTACGGCGGCGGCAATGTGGGGCTGATGGGTGTGCTGGCAGATGCATGCTTGGCAGAAGGAGGCCGGGTCATCGGTGTGATCCCGCAGGCTCTGGTTGACAAGGAAGTTGCGCACCAAGGATTGACGGAATTGCGTGTGGTGAGTTCGATGCATGAGCGCAAGGCAATCATGGCGGAATTATCGGACGCCTTTGCCGCGCTGCCCGGTGGATACGGCACGTGGGAGGAGTTGTTCGAGATGCTGACCTGGACGCAGTTGGGAATTCAGCGGAAGGCGTGCGGCCTATTGAACGTCAATGGATATTACGATCCGCTATTGGAATTGGCGGACCAGGCGGTGTCGGAGGGCTTTCTTCGTGAGGCTAATCGGGAACTGTTGCACTCAGACGATGATCCTGAGCGTTTACTGGATCGCCTCTCGCGATTTGACTTTCAACCCGAATAGAACCCGAAAGCTGCGAAAATAAGAACTGTGAAGCGTAACTGTGGCGGAGTACTGTTGTTATGTACAGCCGAGTCACGCGCTTTTTCTACGAAAAAGCACGTGTAATAGATTAGGGCCCGAGCGCCCGGGCAGCGGCCTCTCGAAATGCGCTCTCGCTCCAGGCGTCTGATTTTTCGCATTCGATGGTGATCATCTCCGCTTGATCTATGGTGATGTCCGTGACGGTGAAGCACGTTACGGTTGTTCCATCGCTGATCACGAAGCGCGCTGTCTGACTATCATCCTCGTATGCGCGCGTATTCAATCCCTCCTTTGTGCCAAGAAGCGCGCCAAGTTCTTCGCTATCGGGGATCGATGCCAAGAAGGCCGCCATGGCTTGGGGCTCGTCGATGCGGGCGGTGGAAACCAGCATGAGGGCGTCGCTCTTCGATGGTTCTGGTGACATGATCGATTTTACCGATATTAAAGCCGATCACTTTAGCCGGTTATAGGAGCGCATCAAAGCTGCCGCTCGTGCTCGCGCCGTCGTCTCCACAACCGCCAAGCGCGTACCCCCATATTGACGGCCGCCCAGGTCGCCATCGCACCAATTGGCCAACCGATCCACGCCGGCCAGAGAAATGAGACGACTGCCAGCGCGCCAAGCAGCAACGTGGCCGTCAGCAGGGGTCCGGCTGGCATTTCGCCGAGCACGCGATGATTGACGAGTGCTGCGCCCACGCTGTTCGCCACGCGCAATGCACTGGCTGCGGCTCGGCCGGGCCTGCCGCCGCCCCGGCCTATGCCCGTCGGCCGAGCGTCGCCGGTGAGCGTCGGTTTGCTGCGGCGATAACGGCGCGGGGCCAGCACAATTTCGGTTGCGTTCCGTAGATCACGCTCGTACTGCTCCGCAAGCAGGCCGGCGAATCCCGCGTCTTCAATGGCCACATCGATCTCCCGATTTCCCAGCCAGCTGGAAACGTTGAGATTGGAAGAGCCGACCCGCGCCCACTGGCTATCGGCAACAGCCGTCTTCGCATGCAACATCGAACCATTCCACTCGAACACGCGAATTCCCGCCTCCAACAAGGGGCGGTAGCCGCCGCGCGACAGGCCGCGAACGATGGGAACGTCGCTGCTCCCGGGCACCAGCATGCGCACGTCGACACCGTCGCGGGCCGCCGCCACCAGCGCCTGCACGTAAGGAGCAATTCCGACGAAATACGCATCGCACAGCCACAGCGTTTTCCGGGCCATGGAGGCGATGAGTTGATCGAGCCGATACAAGCTGGCGCTCGGCGGTTGAGTGGCGATGATTCTTAAGGCCACGGATCCGGCTTCGGCTTCGTGCGCCGGCTCCGAATGCTCCGAGAAGTGGTCCAACGGCGCACCCATCGCGTTCCAACTGTCCTTGAATGCGTCCTCGAGCTGTGCCACGGCGGGTCCGCGCACTGCCACACCCGTATCGCGCCAAGGCGGCACATTTCGAGCGGGGTCACCGAGCCACTTTGAGCTGATGCACACGCCGGAGAGAAAGCCTTCCGTACCATCGACGACCAGCAATTTACGGTGATCGCGGCTGATCCAGCCGAACGGTTCGCCGAACTGCGGTGGATTGAACACCCGTACCTGACCGCCCGCGGCGCGCAGCGGCGCCCAAAAGGATTTGCGTGACTGCCCGAGGCAGCCCAGCCAGTCGACTATCACGGCGACCAGGATTCCGGCCTTGGCGCGCTCGACCAACGCTGCGCGAAACTCGCGCCCGATTTCATCATCTCGGACAATATAGTTTTCCAGTAGTACCCGGCGGCGTGCGCCGCGAATGGAATTCAACCAGGCGTCAAAATGCGCGGCGCCGTCAATCAGGAGTTTGACTGAATTGCCCCCGAGAAGAGGGGCGCCTGCGGCGCGGCTCAAGGCTTGTTCGGCTAATCGGCGGTAAGGAGCCGTAGTAGGGCGTGGGATCGCGGACAGGCGCGGAGTGCTCATCAGGCAAAAGAGTACGCCATCGTGCAACTTTTGTCGGCCGGGCGGGTTTTATCCACACCGGTGTTCATAGGAGTCAAGAAAATGCGCAAATGTATTGTCGCCCTTGCCGTCGCCGCACCCCTCGCTCTGCTTTCAGGCGTCGCATCCGCAAAAGGCTGTTTGAAGGGCGCGGCTGTCGGCGGCGTAGTCGGTCATGTAGCAGGCCACCACGCCGTCGTAGGAGCCGCCGCGGGATGCGTCATTGAGCATCACCGGGAGAAGGTCAGGGACAAGGCAGCAGCCCAGCAGGACAAGAGGTCTCAGAACAAGCCGAGCGATGGGGGCACTGCACACACCGCTCCGAGTCAGTGACTTGGGAGCACCACCCCAGAGCCATTGTATCGTCGATGGACATGCCGAGAATTCCATCGCCACGGTGCGCGAGCTGTTTCTTGAATACGCTGCGTGGTTGACCGTAGACCTGTGCTTTCAGGATTTCGAAGCGGAACTTGCAACGCTTCCGGGCAAGTACGCGCCGCCCACGGGGGCGATCCTGCTGGCACAGGTGGACGGAATGGTGGCCGGATGCGTAGCGATGCGTCGCCTCGAGGCTTCCGTTGGGGAAATGAAACGTCTATGGGTACGGCAATCTTTCCGTAGCTGCGGCATCGGCAAGCTGCTGATTGAAGCGATCACTGAGCGCGCTCGCGCGGCCGGGTACGCGCGTTTGCGTCTCGATACGTTGCCTCAAATGAGGGCAGCGCAGGTGCTGTATCGAGCACTGAATTTTTACGAAGTACCCCCGTACTACAACAACCCCGTGCCAGGTGCCATTTTTCTCGAGAAGGTGCTGGCGCAGCCTGGAACCTGATCGCAGGTAGTCTATTTGCCGGGCTCCTGCGAGAGATGCTGATAAGTCTCCGGCGTCATGTCGGGCATTTTTCGAATGAATGCGACCGTGTCCCAGATTGCGGCGTCGTCCAGGGTCATTCCCCAGGCCGGCATGGCGCTCATCTTGATGCCATGTTTTATAACCCAGAAGGCGCGCTGAGCTTGCTGCGGTTCTTCCTGCGCAAGGTTTGGCGGGTGCGGATAGAGCCCGCGACGTACGTCGGACTTGGTCACTCCGGGCGCGAGGTGACAGCCCACGCACAGTACTGAATAGTGTTGTGCGCCCGCGGCGATGCGCACGGGATCCTCCACAAAGTGCGCTTCGATTGAGCTGGAGCGCGCCGCTATGGAGCGCTCCCGCAATTGCTCGATGATGGTGAGCGCGATTTTCGTGTGATGATCATCGGCGCCGATGTCGTAGATCCCGGAGCCGATGAATGCCGCGCCGCCAATCGCCAGCACCGCGAGCGTACCGACCACCGTCAGACCGATTGTTTTGCCATTCATGGGTTACTGAACGACGATCACGCCGACCATGCGAGGATGAATCGAGCACGTGAAGTGATACGTCCCGGGCTGGTCGAACTTGAAAGAAAAGGTTTCTTTCGTATCCATCGCGGCCGAGCGAAACATGCGCGTATTGCTGACCACGGTGTGCGGTTCATCGTCCATGTTGACCCAAGTAACGGTCGAGCCCGCCTTGATCGTCAGGGGATTGGGAGCGAACATGAACTCCTTGATTACAATCCGATTCGGATCAGGCGTTTGTGCCGCCGATGGGATGCAGATGGCGCCGCCCGACAAGAGCGCTGCGGCAACGGCGGTAAGCCAAGGGCGATATCGTCTGGAAATCATTAATGCTTCCTGGTCGAAAGGTATTCGAAGTTAAGTGAGTGATGTGTCGCTGAGTGCCAGCGCGCGGGGGTGCTTCGCCACCGACACGCTGGTGATCCCGAGCATCGAGGCCAGTTGATCCGTGGGCACTTTGAGCGGCCCGGGTCCTGACCCCACGCCGGCGGCGGGTTGCGGATAGGAGGTCGAACGTGCGGTGTGAAAGGTCATATTGCCTTCGACTTTCTGCACGATCTGGTGGATATGACCGTTGAGCACCGTGACCGAGCCGAAACGGCGCAACGGATTCATGAGCTGATCCGCATCTCCGGTTCCCCAACCCCAGGGCTCGTAGATCGTCCACAGCGGCATGTGGGCAAACACCACAATGGGTGTACTGGAGGAACGTCCCTTTAGGTCGGCCGTAACCCAGGCGATTTGATCGGCGCCCAAAGTGCCGAGACCGCCCGGCTTGAATTGCAATACATTGATGAGCGCGATGAAGTGCACGCCTGAGTGATCGAAACTGTAATAGCCCTTGTTGCCGGATGCCTTACCGAATCGGTTGAAGTATTCCGTCACCGTTGCATCGCTGGTGTCGTGCTCACCGGGGACTGTGTGCATCTCGGTGGTGCGCAGTCGAGAAAACAGCTGCTGCGCAGTGTCGAACTCCGCGGGCTTCGA
>DATHFB010000310.1:0-8690 GCA_035318305.1 Steroidobacteraceae bacterium | reverse complement strand
TGGATGATGTCAGCGAGAAGATGGGCGTTGCCGGAATTCTCGGTGCCGCTGCCCACAACGCGAACCGCCACCTCGGGCAGGGAGGGAATGGCCAGTTCGTTGCGCGCCAAGGATCCCTCGACCAAGCCGCGCACCACGCCGAGGCTATCGAGTTCCTCCTGAGGATTGGCGGATCGGTATCGCACACTTAAAGGTAACGGCCGACGAAACAACGACTTGAGACGACAAGGCCGCGCTGAATGCACAACTTGGGGCAGAAAAATGCGTAAACTCGCTCGAACATGAACGCCGTCGCAGATTTTGCCGACGCAGCGCGATCTCCCGTGGAAAAAGAGCCGGAATCGCGACTGCGCGAGATCCCATACAACTACACCTCGCTGTCCGATCGCGAGATCGTCATCCGGCTGCTGGGCGAAACTGCGTGGACCGTTCTGGATGAGCTGCGCAGCGAGCGCCGCACCGGCCGATCGGCGCGCATGCTGTATGAGGTATTGGGCGATATCTGGGTGGTCGACCGCAACCCCTATCTGCAGGACGATTTGCTCGACAATCCCAAGCGCCGGCGCCAGCTCATTGCGGCCATGCATCATCGTCTGTTCGAGGTCGAAAAGCGCCGCGACGGCGCCAATGAGGCGCGCCATACCAAGGTTGGGGAATTGCTGCAGGCCGCCGAACAGGCCGTGACGCGATTCGAGCGGCAATTCGCCGATATCGCCGTCAAGCGCAAGCGCGCACGAAAGTTGCTGCTGCGGCACACCCGCGCCGACAACATCCGCTTCGACGCGTTCTCGCGCGTCGCGCACGTCACCGACGCCACCGACTGGCGCGTGGAATTGCCCTTCTTGGTCCTCATGCCCGATGACGAATCGGAAATTCCCGACTTGGTGCGCGACTGTATCGAGCTGGAGCTGACCATCATCCCGCGCGGCGGCGGCACCGGATACACGGGCGGCACGGTGCCTCTGACGCCGTGGTCCGCCGTGATCAATACGGAAAAGCTCGAGACCTTGGGTCCCGTCGAAACATTCGCCCTGCCCGGCAATACGGTCAACACGTCCAGCATATTTTCTGCGGCCGGTGTCGTTACCAAACGCGTGAGCGAGGCGGCCGAACGCGCGGGCTTCGTGTTCGCGGTCGACCCGACCTCCGCGGACGCATCCTGCATCGGCGGCAACATTGCCATGAATGCCGGCGGCAAGAAGGCAGTGTTGTGGGGTACGGCGGTCGACAACCTGGCGTGGTGGCGCATGGTCGATGCGCAAGGCAATTGGCTCGAGGTCACGCGCCTGAACCACAACTTGGGCAAGATCCATGACATATCGGTCGCGAGTTTCGATCTGGTTTGGAAAGACGGTTCAAAGCCCGCGGAACAGGCGGAAGTGCTGCGCAGCGAGCGGCTCGACATCGAGGGCGCGAAATTTCGCAAGATCGGTTTGGGCAAGGACGTTACCGACAAATTCTTGGGCGGATTGCCGGGCGTGCAGAAGGAAGGCTGCGACGGCCTGATCACAGCCGCGCGATGGATCTTGCATCGCATGCCCAAGTACACCCGGACCGTGTGCCTGGAGTTTTTCGGTCAAGCACGCGACGCCATACCCAGCATCGTCGAGATCACGCAGTACCTTGAGGCGAACGCGAAAACGAAAGGCACGCTGCTGGCGGGCCTCGAGCACTTGGACGAACGGTATTTGCGCGCGGTGGGCTATAGCACCAAATCGAAGCGTGGCGCCTTGCCCAAGATGGTGCTGCTGGGCGACATCGTCGGCGAGGACGAAACCGCGGTTGCGGCCGCCACCTCCCATGTCGTGCGCCTGGCCAATGCCCGCTCCGGCGAAGGATTCATTGCGGTCAACGCCGATGCGCGGCGCAAATTCTGGCTGGATCGCGCCAAGACCGCCGCGATCGCCAAGCACACCAATGCCTTCAAGATCAACGAGGACGTGGTCATTCCATTGGAGCGCCTGGGTGAGTACACGGATGCCATTGAACGCATCAATATCGAATTATCCATCAGCAATAAGCTCGAATTGCTCACCGCCCTGGAGGAGTATTTTTCCGGCGAAAGCGGTTCCGGCGGCGCTGCGAGCGGCGCCTCCGGCAACGCCTCGGATGGCGACGCGGCGCGCACGGCCGAAGCCCGTGAATTGATCTCGAGCATCCGGTCGCGTTGGCAGTACCTGCTCGACAACATGGACGACGCGGAGAGCGACTCGGGCAGCGTATTCGACCGGCTGCAGGACCGTAGCATTCGGGTCAGCTGGAAAACCGAAGTGCGGGCGACGCTGGCCCGCATATTCGTCGGCAGCGCCTTTGCGCCGGTACTCGAGCATTGCGATGCCATACACAGGCGCGTCCTGCAGGGCCGCATCTTCGTCGCGCTGCACATGCACGCCGGCGACGGCAATGTGCACACCAACATTCCGGTCAATTCCGACAACTACGCGATGCTGCACACCGCGAACCGTGCGGTGGCGCGGATCATGCGCATCGCGCGTGCCTTGAACGGCGTGATATCCGGCGAACACGGTATCGGTATTACCAAGCTGGAATATCTTTCCGACGCGGAGCTCGCCGCATTTCGCGGCTACAAGCAACGAGTCGATCCTGAAGGGCATTTCAATCAGCACAAGTTGATGCCGCAAAGCGACTTGCGCCGCGCCTATACCCCCAGCTTCGGTCTTTTGGGGCATGAATCGCTGATCATGCAGCAATCGGATATCAGCACCATCTCCGATGCCATCAAGGATTGTCTGCGCTGCGGCAAGTGCAAGCCGGTTTGCGCCACCCATGTGCCGCGAGCGAACCTGCTGTATTCGCCGCGAGACAAGATCCTGGCGACGTCGCTGCTCATCGAGGCGTTTCTCTACGAAGAGCAGACGCGGCGCGGCGTGTCGATTCGCCACTGGGACGAACTATCGGACGTGGCGGATCACTGCACCGTCTGCCACAAATGCGTGACGCCCTGCCCGGTCGGCATCGACTTCGGGGATGTCTCCATGGGCATGCGCGATCTGCTGCGCCGCATGCACAAGAAGCGTTTCAATCCCGGCACGGCCGCCTCGATGTTTTTCTTGAACGCCACCAATCCCCAGACGATCAAGCTGACCCGAAAGGTCATGATCGATTGGGGCTACAAGGTCCAGCGGCTCGGCAACCAGGTGCTCAATACATTTGCCAGAGCGCAGACCAAGCGGCCGCCGGCCACCACCGGCAAGCCGCCGATCAGGGAACAAGTCATTCACTTCGTCAACAAACGCATGCCGGGCGGTCTGCCGAAGAGGACGGCACGCGCGCTGCTCGACATCGAAGACCGCAACTATGTTCCGATCATCCGGGATCCGGCCAGGGTCAGCAGCGAATCCGAAGCGGTGTTCTATTTCCCCGGCTGCGGTTCCGAGCGCTTGTTCTCGCAGGTGGGACTCGCTACGCAGGCGATGCTGTGGCATGTGGGCGTGCAGACCGTGCTGCCCCCGGGATATCTGTGCTGCGGATATCCACAGCGCGGCGCCGGAGAGTTCGATAAGGCGGAAAAGATCACCACCGACAACCGCGTATTGTTTCATCGGGTCGCCAATACGCTCAACTACCTCGACATCAAGACCGTGGTGGTGAGCTGCGGGACGTGTTTTGATCAACTTCAGGGCTACGAGTTCGATAGTATATTTCCGGGATCCAAGATCATGGACATCCATGAGTATCTGTTGGAGAAAGGCGTACGGCTGGAGAATGTCACCGGCACGCGCTACATGTACCATGACCCCTGTCATTCGCCGATGAAAAAGTACAATCCGCTTACCGTGGTGAATACACTGATGAACAGCGCACAGAACGGGACCATTGCATTGAACGAGCGCTGTTGCGGCGAGTCGGGCACGCTCGCGGCCACACGGCCGGATGTTTCGACCCAGGTGCGTTTCAGCAAGGAGCAGGAGGTACGCGCCGGCGTGAACGAGATCCGAGCCGGCGGCCATCAGGGCGAGGTGAAAATACTGACATCCTGCCCGTCCTGCCTGCAGGGCCTGAAACGCTTCAACGACGATGCGGAAATGGACGCCGATTACATCGTGGTGGAAATCGCCAAGAATCTGTTGGGACCCGACTGGCTGCCGGACTACGTGAGGCGCGCGAACGCCGGCGGCATCGAGCGAGTTCTGGTTTAGAAGCATGCAAACGGCGACTGAACTGTGCGATGTGGCGGTGATCGGCGGCGGGCCGAGCGGCAGCACCGCGGCGACCTTGCTGGCGAAGCGAGGCTACAAGGTGATAGCGCTGGAGAAGGCGCATCACCCGCGATTCCACATCGGCGAGTCGTTGTTGCCGATGAATCTGCCGGTGTTCGAGCGCCTCGGCGTGCTCGAGAAGGTGCGCGCGCTCGGCATTTTCAAGCCCGGCGCCGATTTTGAGGCGGACAATGAGCGCGGCTACAACACCTACGCCTTCGCGCGCGCCATCGGCAACAGTCCTCCGCACTCCTATCAAGTGTGGCGGCAGGACTTCGACAAGATGCTCTACGATCACGCGCGTGAAAGCGGCGCCGACGCCCGTGAGGGGCATGAAGTATTGAGCGTTGAGCAGATCGGACCGCGCGATACACGGCTGGAGATTCGCACCGATGAGGGCCGCAGTTACGGCATTCAGGCGCGCTACCTGGTCGACGCCAGCGGGCGCGACGCGTTCCTGTCGGCGAAAAAGAAACTGCGGCGCAAGAACAACGAACACCAGAGCGCCGCCATTTTTGGCCATTTCCGCGGCGCACTCATGCGCGAGGGCGAAGACGCCGGCAATATCAGCATCTACCGTTTCGACCACGGCTGGATGTGGATGATCCCGCTGCCCGGCGGCGTGATGAGCATCGGCGCGGTATGCCGGCCGGAATATCTGAAGCAGCGCAAAGGGCGCACGGTGGAGTTCCTGATGGATACGCTCAACCAAAGCGCCGGCTTGCGTCAGCGAATTGAACACGCCGAGCTCACCAGCGAGGTGCGCGTCACCGGCAACTACTCCTATGACTCGACGCATATGGGCGGGCCGGGCTGGGTGCTGGTAGGCGATGCGTTCGCATTTCTCGATCCCGTGTTCTCTTCGGGCGTCTACCTGGCCATGAGCGGGGCAGAACAAGCCGCTGCGGTGGTCGATACGGCGCTGCGCGAGCCGCAGCGCGAGAAGGGGCTGCTGCGCAAGTTGGAAAAGCGCCAGCGCGCCGGCATGGCGCGATTTTCATTCTTCATCTACCGCTTCAACGGCCCCGTGATGACGCAAATGTTCCGTCAACCGCGCAACACCTGGCAGCTGGAGCAGGGTGTGATCTCGATGCTCGCCGGGGATCTGTTCGATACGCCGAAGGTCTTGAGGCGCCTGCGCCTGTTCAAGCTTGTCTACGCCATCGCCGGCCTGCGCGATTGGCGGCGCTGGCGAACCGAGCACAAGTATCGGCTGGCGCAGGCGCGCTCGCAATTTACCGGCGGCAACACGCCGCTGGATAAAGTTTAGAGTCTATACCCACCTATAATAAGGAAGTCGCGATGCTCAAAGTGGTGGCCCTGCTTTCGATGCTGGCTCTGATGTCAGCCTGCGCAACTCATCCCAAAACCACAGCGAGCCGTCCGGCGGCAATCAAGCGCATTGCCATCATTCCTGCGTCAAATCCCAAGTTGTATTCATTTGAAAATGCCGCCCCGCCTATCGGCGGCTACCCCTTCCAGTATTGGGTGAACAAGGCTGATAGCAAAAGTAAAGCGAAGATCTTCAATGGCAGGCTGAATTCGCCACCTGGCAATTTGGGGGACCAGCTCACCGCGGAAGTGGCGACCGCGCTTCGCGGCCAAGGATTCACTGTTGAAATCTTGGAAGGACTCGCCCGGCCCGCGGATGACCCCGATAACGTCGACTACGATAAAATCTCGTCAAACGCCGACGCAATACTGCATTTGTGGATTTCCGAGGTCGGACTCTATTCGTCGGGCTTTTCGCTCGACTACATCCCCCGCGTCAATGCAGGTGGCAAACTGTTTGTCAAAGGACAGGACAACATCTACAACGAAGACATCTATTACGGGGTCGACGCAAGGAAGGGCAAGGAGTGGGCCATCGTCCCGGACGCAAAATATGCATACCGTTCATTTGAGCTCGTGATGTCCAACATTGACGAGCTGCGATCAGCGTATGCAACCGGCGTTCTCGAGATCAGCCGTCGAATGTCTGAACAGATTTACCGTGCTACGAAAAATCTAGCTGCTGAAGAGAGCGCACAAACTAAACTAGTGCATTGATGGCAGATGCGCTTAGGCAGCCGCTTTGTCGAGCTTTGCCCGCCGCGCCATCCATATGCTGACGCCGACGATCATCGTGGTCACCACGGTGAGTGTGAGGGTCGCGAGTACGTTGATTTCGGGGCTGACGCCCAGGCGGACTTTGGAAAACACCACCATGGGCAAGGTGCTGCTGCCCGGACCGGAGGTAAAGCTGGAGATGACCAGATCATCCCATGACAGCGTGAAAGCCAGGAGCCACCCCGACAAAATCGCCGGCAAAATGATCGGCAGCGTGATGACGAAAAAAACCTTGAAGGGACGCGCACCCAAATCCATCGCCGCTTCCTCGAGCGCGGTGTCGAAACTCGCCAAACGCGAATTCACGATGACCGTCACATAGGCCATGGAAAAGGTCATGTGACTGATGGTCATGGTGGTAATTCCTCGTCCCGCCGGCCACCCGATGAACTGCTCCAGGGCGACGAACAGCAGCAGCAAAGACAACCCCGTGATCACCTCGGGCATGACCAGCGGCGCCGTCGTCATCGCGTTCAAGGTAAATCGTCCGCGGAACTGACTGAATCGCGCCAAGCCGAAGCCGGCAAGCGTGCCCAAGATCACCGATCCCGTGGCATTGATGACGGCCACCTTCAAGGAAATCCACGCCGCGTCCAGAATCTCCTCGTTATTCAGCAGCGCGTAGTACCACTTGAGCGTCGGCGAATGGGCGCCGTCCCAAACGGTCACCAACTTGGAGGCATTGAACGAAAACACCACCATGGACAGGATCGGGATGTAGAGAAACGCGAAGCCGAACCCGATGCAGGTCAGGATAAAAAACGAACTGCGATAATTCATCGCGCGCCCGCCGATTCGCGCGCTTGCACGCTTTGGTACCACATCATGAACGGCACCAAGAGTATCAGCAGCAAAATCGCCACAGCGCTGGCCACCGGCCAGGCGCGGTTCGAGAAAAATTCATCCCACAGCACGCGCCCGATCATGAGTGCGTTCGGACCGCCGAGCAGCGCCGGGATCACGAATTCACCCACCGCCGGGATGAACACCAGCATCGAACCAGCCAGGATGCCGTTGCGGGAGAGCGGCAAAGTGATCTTGTAGAACGCCTGCCACGGGCGGCAGCCCAAGTCCTCGGCCGCTTCGAGCAGCTGCCAATCCATTTTTTCCAAATTCGCATACAGCGGCAGGATGAGAAACGGCAGGTAGGAATACACGATTCCCACGTACATGGCGAACGGCGTGTACAGCATCGTCAAGGGCTCATGAATGATTCCGAGCGACAGCAGCACGTTGTTGATCACGCCATTGGCCTTCAAGAGCCCGATCCAGGCATAGACCCGCAGCAGCAGCGACGTCCAAAACGGCAGGATGACCAGCAGCAGCAGGACGTTGCGCGCCGCAGGCTTGGCGCGCGCGATGCCGTAGGCCATCGGGTAGCCGATGACCAAGCACATCAATGTCGAGAGAAACGCAACCTTGATCGAGTTCGCGAAAGCATGCAGGTACAGCGCATCGGTGAACAGGAAGGCGTAGTTGTCGAAGTTCAGCTTGATCGCGAGTGAGTGCTTGCCGACCCACTCCAGGAGCGGTTTGTAGGGCGGGATCGCCAGGTCGATGTCCGAGAACGATATCTTGAGTACGATGACGAAGGGCACGACGAAGAACAGCAGCAACCACAGGTAAGGCAGCGCCACGACCAGTCCCCGGCCGCTGATGCCGATTCGCTGCAGCCGCCCGGCTAGCGTCGCGGAGTTAACGGGTCACCACCACCGGACTGGTCGCATCCCATGATAAATAGACCTGCTGATCCCAACTGATTGCCTCGGCATGACGCGATGTGTTGGGCTGGGTGACTCGTACGACTTTGCCCGTGGGCAGTTTGACCAGGTAGATCGACAAGTCGCCGAGATAGGCGATGTCCTGCACGGCGCCGCGCACCACATTATCCGCGCCGCCTTGCGGCACCGTCGTCGACATGAATATTTTTTCCGGGCGCACGGCCGCCCAGACGACGGCCTCGGGCGGCGCGCTGATTCCGTGGCTGACGTAGATCGTTCCGCCGAGTTCCGCCGACCCGATGCGCACATAGTCCGGCTCATCTTCGATGAGTTTGCCCTCGAACATGTTCACCGAGCCGATGAAATCCGCCACGAACTTGGAACTCGGGAACTCGTAGATCTCGGAGGGCGTTCCGGCCTGAACTATTTCGCCGTGATTCATCACGCCGATGCGGCTCGCCAGCGTCATGGCTTCCTCTTGGTCGTGGGTGACGACGATGAAGGTCACGCCGAGCTTGTCCTGCAGGCTGATCAATTCGAATTGAGTGTGTTCGCGCAGTTTCTTATCGAGTGCGCCCAAGGGTTCATCCAGCAGCAGCAGTTTGGGGCGCTTGACCAGCGAACGCGCCAGCGCAACCCG
>DATHFB010000309.1:0-4016 GCA_035318305.1 Steroidobacteraceae bacterium | reverse complement strand
AGAAAAACATGGCCAAAGTCACACGGCGATCCTTTGTTACCACCGTCGGCGCCGCGAGTGTGGTTCCCGCCGCGGCGTTGCTGACAGCTGCCACACCCGGATCGCCCGCCGACGCGGCAACCGCCGCAAAAACAGCGAGCGACGCGGCGTCGGGCAAACCTGTTTATCTTTTCTTCAACGCCGATGAGGTGCTGTTCATCGAGGCGGCGTGCGAACGATTGATACCCGCGGACGAGTTGGGACCGGGAGCCCTCGGCGCTGCGGTTCCCAACTATCTCGACAAGCAGTTGGGCGGTGCATGGGGCGCGGGCGAGCGCCTGTACCGCAGCGGTCCCTGGCAAGGCGGAACGCCGTCGCAGGGTTATCAGCTGCCCTTCACGCCGGGCGAGCTTTTTCACACCTGTCTGCGCGCGATCAGCCGCGATCTGGCGGCGAGCAAGACGCCATTTAATGAAATGTCGACCGACAATCAGGACGCATACCTCAGGTCTCTCGAGTCCGGAGCGCACGATCTGGATGGCGTGCCCTCAGGGATGTTCTTCGACATGTTGTTGAAGATGAGCGTGGAAGGATTCTTCAGCGATCCGGTGTATGGCGGCAATCGCGACATGGTCGCGTGGCGGATGATCGGCTTTCCCGGCGCGTATGCGGACTATTTCGAGGCAATCGATCACCACGGCGTGAAGTTCGTGCGTGAACCGATGAGCCTCGCCGAGGACGGCAAAGGCCATATCCACACGCGTCAAGACATTCCCGCAAACCTCTAAGAGCAATCAAGGGAGACCACCATGGTGCAGCGTCTCAAAGAAGTCGACGTCGTCGTCATCGGCGTCGGCATGGTCGGCAGTATCGTCGCCAAGGAACTCGCGGCGGCGGGCTATAAAGTCGTGGGATTGGAGCGCGGGCAGACGCGATTCACCGTCCCGGAGTTTCAAAGCCCGGCCATCCACGACGAACTGCGCTTCGATATTCGCAAGGCCATGATGCAGGACAATACGCGCGAACCGGTTACGTTTCGCAACCAAGGATCGCAGGTGGCGCTGCCGGTCCGGCGTTGGGAGTCGTTTCTTCCAGGCACCGGCCTCGGCGGCTCCATGGTGCATTGGAATGGCCAGACGTACCGATTCCAGGCGAACGATTTTCAACTGGCGACGCGCACACGCGAGCGCTACGGCAAGAATTTTCTGGATGCGGATCTCACCATTCAGGATTGGGGCGTGACTTACGATGATCTGGAGCCGCACTACGATCGCTTCGAGTATCTGCTCGGCACCAGCGGCAAGGCAGGCAACATCAAGGGTCAGATTCAGCCGGGCGGCGACCCGCATGAATCGCCGCGATCGCGGGACTATCCGACGCCGCCGCAGAAAGAACATTATTCGGGCGCGATGTTTCGCAAAGCCGCGAGCAGCTTGGGCTACCACCCCTTTCCGCAGCCCTCGTCCAATTTGAGCCAGCCCTACACCAACCCGGAAGGCATGAAGCTCAATGCCTGCGTCTTTTGCGGCTTCTGCGAACGCTACGCCTGTGAACATTACGCGAAGTCAGTGCCGCAGACGGTGATCCTGCCGGTGTTGCTCGCCAACCCGAACTTCGAACTGCGCACCGGCTGCCAGGTTCAGCGCATCAATCTCGACTCGACCAAGAAGCACGCCACCGGCGTCACCTACATCGACGCCGTGGGCCGCGAGTTCGAGCAGCCGGCATCGCTGGTGATCACCTCCATGTTTGCACTCAATAACGTTCGCATGCTGCTGTTGTCGGGTATCGGGACACCCTACGATCCCGCGACGGGACAGGGCGTCGTCGGCCGCAATTATGCTTACCAGACCATGAGCACGGTGGCATCGTTCTTTGATGAGGACGTGCACATCAATCCTTTCATGGCATCGGGCGCGTCCGGCACGCTGATCAATGACTTCGCGGGCGACAATTTCGACCATAGCGGCTTGGGCTTCATCGGCGGCGCTTTCATCGGCGCCGTGAATACCAATGGCCGTCCGATTCAGTATCACCCGGTTCCACCGGGCACGCCGAATTGGGGCAAGGGCTGGAAACAGGCCGTGGTCAAGCACTACAACCACACCGTGATGTTCAGCTTGCACGGCAGCTCCGTGGCGCAGCGCCAAAACTATCTGGATCTCGATCCCACCTACCGCGATGCGTGGGGCCAGCCGCTGCTGCGGATGACCTTTGATTTTCCGCAAAACGACATCAAGATGGCGGCGCACCTGACGGCGAAAGCAGTCGAGATCGGCAAAGCCATGGGTGCAAAACAGGTGGCCGGCAATCCACGCAAGGGTCCTTACACGGTCACGCAATATCAGACCACGCACAACACCGGCGGCAGCGTGATGGGCGACAACCCGAAAACCAGCGTGGTCAATCGCTACTTGCAGTCCTGGGACGTGCCGAACGTGTTCGTCATCGGCGCCTCCAACTATCCGCAAAATGCCTCGTGGAACCCCACCGGCACCCTCGGCGCCTTGACCTACTGGGCGATCGAGGCCCTCAAGAACAAGTACTTGAAGAATCCCGGCCGGCTGGTGTCGGCATGAACGTGCTCGCAGGTTCAATCATGATCCTGGCCGTGCCCTGCGCGCTGGCGCAGGCGGCGCCATCGGCAAAGCCGAGCGGCGCAACGCCGGCGGCCGAGGCGCCGGCGGCACCCTGCGAGGCCTGCCACGGTGCACACGGCGAAGGCATGGCGGCTGCGCATGTGCCGCGCATCGCCGGCCAATCGGCGGAGTATCTGAAAAAACAATTGGATAATTACGCCGACGGCACGCGAGACAGTCCGATCATGACGAATTTTGCCAAAGCACTCAGCGACAAGCAGCGCATCAAATATGCCATGCTGTATGCGTCCATGCCGATGCCGCAGAGTCCGCAACCCAAATCGCTCAACGCCGTTCAGTTCGCGCGCGGGCATCAATTGGCATTCCAAGGCGATGAACGAGTGCGGGTTCAGGCATGCAACGGTTGCCACGGCCCGGACGGGGTCGGCGTTTTGCATGCCGCGCCCTATCTGGCCGGGCAGTCAGCCGACTACATCGCGAGCGCGCTCAAATCATTTCAGCAAGGCACTCGCAAGAACGACGCCGGCGAATTGATGCGTTCGGTTGCCAAGCAGTTGAACGATGCGGACGTCATTGCCGTCAGCGGCTATTTTGCCCAGGTAAATCTTTCGACAAAGTGAGATCCATACATTGACATCCACCTCTCCCTCTAGGGCTGAGGATTCCTTCTGCAAGACGGCGATGTCCCGCCGCGAGGATTATGTGAGCTGCATTGACGTTACGATCATGGACCGCTCCGCACACAGTGCACTGCCATCCCCTTATTCCAAGATCTTTCCGGCCTTTGGGGCCGGCGCGGCTGTCACACACGCTGCAGGTCTGGGTGGAAAACGCTTCATCGACTTCCTCGAACCACACGCCTGCGTCAGCGCATTTATACTGCAGCATGGTTCGAAATGTGCTCCAACCCGCATCGAGCACCGACTTGGCCAGTCGGGTCTTTGCCAGTGCCGAGGCATTCACATTGCCGACGACGATCGCACCGTTGGCCTTCACCAAACGGGTGCTCAGTTTGTGCAAGAAATCTTTTCTCCGATTCGCGATCTTCGCGTGAATCGCTCGAGCTCGGTTTCGATGGCGGGCGCGCTGGGCGCGTGCCAGGGTGGGTTCCAAGTCGCGGTAAAAGCGCTCGGCCTCGATCGGCGGAATCGCCTCATCAGTGAACGCGGCAAAAGTCCTCAACCCCAGATCGATGCCCAGACTCGGAACCGAGCGATCGAGAATCGATTGGGCGGTCGGCTTATTTCTCTCATCCCTGACTCGCTGCACGCTGGGCACACAGACATTCAGATACCAGCGTCCGCGGCTGTCTTCACTGAAATTACCGGCACGCAATTCAAAGTTGCCGAGACCGTAGCTGTCCCACAGCGACAACCAACGTCCCGCGAAGTAGATCTGTCCTCCTCGATAGCGAATCGTTCGGACCTTAAAGGGAAT
>DATHFB010000308.1:0-3661 GCA_035318305.1 Steroidobacteraceae bacterium | reverse complement strand
TTGTTGTCGATGTGCTACGATCATTGCGCGCTACACGTGGCTTCCGCTTTTGGCACTTTTCGGACATCGCATTGCCGGAGCGTGATGTCCGCTGTTGGGGGCAAAGCAGACTTCGCGGCAAGACCCGTCGACTTCCGAGTTTGACCCAACTGAGACATGGGGGCGGCTCAAGTCTTTCGCAGCGCAAAAGCATTGTTCGTCCTTCGCTAAAGCGTGATAATCGTCTGTCTATTGCATGGACACGCCTCCCGCGCCGGAGGATCACATGGCAATCCACATCGGCCGGCGAGAAGTCCTTTGCACGCTTGCCAGCGCAGCGGTCACGTGGCCGCTCGCGGCGCGCGCGCAGCAGCCGGCGCGGATGCGGTTGATCGGCGTGCTGGTGGGCAATGCGGAGAGCGATGAGGTTGCGCAGTCTTGGCTCACAGTGTTCCGAGGTGCGCTTACGAAGCTGGGGTGGACGGTAGGCAGCAATCTCCGTATCGAACTTCGCTGGAGCGCCGGTGACGCGGATAGGATGAGGACGTTGGCAAAAGAGCTGGTCGATCTGCGGCCCGATGCGATCCTCGGTGTGACCACGCCCGTGATCGGCGCCCTTGCCCGCGAGACGAAGACAATTCCCATCGTGTTCGCGGGCGTATCTGATCCGATCGGCAGCGGCTTCGCTGCGAACCTCGCGCGTCCGGGCGGTAACATCACTGGCTTCACGGTCAACGATCCCGCACTGGGCGGTAAATGGGTGGAGCTATTGAAGGAGATCGCGCCGCGCACCGTGCACGTGGCGCTCCTCTTCAACCCGGCAACAACCGTGCCACTCCAATTCTTCATGCCTTCCATTCAAGCCGCCGCATCATCCTCTGCCGTCGAGGTAAGTGCCGCTCCGGTTCACGCCAAGGATGAAATCGAAGGCGTTATCGCCGCACAAGCGCGCAATCCAGGTGGCGGCCTCTTCGTGATGCCGGACGTATACAATGATGCAAATCGTGAACTGATCATTGCGCTGACGGCCCGCTACGGCGTGCCGGCGATCTATTACAATCGCTTCTTTTCGGAGCCAGGCGGCCTGATCTCTTATGGTGACGTTCGCAGCGAACAGTTTCGCCTGGCGGCAGGGTACATCGACCGCATCCTCAAGGGTGAGAAGCCGGCCGATCTTCCATTGCAGGCGCCGACAAAGTTTGAGCTGATCATCAATCTCAAGACCGCCAAGGCGCTCGGCCTCGACGTGCCGTTGCATCTCCAGCAGCGTGCCGACGAGGTGATCGAGTAAAGATGCTCTTTGCTGCGGTGCATGAGTCCGCCTTTGGCACTTTTCGGAAATGCCGAGATAGCCTGACGATGTCCGCTCAACGGGGGCAAAGCAGGACATCCCGCCGCAAGGCCGCGACTTCCGTTTTTGATCCAAAGCCGACGCGGGTACCGAACAATGGCACGCCGCGAAGACTCGGCAGTTGTTGCCGGCGGTGTCCTGTGACACCATCCAGGCACCGTTTTCTCTGTGACTTCTGGATGCCTATGCCACGTCGGAAATATGCTTGGGAAAAGCTGTCGGATGAGCAGTTGCTCAAGCAACGCCTCAGTAGTCTGAGGGTTACGGTCGAAGGCACCTGGCTCGAGGATTGTCTCAGCACTCTGAATGAAGAGCTGCAAGCGCGGGGCATCCGGCTGCGGCCACACGCATGGATATCGAACGAATGGTTCAGTCCGGCAGATGTGCCCGGCATTGCGATTCCCTTCTATCTCGCCCATCCCCGCCTGATGAAACTCGAAAAGAAAATGATGCTCGACGTCGAGGGCGGCACCTGGTCCGAGTGCATGGCCATTCTCCGGCACGAGGCAGGCCATGCCGTGCAGCACGCCTACCAGCCGCAACGCCGCCGGCGCTGGCAGCAGTTGTTCGGCCCGTCTTCGAAACGCTACCCGCGCCACTACCGGCCCAATCCGGCCAGCCGGCGTTTTGTCCAGCATCTTCGACTCTGGTACGCGCAGAGCCATCCGGACGAAGATTTCGCCGAAACCTTCGCGGTGTGGCTACGCCCACGGTCGAACTGGCGGACACGGTATGCCGGTTGGCCAGCGCTGAAGAAGCTTGAATATGTCGACGAACTGATGGGCGAGATCGCGGGGACGCGGCCGCCGGTCATGACGCGGGAGCGCGTCGATCCGCTGCATGGGCTCAGCCAAACGCTAGGCGAGCACTACCAGAAAAAGCAGGCATTCTACGCCTTCAAGCCACCGAAGACCTACGACCGGGATCTCTCCCGTCTCTTCTCCGCCGATCCACGGCATCGACGGGAGCAGCCGGCCTCGGTCTTTATCAGGCGGCACCGCGCCCAGATCAGGCAGCTGGTCGCGCGGTGGACGGGCGAGAACCAGCTCACGCTCGATGCCGTTCTTGACAACATGATCTGGCGCTGCCGCGAACTCGATCTGCGCGCCCCCGGCTCCGAACGGAAGCTCGTGATCAACTTCACCATCCTGCTGACCGCCAAGACCATGCACGCGCTGTTCGGCCCGTCGCGGCGCAAATGGATCGCGCTATGAGACGTCTGCGCATTCTGGTGTTGATGCATCCGGACTGCGTGCCTCCGGACTCGACCGACGGATACACCGCGCGGGAAATCAACGGATGGAAAACCGAATTCGACGTCGTAAGCACCCTGCGTGCGGCCGGCCACGACGTTCGACCGCTCGGCGTGCAGGAGGAAATCAAGCCGGTGCGCGACGAGATCGAAAGTTTCAAGCCGCAAGTGGTGTACACGTTGCTGGAGGAGTTCCACTATGCGACCGCGTATGACCAGCACATCGCGAGCTATCTCGAGCTGATGAAAATCCCCTATACCGGGTGTAACCCGCGCGGTCTGATCCTGGCGCGCGGCAAGGATCTGTCCAAGACGTTGGTGCACCATCGCCGGATCGCGGTACCGGCCTTTGCCGTGTTTCCGATGCGCCGCAAGGTCAAACGGCCGGCGCGCCTTGCGCTGCCGCTGATCGTCAAGAGCCTGAGCGAGGACGGATCCTTCGGGATCTCGCAAGCGTCCATCGTCGATACGGACGAGCAGCTCGCAGAGCGTGTCGCGTTCGTTCACGAGCGGCTCGGAACTGCCGCCATCGCCGAACAGTACATCGAAGGACGTGAGCTCTATGTTGCCGTGCTCGGCAACAATCGGCTGCGCGTTCTGCCGGTTTGGGAATTGAAATTCGGCAGCATGGGCGGTCAGGGGGCACGGCAGATAGCCACCGAAAAGGCCAAACACGATCCCAGTTATCAGGAACGCGTCGGAATTGAAGACGGGCCGGCCAAGGACCTTGCGCCGGAGGTGTCCGCCCGCATTCAGCGAACAGCGAAACGCATTTACCGAACCCTGGGGCTCGACGGATACGCACGCATCGACTTTCGCCTCTCTGCCGATGGCACTCCGTATTTCATCGAAGCGAATCCCAATCCCGAAATAGCGAAGAGCCAGGAGTTCGCTACAGCCGCTCGGCATGACGGGCTTGACTACCCCGACCTGTTGCATCGCATTCTGGCCCTCGGAATCAGCCGGGCAAAGGCAGGCGCATCCGTAGGCTGAAAGGCAACGCAAAGCGGTCATGCACAGCGGTGGCGCGAAGGGGACCGCAACTGCGGCGCAGTTTCAACCAGCCCCCGCAACACCGT
>DATHFB010000307.1:0-23654 GCA_035318305.1 Steroidobacteraceae bacterium | reverse complement strand
GGGGGTGCGCAGCTCAGCAGCGATCAGGTGATGGCGGTGTCCGCCTATGTGTGGGCATTGAATCACCCGGCCAAGTGAGACTCCGCGTCGCGCGCAATTGGCGTGGCGTATTGAAAAAAACTTAGCCTGCGGTCGAACCGAAGGCTCTCGCGACTGCAATTCTGTGCTTGTCGTTTCAGCTAGGCAGCGCCTACACCAATGCTCTTCGCGGTTGCATCGTGGCCAAACACAACAGCCACGAAGGTAACGACGCTTTCTGGGAGCGCCGTGCCGAAGGCCGCCAGGACCGTGCCCACCGCGTTTTGAGAAACCCCGATCTTGCGCCCGACCCATTCGACGCCGTTGACGAAATACTCACAGGCTCCATAGATAAAGCCTGCGGAAACCAGCAGGAGGCCTGTGGCTACCAGTATGGATGAATGCAAAAGGATATCTCCGGGGCCGAACTAGTTGACCATGACGCCACTCTCCGTCCGGCCCGGATGGGAGTTAGCGTCAATGGTCTCGCCGGGCCTTAACGGCTGAATGCACCACGGCCTTACAAGGCCGAGTATGTTGATGCATCCGCTCTCGACAACGAGAGTCAGTCCCCAAAGATGTACCAAGCATATAGCGACAACTGACCGGATGAAAGCAGCAGGACTCCGTGGGATGCATCACCCTTCCGAAGGGCCCCTGCGCCGGGCAATCACCGATCAGACTGGACAGGCATAAACCCGTCGCTCAGCGTCTGCATGAAGCTCACGACCGCATCTTCCTCTGCGTCCGACAGGCCCAGCCGCCCAACTCGGCTCGTGTTCATGTTGGCGGTCGACTCCGGCGGCGGCCAGCATGTCGTACCTTCACCGGCGTCATAAGAGGACTGGCAGTGCGGCAGGACGTCGCGCGTGCTGTAGAAGTGCACGATCGCCTTCAGGCTCGTGAAATATCCGTTGTGCGCATAGGCCTTCACGAAGGCCGGATAGGGCCGCTTGTCCACATTGCGCAATGTCGGCACCTGAATTCGCGCCTGGTTGCGCGGCGCCAGCTTGACCCATCGCTGATCTACCGCAGAGGTCTGGCTGAGCACATGCCCCTTGTCGAGAAAGTTGCCGACACCGCCGTCGACGTACGATGATCCTGCCGGATTGGCGGCATAGCCCAGTGCGTCGGGGCGATTTTCCGCGTAGTAAGGCAGCCGCGGATTGGCTGGGGTGCCGATGTTGCTGGCGGTGAAGTCGGTGAACAGCGGATCCTCGCCAGGGCCGCCGTCGCGGTGACAGGTGTTGCATAGCGCCTTGCCGCGGAACAGGTCGTAGCCGGCCTGCTCTTGTGGCGTGAACTTTGCCTTGCCGGCGAGTACCGCGTCGTACTTGGAGGTAAACGGCGTCACCTCGGCAGAGGCCTCGTAGCCGGCAATCGACTGCGCCATCTGATCGAAAGTGGCGCCGGCCCGGCCGCGATCGATCGAGCCGAGATGAACCGGCATCGGCGCGCCGGCGGGAGGCGGCCCCGGCCGGTCGCAGACCTTTTCCACATCGCGCGGCCACGCGATCGCGAAGGCTTGCCGTCCCCATACGCTTTCGAACAGGGCTCGATAGGGCCGCTGCGAGGCGCGATAGACCACACAGGCGATATCCGGCAGGCCCATTTCCACCGGGTTGACCGGCGGCCCTTCGGCCTGCTCGGCAGCCGGGTTACCCAGCCGGCGGCCCGTCGCGCGCATGTCCCAGAAATTGCCGCCGACGAGGTCATCCTGCCCGGGATTGTAGTGGAGCACCGGCGAGAGCGGCGCATAGGCGTGCGATTGCGGCCTGCGATTGCTGAATCGTGTGCGCACCGACCCGGGATAGGAGCCGGTGGTCCGGTTCAGCTCCGACACGGGCCCGGTGAAGCCCGTCTCGGGCATGTGGCAGAAAGCACAGGCCTCGTTGCGGTTTACCGAGAGCTGCTTGTCGTACAGCATCAGTTTACCGAGCAGTTCGATCTGCTGGACCTGATTGTCCGGCGGCACGGCCAGCCGCTCGATCGACTGCACCTCGATGCGGTCGATCTCGGCCTCGAGCTGCGCAATTTCCTTCAGGGCCTGTGGCGAGAGCACCGTGTTGATCTTCTCCGCACCCGTCGCATCTGCGGCCAGCGTGGCGGCGACCAGGGCCACCGTAATCGACAGAAGCGCGCGTTGTGTCTTCATCGGGGCTCGAGTGCCGGTGCGTGGCCTGATACTAGATGCTCGCGTCCAAACGCATCGATTTTCCACCGACGCATTGTTTCCGTCATCCATTTTCTCGGCGTGGAGATTCGACCAACGCCTCGTCCAGCCATTCGACCCAGTGCATCACTCGCGTCGAGGTGCCTGATTGCAGATGCTGAATGCAACCGATATTGGCGGACAAAATAGTGTGCGGCTCGAGCTTGGCAAGAAAATTCAGTTTCCGGTCGCGCAATTGCGCCGCGAGCTGCGGCTGCAAGATCGAATAGGTGCCCGCAGAACCGCAACATAAGTGGTTTTCTTCGCCGGCAGCCATCACGTCGAAGCCCAGCGCCCGCAAATGCGCTTCCACACCTCCGCGTTGCCGCTGGCCGTGCTGCAGGGTACAGGGCGCGTGAAAGGCCACGCGTCCGGCGGCGCCGGCTCGCAGCTGATTCTTGAGCGCCGGCACGAGCTGCGGCAACAATTCGCTCAAGTCTCGCGCCAACGCGCTGATCCGCGCGGCCTTGCCGGCATACGCCGCATCACCCGCCAGCGCGTGGCCATATTCCTTGATCGCGAGCGCGCAGGCGCTGGCCGAGGAAATAATGGCCTCGACGTCGCCTGCGGCCAGCAGCGGCATCCAGGCATCGATATTGCGGCGCATGTCGGCGAGGCCGCCTTGGTGGTCGCTCAAGTGGGTGCGCAACGCGCCGCAGCACCCCGCGCCTGCCGCGTACACCGTTTGGATGCCCGCGATGTCGAGCACGCGCGCGGCCGCGCGGTCAATATTGGGCATCATCGCAGGCTGCACGCAGCCTTGCAGCATCAGCACTTTGCGAGTGTGTGTTCGCAGCGCCTGGGTCGGCGCCGCCTGAGTCGGCGCGCGATCGATCGCTCGAGCCGGCACTTTGTCGCGCAATACCTTGGGCAATATCGGACGCAGCGCCCTCCCCAATCGCATGGCCGGAGCAAACAGGCGCGAGGTCAGTCCTTCCTTGAGCGACCAACGAAGCGCGCGGTCGGAGGGCGGACGCGTCACCCTGGCTTCCACCAGCTTTCGCCCGATATCAACCAAGTGGCCATACTCGACGCCGCTCGGGCAAGTCGTCTGGCAATTGAGGCACGTCAGGCAACGATCCAAATGCAGTTGCGTGCTGCGTGTGACCTCCGCGCCTTCGAGTACCTGCTTGATCAGATAGATGCGTCCCCGTGGACCGTCGAGCTCATCACCGAGCAATTGGTACGTCGGGCAGGTGGCGTTGCAGAAACCGCAATGCACGCATTTGCGCAAAATAGCGGCCGCTTCTTTGCCGTCGGCCGTATCGCTGAACTCTGCACTGAGATGCGTTTGCACGGCTGTCAAAGATCCGCGTACAGGCGTCCGGGATTGAATATGCGCGCAGGATCGAAGGCCTGCTTCAATTCATGATGGACACGCATGAGCACTGCGCTCAACGGCGCAAAAACGCCGTGGGACTTGTCGGCGCCGCGAATCAGCGTGGCGTGACCGCCCGCGCGGGCGGCGGCGGCGCGAACCAGCGCCGCGTCGGCGGTGGTTTTCCACCAGCGTTGCGCGCCATGCCATTCGATGAATTGCTGCCCCGGAAGCGCGAGCGGCGCAGTGATCGCGGGCACGGACAGCCGCCACAATGACTCACCGCGCGCCAAGCGTGCATCGTCGAGCGAAAAAAATTCATCGCTCTGATCCCGGACACCGGTCCACCAGTCCCTCGCCTGCGCCGGATCCGCTCGTTCACCCCCAAGCCTTCCGCAGGCCGCCTCGACGGCGGCGCGCGCGCCGGCCAGGCGCAGATGCAATCGGTCCGCATGCCATGCGCTGGCGCTGATGGGCAATGGCTGCGCAGCCCACTGCGAGAGTTGTTCCAGCGCGCGGGTCTCGCTCCAATCGAAGCGCAGCGTCGCGCTCGCAATGCTGACCGGCAGCACCTTGAGCGACACTTCGCAAAGGATGCCCAAGATTCCGAAGGAGCCTACCAGCAAGCGCGACACGTCATATCCGGCCACATTTTTGGTGACCTGCCCGCCGAAGGTGAGAATTTCGCCGCGGCCATTGAGCAATGTCACACCCAGAACATGATCGCGTACCGATCCCACGCTGGCGCGCGCCGGGCCCGACAGACCCGACGCGACCATTCCGCCCAGGGTTCCGCCCGCAGCGAAACGCGGCGGCTCGAACGGCAGGCATTGACCCTGCTCTTCGAGCGCCGCTTCCAAATCACCGAGCCGCGTCCCGGCCCGCGCGGTCACGACCAATTCGGTAGGCTCGTAACTGGTGATACCTTCGAGTTCAGTCATATCGAGAGGCTCGCCTACCGGCGATCCGCCCAAGAAGCGCTTGGTGCCGCCGCCGCGAATTTCCAGCGGCGCATGATGCTCGCGTGCACCATCCACCCGGTCAACGAGGCGCTCCAGCACCGGATCCTGCGCGCTCATTAAAATCTTGGCAGCTCTGGGAAAGGCAGCATGCCGCGGCGGACATGCATCTTTCCATATTCTGCGCAGCGATGCAGGGTTGGGATTACCTTTCCCGGATTCAGCAACTCCAGTGGGTCGAAGGCTCGCTTCACACCGAGAAACTGCTCACGCTCAGCCGGCGAGAACTGAACGCACATGGAGTTCAGTTTCTCAACGCCCACGCCATGCTCGCCGGTGACCGTCCCGCCCAGGCGCACGCTGGTCTCGAGGATATCGGCGCCAAACAATTCGCAGCGGCGCATCTCATCCGCATCTTCGGCGTCAAATAAAATCAAGGGATGCAGATTGCCATCGCCGGCGTGAAACACATTCACGCAGCGCAGATGGTATTTGACTTCCATTTGCTGAATCGCGCGCAACATCTCCGCCAGGCGCTTGCGGGGGATGGTGGAGTCCATACACATGTAGTCGGGGCTGATGCCGCCCGATGCGGGAAAGGCGTTCTTGCGGCCGCTCCAAAACTTCAGACGCTGCGCCTCATCCCGGCTCACCTCGCATCGGGATGCCCCCGCGGCTTTGAGGACTTCTTCCATGCGCGCAATTTCTTCTTCGACTTCTTCGGGAGTGCCATCGCTCTCGCACAAAAGAATCGCGGCTGCTTCCAGGTCATAGTCGGCGTGCACGAACGCATCCACCGCGGCCGTCATCGCTCGGTCCATCATTTCCAAGCCCGCGGGAATGATGCCGTGCGCGATCACGCTCGCCACGGCCGCGCCGGCCGATTCGATATCGCTGAAGCTCGCCATGATGCAGCGAGCCAACAGCGGCTTCGGGATCAGTTTCACCGTCACTTCGGTGGTCACGGCCAGCATGCCTTCGCTGCCGACGATGATCGACAACAGATCGAGGCCCGGCGCGTCCAAGGCTTGTGAACCGAATTCGACCGGCTCACCGTCCACCATGAATCCGCGAACGCGCAGCACATTGTGCAGGGTCAATCCGTATTTCAGACAATGTACGCCGCCGGAGTTTTCGGCCACGTTCCCCCCGATGGTGCAGGCGATTTGGCTGCTGGGGTCAGGGGCATAGTACAGGCCGTACGCGGCCGCGGCCTCGCTGATGGCCAAATTGCGGACTCCGCATTGCACGATTGCGGTGCATGAGGCCGCATCAATCTTTAAAATCTTGTTGAACTTGGCGAGCGACAAGATGACGCCGGACTGGTGCGGCGTAGCCCCGCCGGATAAACCCGTGCCGGCGCCGCGCGCCACGACAGGTACGCCCAGGTTATGACAGATCTTGAGAACCGCGGCGACCTGCGCTTCGGTGTACGGCAGCACGACCACCAAGGGCGAGGTGCGGTAGGCGGTGAGTGCATCGCACTCGAAGGGCACGGTATCTTCATGGCGAAACAAGATCGTTTCGCGCGGCAGCACCTGGCTGAGCGCGGCAACGACATCGCGTTGGCGCTGCTCCCGGGAAGTAAGGACATCGGCTCGCACTGAACTGCTCACCCGCAATATTATGCACCCGGGAGCCTGAACCGTCTGCCCTGCGGTCACACGCGCCGTCCGATCGATCGTGCTTGCCCTGTTACGAAATTGCCGCTAAAAGAGTAGGATTCCGTGCAAGTGAATGCGGTGGGCCCTAACAAACCGCAATAGGGGAAGTTGATGTTCCATCAGTTATTGACACCGGTCGGCGACAGTCTCACGTTGTCTTTTTTTGTGGCGATACTACCCATCGCAACTGTCCTGGTCCTTCTCGGCATCCTCAGGCGCCCGGCCTGGCAGGCGGCTCTGGCGGGCCTCATCGTGGGTCTGATCCTTGCCATCACGGTGTGGGGCTTGCCGGCACCAATCGCCTTTGCCGCAGCGTCGAATGGCGCGGTGTTCGCGCTGTGGCCGGTGATGTGGATCGTCATCAATGCGCTGTTCGTGTACAACATCGCCGTCTCCTCCGGCCGCTTCGATGCCTTCCGCGCCTGGATAGTGAAGCATTTGCCGAACGACCGACGCATCGTGCTCATCGTGATCGCTTTTTGTTTCGGGGCGTTGCTCGAGGGTGTTGCGGGCTTCGGCACGCCCGTCGCAATTACCTCCTCGCTGCTCATCATGTGCGGCTTTCCGGCGCTCGAGGCGATTGTGTTCGTCTTGATATTCAACACGACGCCGGTCGCTTTCGGCGCGCTGGGGACGCCCGTGACGGTCTTGGCCCAGGTCACAGGACTTCCCGCACCGGCACTGGCGGCCATGATCGGCCGTCAACTTCCCATCATGGCTGTCATCCTGCCCTTCTATGTCATGGCGCTGTACGGCGGGTGGCGCTCCATCCGGTCGCTGTGGCCTGTATTGGCGGTCGCCGGCGTGAGTTTTGGCTTGGCTCAGTTTGGCGCATCGAACTATCTCGACTACACGCTCACCGATGTTTTTGCCGCGCTCACCTCGCTGGCGGTGACGCTCTTGTTCCTGCAAGTGTGGCGTCCGGCGCCCTCATCCGAGTTCGCGATTGCACACTCATCCACGGAAAAGCAAAGCCCCATCACCAAAGACGTGCCCGCGTGGCAGGGCTGGATGCCTTGGCTGATCGTGACGGCCACGGTCATCGTCTGGACTTATTTCAAAGTTGCGGCGAAAGGACAGTACGCCATTCCGTGGCCCAACTTGGATAAGGTCGTTGCGATCACGTTATACAACGACAAGCCTTACGCGGCCGTGTGGACGTTTCAGCCGCTGGCCACGGGCACCGCAATTCTCCTCGCCGCCTTCATTGTCGCATTGCTGGTGAGATTGCCTTTCACCGAACTCCTGCAATGCGCAGTGCGCACCGTTCGCCAGATTTGGCAGGCCGTCGTCACGGTGATGTTCATCGTCGCCCTCGCCTACGTGATGAATTATTCGGGCTTGGCCTATACGCTGGGGCTGGCGGTATCGTCGACCGGGCGCTGGTTCGTCTTGTTTTCACCCTTCCTCGGATGGATCGCGGTGTTCCTGTCGGGCAGCGACACCTCGGGCAATGCGCTGTTTGGAAACCTGCAAGTGGTCGCTGCACGGCAACTGGGCTTGAACCCGTTGTTGTTTGCCGCAACCAATTCATCCGGCGGAGTCTTGGGCAAAATGATTTCTCCGCAGAACATCGCGACCGGCGTCTCGGTCACCAACTTAAAGGGCCAGGAGGGGGCTGTCTTGGCGCGCACTTTCATCCACAGCATCATTCTGACGCTGGTATTGGTGGTCATCGTGATCATCCAGCAATACGTGGTTCCTGGAATAATTCCGGCTTTTGTCGCAAAATGACCGAGAGGTGACTGCATGCAAGTTCACGTCTGGGCAGCAGGGATGATGGGTATTCTTTTGAGTGCATGTGCGGCATCGCCACAGAAGCCGCCGCCGGTTGCCGTTGCCGCACCCGCTGCTGCACCCGCTGCCGCGCCCGCTGCCGCGCCCGCCCCATACGATCCGCGAACTGCGGCGGCGGAGAAACGATCGAGGGAGATGGGTTACCACGTCGAGACGCGGCACGGCGAGCAATTCTATTGCCGTACGACCGCGCCGCTCGGTTCGCGGCTAACGCAGAAGGAATGTTTGACCGCAGACGGCATGGCCCAGGCTGTGCAGATGGCGGAGGAGAATCAGGCCGCTCAGCGGCAGGGGCAAATCTGTCAAGGCGGCGGCTGCACAGTCAGGTAGCGCTAATTTTCGGCGGCGTCTGAGGTGATTCGATGAACCCTTGCGCTTGTACGATCGCCATCGCCGCAATTTTGCTCAGTGCGTGCGCCTCGACAAATAAATCTACGCCCACCGTGATGGCTGCCGCACGGCCCACCGTCGCCGGTGCAGAGTGAGGTGCCAGCGGAAAATAGCCAATCAGAGCCTCAGAAGGGGGGATTTGAAGCTAGCCTGCGGTGGGTATAGTGTTGACTGTGTCGACGTTAGTAGGTACTATACCCACCATGAACAGCAGGGATGTGGTTCGCGTGCTCAAGGAAGCGGGCTGGTATGAAGATCGAGTAGTAGGCAGTCATCACATTTTCAAGCATCCGACGGTGCCAGGCCATATCTCGGTGCCACATCCGAAGAAGGATTTAGGAATTGGTTTGGTGAACAAGATACTCAAGTACGCGGGGCTCAAATGAAATTCACGATTGCAATCGCGGCGGGAACAAAGAAAACGGCGTTCGGCGTCGTAGTTCCGGATCTTCCGGGTTGTTTCAGCGCGGGCGACACGGTCGAGGAAGCTTTCGACAATGCTCGCGAAGCCATCAAAGCTCATTGCGAAATCTTGGCCGAAGACAAAAAGGATTTGCCGGAAGCTAAATCCATGAGCGAATGGCAAACCAATAAGGAATTTAAGGGCTGGACATGGGGGATTGTTGATGTATCGGTCGAGCAGTACTTCGGCCCGGCAACCAAGATCAACATCACTGTGCCAGCTCTGATCCTCAAGCGGATTGATCGTCACGTAAAACAGCACGGCGGTTCGCGATCGGGTTTTTTGGTGCAAGCCGCAGAAGAATCGATTCGAAGAGAAACTGCGGCCGCATAGTACGAACTATCGACCGCATAGGTTATGCCGCTTCCACCAGCGCAACGGACAAATGGTGCCCCGGGCCGGAATCGAACCGGCGACCTAGCGCTTAGGAGGCACTCGCTCTATCCACTGAGCTACCGAGGCAGGAAAGAGAGGCCGGAGACGGACAACCGGCCTCACAGGATGGTGGAGGAGAAGGGGATCGAACCCTCGACCTTCGCATTGCGAACGCGACGCTCTCCCAACTGAGCTACTCCCCCGAAAAGGGCGAAGAATACTAGCAGCAAAGCTTCGCTCTGCCAAAGTATCACGCATAATAACATTAAGGAGGTACAAGCAATGCTGAAAGCAGGCGAACGTGCCCCGGAGTTCACTCTTCCGGATGAGACGGCGACAGACCGGTCCCTGACAGAATTGCTGCGCACCGGCGCAATCGTTCTGTATTTCTATCCGGCGGACTTTACGCCCGGATGTACGCGCCAGGCCTGTGTTTTGCGGGATCTGCACGCGGAGGTTGAGCGCGCGGGTTTGCGCGTGGTGGGAATCAGCCCGCAGAATGCGGAATCGCACGCCAAGTTTCGCGCCAAGTACAACTTGCCCTTCGTTCTGCTGTCGGATCAGCAAAAGGCGGTGACCAAAATGTATGGGGTCAACGGCCCCTTGGGGATTGGCGTTCGTCGGGCATCGTTTTTAATCGACAGCAGCCGGCGCATTCGCGACGTGGTGCTCGCGGACTTCATGATCGGACGGCATGCGGATTTCGTGCGCAAGGCGATTCTGTTGCGGACGGCGAATCCTCAATAGCTCAATCTCACCAAGTTGGCGCGGCCAATGCGCGGCACCGACACGACATACATCGTCGCAAAGTCTTGTTCGTCGATGCTGGGTATGTCGCTTCTGCCTGCCAAAGCGGAAACGATTTCCGGCACCGTGTTGATGTGCCCGATGACCATCACGCGTCTGCCGCTGTTCTCTCGCAGCACGCGGCGCGCCAGTCCCTGCGGATCGTCCGCGGCAGCCACCACGGGAGCGATTCCAAGGCGCGCTGCCAGAGGAGCGGCGGTCGAGCGGCTGCGCAAAGTGGCGGACACATAAATAGCGTCAAGGCGGCCGGCGCCCTTCGTGTCGCCGAACATGCGGGCCAGCAGCGCCGCCCTCGCCTCTCCCGCCGCGGACAGCGCCGGATCAGCCGCGTTGACCGTCTGTTTTTCAGCATGGCGGATGACAATGACGGTGGTTGAATTCGCCGTGAACCATGTCCAGGCGGCGAACACCGCGAGGCCGAAAACCACGGTCGCCGTGATCGCCGCGATCGCGGTCAACCAGATCGGTATCAAGAATGGCCTGTGCTGAAGACTCGCACGCTCGCTTTTCATTTGCGCATAATATCAAATGCACGTTACGTCCTTGTTGAGACTTCAGATCATCGTGCTCGCCGCCGGCTTCTCCTCGCGTTTAGGCCGGCCCAAAGCGCTCGCCCGCGTGCACGGCGTGAGCCTGTTGCGCCGTACGCTCGAGCTGGCCGCCACTCTTGGATGCGCAAAAATCATTGCCGTCGTGGCGCGCGATTCCGCGCGCTATCGCGCGCAAGCACGCGGGATTGACGTGACCTTCGTGACCAATTCGCGGCGCAATCAAGGACTGTCGAGTTCGGTGCGCCGCGGGATTGCGGTAGCGCGCTATGCGCCCGCGGTTTTACTTTTGCCGGTGGACTTGGGCCATCTCAAAAGCCGCGAGCTGGCGCGCCTGATTCGGCGCTGGCGAGCGGCGCCGCGAGGTGTGATCGCCCGCCGCATCGGCCGGATCGGCGTGGCGCCGCTGATCCTGCCGCGACGGCTCTACCCCCGCGCGCAGCGAATCACCGGCGACGTGGGTCTGCGCGATTTGATCGCGCAATTGCCGGCCGCCGGCCATGTGCTTGTGGATATGCCGTCGGCGGCATCGGACATCGACACGCCGCAAGACCTCAAGGCCGCCAGACGAACCTTTCGACGCCACCGATAGGAATACAGGCTGCTGGTCAATGCGGCCAGTGGGGATATTCGCGAAACGCCTGAACAACGGCGTCGATCTTCGCGCGCGGTAAATCCATATGCGTCATCAAGCGAGTTCGAGGAGCGACCGTCGCGATGATGCCGCGGCGCTCCAAATGAGATTTCAGACCGGCAATTTGCGCCGGGGCGACTTCCACGTACACCACATTGGTCTGCGGCGCCGAAACCTCGAGGCCGGCATCGCGCAGCCCGGCGGCCAAGCATTCGGCATTGGCGTGATCCTCGGCAAGCCGCTGCACGTTATTCGCCAGAGCGTAGAGACCCGCTGCCGCAAGCACGCCCGCCTGGCGCATGCCGCCTCCCAACGCCTTGCGCCAGCGTCGCGCGTCGGCGATGACAGACCGGGCACCCATCAGAATCGATCCGGCCGGCGCCCCAAGCCCCTTGGACAAACACACCGACACCGAGTCGAAGCCCGCGACCGCCGTGCGCTCGTCGACATTCAGTTTCACGATGACATTGAAAATGCGTGCGCCATCCAAGTGGGTGGCCAGTCCGCGCGAATGCGCAAATTCCGTCGCCTCGCGTTGGTAGGCCTGCGGCAGCACCCGGCCGCCAATGGTATTTTCCAGCGCCAGCAATCGCGTGCGCGCAAAATGATAATCGTCCGATTTGATCGCGGCGGCGATACGCTCGACCGCGATCCCGCCGTGCGGTTCGTGCTCCAGGGGCTGTGGTTGGATGCTGCCGAGAACCGCAGCGCCGCCCTGCTCATATTTATAGGTATGCGCTTCCTGCCCCACCAGGAACTCATCGCCGCGGCCGCAATGCGCCATCAATGCGGCCAAATTGCTCTGCGTGCCGGTTGGAAAGAACAGGGCGCTCTCGAATCCAAATCGTTCGGCGGCGACCGCTTGCAACCGGTTGACGGTCGGATCGTCGCCGAAAACATCATCGCCGACTTCCGCGGCGGCCATCGCCGCGCGCATCCCCGACGTCGGCCGTGTGACCGTGTCGCTACGTAGGTCGATCACGGCTTCGGTGCGTTGGGGTCCGGCGTAAATTTTTTCAGTGCATCCGTGCCGCGGCAGCCCACACCCTCGCCGCACACCTGATTTACGGGGCAATCGACCGGTGAACCCTTGACGCAGCCGCGCGCATCCGCGCCGGCGGTGTGCGGAGCGCAGCGTTCCTTCCCATTGCAAGTCCGATGGTCATCGCAATCCGCATCGCTGCTGCACGCGAGGGCTGCCTGATCGCGTTCTACAGTCGCGAGCTCGCCTTGCTTCGAAATCACGCCGGACAAGGTCGCGTTGAGCAGGCGTGCGGGCCCCTCTTGGCCCGACGGCAATTCAACATCCGCGGCGACGACTTCCCATGCGGGCGCCAACGGGCTGCCGGCACGGTAGTAAAGCGCAAAGCGCAGCACGTTGCGCGGCTCGAGCGCATCGTTCAGCTTTACCGGAATCAGATGGGTTGAATCAGGAAGCCATGCCTCGCCATGCACCAGCGGCAGGCGTCTCACGCTCTTGCCCGCTTCGTAGATGCGCAACTCCAAGTCGCTGCCGGCACTCAATTCCTGCGCGCCGGTGACGACGCGAACCTCGAGGCGCGATACCGGCACCGCTTCGGCAATGGTTGCGCACAGCGTGCATGCCAACAGCATTGGCCAGACTGACAGTGGCAGGTGTAACTTCATGGCACCCTCCGGTTGATCGATAGGTTCGGCGCTATCATAGCCGATCCGGGCGTGGCCTCGCCTTGCACGCCGTCGCTTTCGGACCCCATATTACATATTTCGCATGGGATGCCCGCGGCAAATCCGTTATCCTCGCGTCTTAGTTACGGACGGCTCAGTTACGGCGGAGTCCAGAGGTGCATAATGAACCTGACTGAACGGCAAGGAGGCCTGGGGCAAGCAATGCGTTTCATGCCGGCAAACGCTGATATGAGGGTCGAAGTTGCGACAAGCCTGAGCGCCTTGCAGGCGCTGCAACCGGACTACGAGCAAGTGTTGCGCTCCACCGGCAATACGCTGCCGTTCGCTCTGCATGAATGGCATATGGCTTGGTGCAGACATTTCCTCGAATCCAGTCGCCGCATTCGAACCGAGCCCATGATCCACGCCGCGCGCACCGCCGAAGGCCGGTGTGTCGCCATTGTGCCGCTGATTCTGACTCGCCGCACCGTCGGCTTCGTGCAGCTCGGCACGCTCGATCTACTGGGCGCGGATCCCGCGATCACAGAAATCCGCACGTCGCTCATCGTGCCGGGCTATGAAACGCCCGCCATCCGGGCGATCCGGCGGAAGGTCGCGGATGTGCGGTCGGTTGATTGGCTGAATTGGGGCGTGCTCAGCGATGCGCACATCGGGGCTCTTTTGAGCTGCGCGCAGCTCCAATTTCAACAGCCGCTCTTGGACTACGTTCTCGATCTGCCCTCCTCCTGGGAGGAATTCAACGCCAAACTGAAACGCAACATTCACGAATCGATCCGGCGCTGCTACAACTCGCTCAAGCGCGACGGTCTTACCTGCGAATTGCGCATCGCGCAGGAACCCGGCGAAGTCAAAGACGCTCTTGAACGCTTCTTCACGCTGCACGCCATGCGCGCCGAGCTTCAGGAGGCAGTCGCACACCGCAATCATTTTTCAAATGCGCGATCGCGCCTTTTCCTCCACGAGGTTTGCGCGAAATTGGCCGCGCGCGGCATGGTGCGCGTATTTCAGCTGGCAATTCGCGGAGAGATAGTCGCGCTGCGCATCGGATTCGTGGTCGGAGATAGTCTGTATCTGTACTACTCCGGCTTCGATCCCCGGTGGTCCAAATACAGCGTCATGACGACCACGGTCGTGGAGGCGGTCAAGTATGCGATCGGACAGCGCTTGAATACCATCAATCTCTCTCCCAGCAAGGACATCTCGAAAACCCGATGGGGACCGCGCGAGATCGCATTGACCCAGGCCGTTCAGATAGCCCGTTCTCCGCTGTCACGATTGGCGTTTGCAGGCTTTCAACGCGTCAAGTCCGGCAAGCCGCTACCGCTGTGGATCAATAAACTATTGCCGGTCACGCGGCGCAGTTGGGATTAAGAGGCGCCGTGAACGATCTTGCTTCGTTTCCCATTACAAGCAAGTGGCCTGCCAAGCATCCGGAACGCATCCAGCTTTATTCGCTGCCGACGCCTAACGGCGTCAAGGTGTCGATCATGCTGGAGGAAACGGGTCTGGCGTACGAGCCGCACCGGGTGAGTTTCGATGCAAACGAGCAGAAGTCTCCTGAATTTTTATCGCTGAATCCAAACGGCAAAATTCCCGCCATCCTCGATCCGCGCGGGCCCGGCAATGCGCCTCTTCCGTTGTTCGAGTCCGGCGCGATTCTGATCTATCTGGCTGAAAAGAGCGGACAGTTCATTCCGCCGGACGCGGCGCGCCGCTACGAGACCATTCAATGGCTGATGTTCCAGATGGCCGGCATCGGCCCGATGTTTGGTCAAGTGGGTTTTTTTCACAAATTTGCCGGCAAGGATTACGACGACAAGCGGCCGCTACAGCGCTACGTCGATGAATCAAAGCGGCTGCTCGGCGTACTCGATCGGCGGCTCAGCGAGAGCGCGTGGATCATGGGAAATGACTACAGCATTGCCGACGTCGCGACGTTCCCGTGGATCAGAAACCTGATCGGCTTCTACGATGCCGGGGCTCTGGTGAGCATCTCGAATTTCGCGAACGTCACGCGCGCGCTGCAGGCCTTCACTCTGCGACCGGCCGTCATTCGCGGCAGCGCGATCCCCGGCTAACGCGTCAGCCTGCGCCTGACTGCGTCGCGCAGCTCCTTTAATTCTTCGATGTGCAGCAAGACACCGCAGGCGGCGAAGGCCGCAGCGCCTGCGAGCACCGTGGCCAGCAGCGCAGGCAGTTTGATCCATAGCGTCTGCTGCGGCCAATCGGCCAGCAGCCAATGCGACGACGCCGCGCACACGGCCACCAGAGCCCCGCTCGCCACGGCGACTTTGACCAGCAGCAGCAGCAAGCGGCGCGACTCGAGGCCTTTGAGCTGGAATTGCATCAGCAGATACAGAAGCAAGAAATTGAACGTCGCGATGCACCCCGTCGAGAAGGCAAGACCGCGATGGCCCCATCCCAAGCGAATTGTGAAGATCCAGTTGAACAAAAGATTGAGGCCGACAGCCAGGAAGCTCACCATCATCGGCGTTTTGCGCCTGTCCAACGCATAGAAGGCGTTGACCAGCACCTTGAGCGCCGCATAACCGGCGAGGCCGATTGCGTAGTAGCGCAGTGCTCCGGCCGCCTGCGCTGTTTGATAGGCATTGAATTTTCCGTGCTGATAAACCACGGAAATGATCGGCTCGGCCAGCATCATCAGACCAGCCATCGCCGGCAGCGTGAGAAGCAATGCCCAGCGCATCGCGCGCGCCAGCTCGCTGCGAAATGCGTCCATGCGTCCCGCCACCACCAGCCGCGACAGCAGCGGCAACGTCACGGTGCCCAAGGCTACGCCGAAAATACCCAGCGGCAGCTGCATCAAGCGAAATGCGGCTGCCAGCCAGAAAATCGCGCCGTCTTCCAGCCCTGAGGCAAAGATGGAGTTGATCAGCACGTTGAATTGCGTGGTACTGGCTGCGATCACGGATGGACCCATCAACAGCAACACGGCCTTGACGCCGGCATCGCGCCATCGCAAGTCCGGACGGAACCGATATCCGAGACGCGCCAGCGACGGCAACTGCACCGCCAACTGCAGCGTCCCGCCAATGACCGTTGCGAACGCCAATCCGATCAGGGCGCGCGGCCCGAAATGCGGGTCGAGCCAGTAACCCAGCACCAACCCGCCGATGATGGATCCTATATTGAAAAAACTCGATGCCATGGCCGGCACGCCGAACACATTCTTGGCGTTCAGCATTCCCATCACCAAGGCGGCTATCGACACCAGCAGGATGAAGGGAAACATGATGCGCGTGAGATGCGCCGTCAACGCTGCCTTGTCCTGATCGAAACCCGGAGCCAGCAGCCCGACGAGCGAATCGGAGAACACCATGCCGAGGACGCATAGCGCACCCAATACCAGGGCCGTCATCGTCGCCACCTTGTTCGCGAGGCGCCACGCGGCCTCATCGCCGCCGCGGGCAATGGTCTTGCTGAATGTCGTGACAAAAGCGGTCGACAGCGCCCCCTCGGCAAACAGATCACGCAGCAGATTGGGAATGCGAAATGCGACTGTGAACGCGTCCAGCGCGCGGCCGCCGCCGAACAGAGCCGCGAATATGAGCTCGCGCGCCAACCCGAGAACGCGGCTGCACATCACGGCCAATCCGATAATGCCTGCCGCCTTGGTATTTAGGCGGTCGCTGCGTTCATCCACCGGTATCGCAGCAGCCGCGGTGGGCGATTCGTCGCTTTGTGGTTTCGAGCCGGTCACGGAACTCGTAGTCTACAGGGGTCCTCATCGGCCGATCGCCTAACTGGTGCTCATCATGGCGACCACGGTAACGGCCATCACGCCGGTGGCAATCCAGCCAAGGCGGCGCAGCCGCGGCCGGATGACGAAGTCGCCCATCACGTCCCGGCGCGAGGCCAGTATCATCATGATGACCATGATGGGCACGGCGATGATGCCGTTGATCTCGGCGCTCCACAGCAGCGCCCGCACCGGATCCAGATGCGTGAAGTTCAATGCCACCCCACCGATGGTGGCGATGCCGATAATGCCGTAGAACCCCAAGGCCTCCGGCAACTTGCGGTCCATGCCCGACTGCCAGTCAAAGCTCTCGGATACGGCGTATGCGGCAGAGCCGGCCAGCACCGGCACGGCCAGCATCCCGGTGCCGATTATCCCCAAGCTGAACAATAAAAATGCGGCAGGGCCGCCCAAGGGACGCAACGCTTCGGCCGCCTGCGCGGAAGTCTGGATGTCCATGATGCCCGCCACGTGCAAGGTCGCCGCTGTGCTCAAGATGATGAAGAAGGCAATCAGATTTGAAAAACCCATGCCCACGTACGTATCCCAGCGTATGCGCCGCATCTGCCGGCGCGCGACCTCGGTGGTGTGCGGCAGCATGTAGGTGCCGCCGTTTCGAGCATTGGTCGCGCGCAGGTCTTCCATTTCCTGCGCAGCCTGCCAGAAAAACAGGTAGGGACTGATGGTCGTGCCAAACACGGCCACGATCATGGTGATGGTGTTGTGATCCATAACCAGCCGCGGCAGCACCAATTCGCTGATCACGGTGCCCCACTGCACGTGGATGGTGAAAATCACGGCGACATAGGACAGCAGCGCCAAGGTCAGCCATTTCAAATAGCGAACATAAGTTTCGTAGCGAAGATAGACCTGCAGAACCAGGCACAAAACGCCGAAACACACCGAATACAGATGGGCGGAACCGCCGAGCAGAAGACGCAGCGCCTCCCCCATCGCCGCGATGTCGGCGGCAATATTGATGGTGTTGGCGATCAGCAGAAGTCCCACGATGCCGTAGAGCACGGGGCGCGGAAAAACCGCTTTTACGTTCGCGGCCAGGCCTTTGCCGGTGATGTAGCCGAGCCGCGCGCTGACCATCTGGATGCCCACCATCAACGGGTAGGTGAACAGCACCGTCCACAGCATGTTGTAGCCAAACTGCGCGCCGACCTGCGAATAAGTGGCGATGCCGCTCGGATCATCGTCCGCTGCGCCCGTGATCAGGCCCGGCCCCAATTGCTTGACCCGCGGATTTTCCGTGAAACTCTTGAGCAGTTTGACCATCGTCGATCTCCCAGGGAGACGACTCGAGGTTGATGCGCACACGCAACCGGTCTCGATGGGATCGGCAAATGCCGACCCGATCGATCCGATCGAATATTGGCGGAAATCGTCCCGCGCCGAGCCGGGACGACGCTACAGGCGAACCTTAAGCGTTATCGAGCCGGAGCGCGCGCGTTACAGCGCTGATTGCCACTCGAACAACAACTCACGAGTACGACCTATATGACCCTAAACGTCGCGGACGATAAACCGGTACTTTACTGCTGTAAAGCACAAATTCATCCGGCCGCTGCCGATCAAGCCGTCAATGCTGCCTTGGCCTTCGCCACTTCGGCGATGACTTCGTCGGCCACATTGCGCGGAACCGGCTCGTAGTGCGAGAACTCCATGGTGTACGAGGCACGGCCGCTGGTCATGCCGCGCAACTGTCCGATGTAGCCGAACATTTCGGACAGCGGCACGATCGCCACCACGGCGATATTGGTGCCGCGTTCCAATTGGTCCTGAACCGAGCCGCGCCGGCGATTGATGTCGCCGATCACGTCGCCCAGATAGTCTCCCGGAGTCACGGTTTCCACCTTCATCACGGGCTCGAGCAGGATCGGCGCAGCCTTGCGGATGCCCTCGCGGAAAGCGGCTTTGGCGGCGATTTCAAAGGTCATCGCGTTGGAGTCGACATCGTGGAAGCTTCCATCGATCAAGGTCGCCCGGAAGTCCACCGTCGGATAGTGCGCGAGTACCCCGTCCTCCTTTTGCACCTTCAGTCCCTTCTCGACCGACGGCACGAATTCACGCGGCACCGATCCGCCGACCGTCTCATCGATGAACTCGAAGCCGGTGCTGCGCTCCAGCGGCTCGAACACGATCCACACTTCGGCGAATTGGCCGGAACCGCCGGTCTGCTTCTTGTGGATGTATTGTTCGGTGATCTTCTTGGTGATGGTTTCGCGATAGGCGACCTGGGGTTCGCCCATGATGCCCTCGACACCGAACTCGGTGCGCATGCGATCCAGCGTGACTTCCAGATGCAGTTCGCCCATGCCGCGCAAAATCGTTTGTCCGGTTTCGCGGTCCGTCTCCAAGTGCAGCGAGGGATCGGCGCGGACCATCTTGCCGAGCGCGCTGCCGAACTTCTCCTGTTCGGCTTTCACTTTCGCCTTGACGGATACGCTGATGACGGGTTCCGGAAACCGCATGCGCTCGAGTACCACCTCGTGCGCCGCATCGCACAGCGTGTCTCCCGTTTCCGTATCCGCCAGCGAGACCAGGGCAATGATGTCGCCTGCGCGCGCTTCTTCGACCGGATTCGCTTCCTTGGCGAACATCTCGACCATGCGGCCGATTTTCTCCCGCTTGCCGCGGGTGGAGTTCATCACTGAAGCGCCCTTGGTCAACACGCCCGAATAAACCCGGATGAAGGTCAATGCGCCGTAGATATCGTTGATGACCTTGAAAGCCAGGGCCGAGAACGGCTCATCGTCGGCGGTCTTGCGCTCGCCGATCGGATGGCCGTCCGCGTCCACGGTTTTGATCGAAGGCACGTCAGTCGGGGCCGGCAGATAATCAACGACGGCGTCCAGAACCTGCTGCACGCCTTTGTTCTTGTACGACGAACCGCAGAGCACCGGCGTAAAGGCGGAGTTCAACGTTCCCTTGCGCAAGCACGCGCGCAGAATATCGGCGGAAGGCATCGTGCCATGGGTCAGAAAAGCTTCCATGGCTTCGTCATCCTGTTCAAGACAGGTATCGACCAATTCCGTGCGGAACTGCGCGACACTGCCCAATAGCTTGACGTCGCTCGGCACGGTGATGTGCAATTTGTCCGCCAGATCCGGCGTCACTTCCAGCACTTTCCATTCGGCATCCTTGTCGTCGGACTCCCAGACGAGGGCCTTCATTTCAACCAGATCGACCATGCCCTTGAAATTGTCTTCCGATCCGATCGGTATCTGCACCGGCAAGGGTCTTGCGCCGAGGCGCTTCTTGATCATGTCCACGCAGCGCAAGAAGTTGGCGCCGCTGCGGTCCATTTTGTTCACGTAGCAGATTCGCGGAACGCCGTAGTTGTCGGCGAGGCGCCAATTGGTCTCGGATTGCGGTTCGACGCCCGCCACGCCGTCGAACACCACCACGGCGCCGTCAAGCACGCGCAGCGAGCGGTTTACTTCGATGGTGAAATCCACGTGTCCCGGCGTGTCGATCAGGTTGATTTTCTTGTCGCGCCAAAAGGCGGATACCGCGGCGCTCTGAATGGTGATGCCGCGCTTCTGTTCCTGTTCGAGATAATCCGTGGTCGTCGAGGTCTTCAGATCCTTCGTATCGTGAATGTCGATGATCGTGTGCTTACGCCCCGTGTAATACAGGATGCGCTCCGTCGTCGTCGTCTTGCCGGCGTCGACGTGGGCAATGATGCCGATATTGCGAATATCGGAAAGGGGGGTAGTGCGGGCCATAGCAAAATTCCGTAAGTTTCAGGTAAAAGTTCGGGGAGGCCTTAAGGCCGGATCAAAAGCCGGGCATTTTGCCATGGCTGGGTAGTGAATGTCGAAGAAAAAGAGCGATTTGATGCGCTGCGGCCCGGAGCGGGAACGCGGCGCAACTCGCCCGGTAAAACGCCCTTACTTGACGCTGTAGCCGCGGCCTTCCAGACACGCAGCCTGAGCTCGAAAATAATCGGATCGCTTGCCTGGCGCCGACCCACCGCCGACCTGAGTCGGGTCAAACCCGGTCTGGGCCGCCGCCCAGCGATGGCATTCGAACTTGTCCTTGCCCAACTGCTCCTGACTCTGGCCGTTTTTCGGATAGGCAATCAGTTCCGAAGGGCCTGCTCCCTGCCCGCCGGCCTGGCCGCCCGCCTGACTCAAGACTTCCGCAGGCGGCGCCACGGTCTGGTACTGACCCACACCGCTGTTCCAAATGTAGTAAGTGTCGTCGGCGTAGTAATAGGGAACGCCGCCCCACCAATACGTCGAGTAATAGTAAGGAAGCGTCGCGAAGTAGAGGCCTAACCCTAAGCCGCCCAATCCCCAGCCCCACGGACCGTAGAAACCGCCGCGCCAACCGTAGCCGCCCCGCCAGCCGTAACCGCCATGCCACCCACCGCCGCCATGCCACCCACCGCCGCCGCGCCAGCCGCCGCCGCCATGCCAGCCGCCCGCATGTTGAGCGAACGTAGGCGCACCCGCGAGGAGCGCAGCACACGCGAAGAAAGCAACAGAAAATGTACGCAGCTTGGTAAGGACTTGCATAAAGCTACCCGTCGTTCACGGGCCTCCGGAAATCGACTGATCGGCATTGTATAAGACTTGCGCAACGGGCGGCAGTTCAACAAATACACTTGAGACCGCTATCACGCTTGGCTCATGTAGTATGGATCGCACGAGAAACAGCGCCTAAAAAAACGGGGACGCGATGCAAAATGGGGATGGGTCGAATTCGCTGAGCCGGCGTCAGCTGCTGCAAATGATCGGGTCTACCGCGGGCAGCGCGGCGATGTATCAAGCGATGAGCAGCCTTGGGTTTGCGGCCGAGTCGCCTTATCAAGGGCCGATCGATCTGCAAGGAGCGCCGAAAGGCGCCTCCGTATTGATACTAGGCGCGGGCATGGCCGGCATGACAGCAGCCTATGAGCTGCGCGGCGCCGGTTACAAAGTTCAGGTTCTTGAATACAACGCGAGACCCGGTGGACGCAACTGGAGCCTTCGTGGCGGCGACCGCTACACGGAAATGGGCGGGCTCTCCCAGCAGTGTGAATTCGACAAGGACTTGTACATCAATCCAGGCCCTTGGCGAATTCCCTATCATCATCACGGGATGATGCATTACGCCAAGCGCCTCGGTATCGCACTGGAGCCCTTTTTTCAGGTCAACTACAACGCGTATTTGCACAGCAGCCAGGCGTTCGGCGGGAAGCCGCAGCGCTTCCGTGAGGTCAAAGCCGACTATCAGGGCCATGTCGCAGAATTGTTGGCCAAAGCCACGCGGCAGAATTCCCTTGACGCCTCGGTCACCAAGGAAGATCAAGAAATACTCCTCGAGTCGCTGCGTGAATGGGGAGCGCTCGACAAGAACTTCGCCTATGTGGCGAGTGAAGGGGTCAGCGATCGGCGCGGCTACGAGAAGAATCCCGGCGGGGGCTTGAGCGCGCGGCCCATTCCATCGAAGCCGGTTGGGCTGCGCGAGATTCTCCAATCCGGTCTTTGGCAGGGCATCCCCAACGGCGATGCGTTCGACATGCAAACGGCGCTGTTTCAACCCGCGGGCGGCATGGGGCGCATCGGCGAGGCGTTTGGCCGAGAACTCGGACCCCTCATTCGCTATAACAGCAAAGTGATCGACATTCACCAAGACGCGGCCGGTGTCACGGTCACGTTCACCGACACCGTAAGTCCGGGGTCGAAACAATCCGCGCACGCGGACTGGTGCTTGTGCACCATTCCCCTCCCGGTGTTGGCACAGATACCGATGAACGTGGGCCAGGCGATGGCATCGGCGATTTCAGCAGTGCCCTATGCAGCGGCCATCAAGGCGGGCTTGCAGTTCAAGCGCCGTTTCTGGGAAGAGGACGAGCAGATCTTCGGCGGCATTACCTATACCGATCTGCCGATCATGAATATCGGATATCCGAACACAGGATTTCAAAGCGGCGGTAAAGGGGTTCTGCTGGGCGCCTACATCTGGGGCTTGAACGCCATGCAGTTCACGGCCATGACGCCGCAGGAGCGCGTGCAGAAGGTGGTCGAGTACGGCAGTCAAATTCATCCGCAGTATCACAAGGAGTTCGATAACGGCGTTGCCGTTGCATGGCATCGCGCGCCCTTCACCCTGGGTTGTTTTGGAATGTGGACGTCCGATACGCGCGCCAAGCATTACGAAGACTTGTGCCAGATTGACGGCCGCGTCGCGCTGGCCGGCGAACACGCCTCGTATCTCGGCGGCTGGCAGGAAGGGGCCGTCACTTCAGCGCTTGACGCCATTGGCCGACTGCACCTGCGCGCGGTGGCACAAGGGGCCAAGGCATGAGAACCCTCATCACGGTGCTCCTCATGGCGGCCGCGGCGAGCGCGTTGGCGGACAGCCCTTTGTTTACATCGCGAGCCGCCATCGGTTCGTTGAGCGGCGAGCAGATATACGAGCATATTTGCCAGGGGTGCCACATGCCCGGCGCCCAAGGAGCGGTCGGGGCCGGGGCTTATCCGAAACTCGTGGCGAATAAGAAGTTCGTCTCCTGGGAATTTGTGGCGCTGACGGTTCTTAACGGCCGAAGCGGCATGCCGCCGTTCGGGCAACCCGTGGATCAGGCCCAGTCGCGAACGCATTTGACCGACGCCCAGATTGCGGACGTGGTCAACTATGTGCGCAGCCATTTCGAGAACAAGTACAAGACGAACGTGACTGCTCAACAAGTCGCGGCACTGCCGCACCCGGCTGCCGAGCTGATGGGGCCTCAATAGGTCCGCACCATGCAGCCACCGGTGAGTTAAACCACTTCGGATCACGCGGGTACTCACAACCGACAGGAACCATTGGGCCATCGAAGGGGGATTCCCATGCGAAGCAATTTCGGAATGTTGATGATCACGACCACCTTGGCGGTGGCACCGGTCGGAATCGCGCTGGCGCACGGCGGAGGTTCCATGCCCAGCGGCGGCAGTTCCGCAGGCGCGACGAGCACCCCGCGCAGCGCCGATGACGCCGCCAAGTCGGCCTACAATGCCGGCGTGAAAAACGTCAAGCGGGCGCAGGAGTACGATGCCG
>DATHFB010000306.1:0-2227 GCA_035318305.1 Steroidobacteraceae bacterium | reverse complement strand
CAACTCGGCGACGCCAGTGCGGTCGTGCTGATCACGCAGGCAAACAATTGCCCGGTCAGCCGCAACACCAGCGCCGCGGTGAAAGCATTGCAGGATGAGTACTCGGCGAAGGGCGTCGAAATTTTCATGTTGAACTCCACGCCTTCGGACAAGCGCGACGCGATCGTCGCCGAAGCTCAAAGCTACGGCTACAACCTGCCCATCCTGATGGACACCAACCAGTTGGTCGGTGAGCAGTTGGGTGTGACTCGCACCGCCGAAGCCATCGTCATCGATCCCAAGACCTGGAAAATCGTTTATCGCGGTCCTATCGACGACAAGGTCACCTACGAGCGCCAGAAAGCTGCCGCCGATCACACCTGGGCCAAGGACGCACTCGATGCGCAATTGGCCGGCAAGCCGGTGGCGGTCGCAAAGGTCGAGGCTGTCGGTTGCCTGGTCGACTTCCCCGAGCGCGCCAAGGTGGCCACCAGCAAAGTGACCTATGTCAAGAACATCGCGCCCATGTTCGAGGACAAGTGCGTCTCTTGCCACGAGCCCGGCGGCATCGGCCCGATGCCCTTCACGAAGTTCGAAGAGATCGCGCCCTTTGCACCGATGATTCGCGAAATGATCCGCACGCAACGCATGCCGCCGTGGCGCGCCGATCCGAGCGTCGGACACTTCCTCGGCGACCGCAGCCTGTCGGCCGCGCAGATCAAGACTTTGGTTCACTGGGTCGAAGCGGGTGCGCCGCGCGGCATGGGTGCCGATCCGTTGGCCGGCAAGGCTTTCACGGCGCCCGAATGGCCGCTGGGCAAGCCGGACTTGGTGCTCGATGTTCCCGCTTACACCATACCGGCGAACGGCATCGTTGATTATCAGCGCCCCTACATCGTCAATCCCCTGAAGGAAGGCAAGTGGCTGCGCGCCTCGACCATCAAGGTCGTGAATCGCCAAACCGTGCATCACATTCTCACCGGCTACATGGCCGAAGTGCCGGGACCCGGCCAGGTTGCCAATGAGAGCAAGTGGGGCACGTCGTTGGGCGGCTACGCAGTCGGCGCCGAATCCTTCGTCGAGCCGCCGAACACCGGCGCCTTCATACCGCCCGGCGGCGCGATCGGCTTCCAGGTGCACTACACCCCGTACGGCCAGCAAGTGACCGAGCACTCGCAGATCGCGCTTTACTTTTGGAAGGACAAACCGAAGTTCGTGATGCGCAACTCGGTCGTGTTGAACGCGAACATCGTCATTCCGGCGAACAAGGAGAGCACGGAGCTGCAGGCGTACATTGATGTCCCCAAGGACATGATGCTGTACGGTGCGTTCCCGCACGCCCACTATCGCGGCGCATCGTCGCAGTTCTTTCTCATAGAGCCGGACGGCAAGAAGACCTTGCTGGTGTCCCTGCCGCACTACGATTTCAACTGGCAGCGCGAGTACAACTTCGTTCAGCCCGTCAAGGTTCCGGCAGGATCGAAACTGCTGGCCGTTTACACGTATGACAACTCTGTGAGAAATCCGGCCAATCCGGATCACAACCGCGTCGTGCCCTGGGGTGATCAGTCATTCGATGAAATGCTCTATACCGCATTTCACTACGAGTGGGTCGGAGAGACCTCGGACAAGATGGAGCAATACAAGGCCTTCGACAAAGAGCTGAATGAAAATCGCCTGTTCGGCATGCTGGACACGAAAATGAACGGCAAGCTGGACATGTCGGAACTGACCGGCCCGATCGGCAAGGATTTTGCGGCGAGCTTCGCCAAGATCGACACCGACCATGACGGCTTCATCGAGCCCAATGAGTTGCTGGCTGCCCAGGCTGCCGGGCAGAAGCGCCGTCAGCAGGCATCGCAGCCGGGCCAAGCAGCTCCGGCCGCGGCACCGGCGCAACCGGCGCCGGAAAAGACCGGAGGCGGTCAATAACCCAAACGTGGCGGCCCGTGCATTCCTTTGATGCGTTGAAAGGATTCGCGCGGGCCGCCGCATTCATGTCGATGGCGGCCGCGGGCTTCAGCCTGTGCAGCTTCGCGCAGGCCACGGGCTTGAGCCGCGTGAATCCGGGCGCACAGGCGCCGACGTTCAGCGCCCAGGGTGCCGATGGCAAACGCCACAGCTTGCGCGACTACGCCGGCAAGTTGGTGGTTCTGGAGTGGACCAATCCTGTTTGTCCCTTTACCGCGGTGAAGTACAAAAACGGCGCCATGCAGGCGCTGCAGCGCTATGCCGCGTCCCACGACGT